>DVJC01000050.1 GCA_018710835.1 Candidatus Limadaptatus stercoravium | reverse complement strand
CCCTGGCACACTTCCTGCGAAAATTCCGTACAGGGCGGGATCTTGCAGTAGCCGTACGAGGGGACGAGCAGGTCGACGTCCGCGAGCACCTTCATGACCACCGTTGTGCATGCGGTGATGGAGAATGTCGTGCCGCTGACGTAAACGCCGTTGGGGCTCGCCATGTTGACCGTTGCGGCGAGTTCGACAGGGAAGACGCTGCCCGTGGGCACGCACATCACGATGTCCTCGGTGAGCGCGACCGTGCCCGTACCCGATCCTTCGACACCGTTGGCGTCGGTGTAAGTGATCTGAACGGGGATCGACACCGTTGCGAGCACGCGGGAAAGTCCCGGCCTGTCGGCAAGGGGAGTGACCGTGAGCGCCGTAATGGTGCCCCTTGAAGAAGTTGATTTACCGCTGACGAACGTCAATGGTTGTACGGGCGAAGCCGGAGTCAGGTCGGTGAGAGTCACGGACAAAGTTTCGAGCGTGGTCTGCGAGATGCACGCGTCGAAAACTTTCTTGACCTGGATACAGACTTTTTCGCAAAGTCCGTTCATCGGATTGCCGCTGATGTTCCCGGGACATCTGTCAGCGCCGTTTGAGTTGCAAAAAGACATCTTTTTACCTCCTTTTTGTGGCTTTGCTGTAATATATGCCGGAGCCCCGGCAAAGGTGAAAAGCGCGGCGGGCGCCTTAAGGCGCGGTCCGTGCGCCGCGCCGTCCGACGCGGCGTCGAAAAGCGTGCGGAGCCGGGGCGGAGCGGCGGAGTGGCGGCAGGGCGGAACGGACTCCGCGAAGGGAATGTATAAGGTTTACAATTGAACCGAATATTTCACGATTGAACCAAAATGGTTAAACATTGAACGAATAAAAATCCCGTTTGTGCGGCAATGATTTGAATAATGCAAATCTTTTATGAAAAATATCGGCTAAAATGTGGATTTTTTTATTCTATGAAAAAAGTTTCGGGAAAATTCAAAAAACTGTTGACCGGTGGTCAGAAGTGGTTTAGAATGGTGGCAAGGAGGAAGAGATGCCGAAGTTCATGCTCGGAAACGTTCGTCATCAGCTTGACGACAAAGGCAGAATGAGGATCCCCGCCAAGTACCGTGAGGTGCTGGGCGGCACGTCTTGTATTCTCCCCGGCAGAGCAGGCTGTCTTTTCATCGTCCCGGAGGACAAGCTCACGGAGACCATGGAGGCGGTGACGGAGCACAACGCTTTTGCCAACTCCGAGGCCAACGACATCTCCACCGACATCACGTCCAACGCGCATTACCTCGAAGAGGACGCGCAGGGCAGGGTGAGGCTCCCCGCCGAACTCGCAAAGCTGGTCGGCATAAAGAAGGAGATCGTCTTTGCCGGCAAAATGACTTACCTCGAAGTGTGGCCGGCGGAAACGTGGGACTCCCGTTACAACGTCCTCAACCGCGACAACCTCGAACGCATGATCGAAAGGATCAGGAGCCTGGGGGTGTGAGGTGGAATTCGCACACAAACCCGTCATGCTCGCGGAGTGCATCGAGGCTCTGAAGATCAAGCCTGACGGGATATACCTCGACGGCACGATGGGAGGGGGCGGACACTCGTACGAGATAGCAAAGCGGCTGACGGAAGGCGGCAGGCTGATAGCTTTCGACAAGGACGCGGACGCGCACGAAGCCGCCGGAAAACGGCTTGAAGAATATGCGGACAGAGTGACTTTCGTACGCGACGACTTCAAGAACGCATGCGCCGGGCTGGACGAACTGGGCATAAAGACGCTTGACGGCGTGCTGCTCGACCTCGGTGTGTCAAGCTGGCAGATAGACAGCGCGGAGAGAGGGTTCAGCTATGTGAAAGACGCGCCTCTCGACATGAGGATGGACCGCGGTGCGGAGCTGAACGCACGCGACGTGGTCAACGGATATACGGAGAGCGAACTCGCAAGGATCTTCCGCGAGTACGGCGAAGAGAAGCTGGCCGGTAAGATAGCGGCAAGGATCGCGAGGGAGAGGGAAAAGCGCCCGATCGACACCACGCTGCAGCTTGCGGATCTTGTCGCGGCATGTTATCCTCCGGCGACGAGGCACAAATTCGGCCACCCGGCGAAGCGCGTGTTCCAGGCGGTGCGCATAGAGGTGAACGGAGAACTCGAAGGACTCGGAGAGGCGGTGACGGAGCTTGCGCTCCGGCTCGCACCCGGCGGGAGAATGGCGGTGATCACCTTCCATTCGCTCGAAGACAGAATAGTGAAGAACGCGTTCAGACAGTTGACGCTGTCGTGCACCTGCCCCCCGGATTTTCCGGTGTGCGTATGCGGAAAAGTGCAGGAAGTCAGGCTCGTGAATGCGAAACCGATAACGGCGTCCGCCGCCGAGCTCGAGGAGAATCCGAGAGCGGAAAGCGCGAAACTCAGGATTGTCGAAAGACTCGCCGCAAATAAGTGAGAAGGAAAGAGAGGTGAATAATTATGGCTATTACGCTGGATGAATTGCTCGGTCGCAACAGGGGGGACGCCGCCGACGAATATACTTCGGACAGATTTCCTTCTTACGGCGAATTTTCCGCCCGCCGCACGGGCGGCAGCGACGTGCGTTACGCCGACGGCGGAGAAGGTTACGCCTACGATTTCGACAGACGCCCCCAGAGTGCGCCCCGTTCGGCGGAAGCGGCGAGAGATTACGAAGCGTCGCGTCCCTACAGAGCGCCCAGGGAAGAGGAGTACCGTCCGATAGATTACGCCGCGCGCGAGCGCAGAGCGCCTTCCGACGCCGGCTACGACGCGGGCTACGACAGAGGGTACGAAGACGACGCAAGACGCGGTTACGCGGAGGAACGCGGAACGCGCGCTTATTCCGGCGGACTGTACGAATTCACACGCAACGACGCCGAACGCGCTTCCGGCGAGGATCTTTACGACAGGCTGTCCGCGACGGGTACGGCAAGTGCGGCTAAGACCGCCGGATACGAGAGAGCGGCGAGGGAAAGCTACGTTTCCGAGGACTACGCGGCAAAATACCGCGCCGAACACAAGACCAAGAAGAAGGCGCGTTTCGGACTCAAAGCGAAACTTATCATCGCGGCATATGTCATAGTGGTGGCGATAGTGGGCATACTCATCATCGTCAACGCCAAGCCGCTCAACAACGGGACTGCGGCAGTGCCGAGCAGTTCGGTCGTGGCGGTCGAATGAACGCATAAACCGGCTTCCGCCCAAATATCATTTGGGTATGAGGCTGCAAAAAAAGGACCATAATCAATCCCCAATAATTCATAATCCGAGGAAAAGGCTGCTTGCGGTATTACTGCTTGCGGCTTTTTCCTTTGCCGCGGTGCTGGGGAAGATGTTCGCCGTGATGGTGGTCCAGAGCGGCGATCTGCAGGCAAAGGCTGTCACGCAGTGGATGCGCGACGTGCCCACGGAAGCGGCGAGGGGAAGGATCCTCGACCGCAACGGTACCGTGCTTGCGGATACCGCGACCAGATACAACATATATGTACGTCCCAATGCCACGGGAAGCAAGCAGGACGTGGCGAAACTGCTTGCGGAGGTGTTCTGGTACGAATACAACGATATTCTCGCGAAAATTTCCGTGCACACCTCGGAAGTCACCGTCGCGCGCGGCGCGGACAAGGAACAGCTCGACGCGCTGATGGAATCGGGACTTTCCGGGATATATTACGGCGAGGACAACCTCAGGTATTACCCGTTCGGGGATTTCATGACTCAGACTCTCGGATTTACGGGGTTCGACGGAGAGGGGCAGACCGGGCTTGAAGCGTATTACGACAAATACCTTGCCGGCACCGACGGCATGATACTCACGGACACCGACCTCGTGGGCAGGGAGATCGAAGGCGGAGGGAGTTATTATATTCCCGCGGTGAAGGGCATGGACGTCGTCACCACTCTCGACGCGACGATACAGCGTATAGCGGAAGGCGCGTTGCGCACCGCGGAGGCGAGGTTTCAGCCGAAATCGGCGGCGTGCGTGGTGATGAATTACGAAACGGGGGAGATACTCGCGCTCGCCGAATATCCGTCCTTCGATCTGAACGACGTGCCGCGCGACGACCTGGAAACTCTGTTCGGCACTTCCAAGAGCTCGGTGGTTTCCACGGTGTACGAGCCGGGATCGACCTTCAAGATACTGACCGCAGCCGCCGCGCTCGACGCCGGCAAGGTGGGTGTGACGGACAGGTATTACTGCTCCGGCACGCGGGTGGTGGACGGACAGAAGATCAGGTGCTGGAAGGCGAAGGGGCACGGCTCGATCTCGTTTGCCGAAGGGGTGGAGCAGAGCTGCAACTGCGTGTTCATGGACAGCGCGCTCGCCATGGGGACGGAACTCTTTTACGACTATCTGGACGCGTTCGGACTGCGTGCCAAGACGGGTGTGGATATAACGGGGGAAACTTCGGGTATATTCATTCCGGAGCAGAGCGTGAAAAGCGTCGATCTTGCGAGGATAGGCTTCGGTCAGGCGGTCGCCGTGACTCCTATAGGCATGCTTGCCGCCGCGGCGTCCGTCGTCAACGGCGGACGGCTGGTAACTCCGCACTTGTTGTCGGGAATAACGGACGGATATTCGGGAGAAACCGTATCCGGCAGCTTTCCCGACCGCGGGACGACCGTTTCCGCCGCCACTTCCGAAACCATGCGCGTTTTGCTGGAAAACGTGGTCAAGAACGGCAGCGGCAAGAGCGCGTACGTCCCCGGTTACCGCATAGGGGGCAAGACGGGGACTGCGCAGAAGTATGAGAACGGACACATCGCGCAAGGCAAGTACATTTCTTCCTTCCTCGGATTTTCCTTCGAGGAGGAAGCGCCCTTTGCGGTGCTGCTTCTTGTGGACGAACCGCAGGGATATATGTATTACGGCTCTCTCGTCGCCGCGCCGCTTGTCGGGGATGTGTTCGAAAACATTTTCGCGTATCTCGGAGTCAGCCCGGAGTTTACGGGAGAAGAGGCGGAAGTCGTAGGCACGCCGTTTTCGCTGGCGGATTATACCGGCATGAGCGTGCAGCAGGCGCGCGCGAAGCTCGCCGCCCTCGGACTTCACGTCGAAACGGACGGAGAGGGCAGCACCGTAAAGGGACAGATACCGGCGGCAGGCACCGTCGTTGACGGCAGGAACACCGTACTTCTTTTCACCTGAAAGCACTGAATTTTTCCGTTGATGTCTTATTTTACCGCGCCGTTGACCGGCGCTTTTTTAATACTTAACATAAGCGTATAACCTATACGGGAGGTGCCTTATGAGGCTGAGTGAACTGCTCGTCGGAGCAGATGTCGCCGCGGTATGCGCGGACGCGGATTTCGAGGTGGGATCGTTCAGGATCCATTCCGGGGAAGTCGGTGACGGCGACCTGTTTTTTTGTATGAAAGGGAGCCGCGACGACGGCAATCTCCATCTCGGCGAAGTGCACGCCGACTTTGTCGCGGTCACGGAAACGAAACCGGAAACCGACTGCAGATACGTCCTCGTAAAAGACGTGCGCAGGGCGTATGCGGTCATGTCCGAAAACTTCTGGGGGCGGCCCGCGGAGGGGATGAAATTCGTCGCCGTGGTGGGCACCAACGGCAAGACCTCGACCGCGCATTACATTGCCTCGCTGCTTTCCGCCGCAGGGTTCAGGACGGGGATCATAGGAACGGAAGGGCATTTCATCGACGGAGAAAAGGTGGGGGCGAGCCTCACCACTCCCGACAGCTTTGAGCTGAACGAACTTTTGTTCAAGATGCGCGCGAGGGGAGTGGACGTCGTTGCGGCGGAGGTTTCGGCGCACGCGATAAAGCTGGAAAAAACGGCGGGCATCACCGCCGACGTCGCAGTGTTTACCAACCTCACGCGCGACCACCTGGACTACTTCCGCACGTTCGGGGAGTACAAGGAAACCAAACTGTCCTATTTTTCGCCCGGCAGCGTCAGAAAGGCGGTGGTGAACGCGGACGATCCGTACGGCAGGGAACTCATGGCGCGCGCGGAAGAAAGCGGACTTCCTTTCGTAAGTTACGGGCTGGAAAATCCCGCGGATTCCTTTGCCGTCAACGTGCGCGAGGACATGGACGGAGTGCGCTTCGTGGCCAACCTCTCCGACGACATCGTCGAGGTGAAATCGCATCTGATGGGAGAGTTCAACGTGTACAATCTGCTCGCGGCGATGACCGCCGTCCACGAAATGGGGGTTTCCGCCGAAACGCTCACTCACGCCGTCAGGAAGGTCAAGGCGGTAAAGGGAAGGTTCAGCGTGCTTAAAAACGACCGCGGAAGCGTGATCATCGATTACGCCCACACTCCCGACGGGCTGGAAAATCTGCTGCGCACCGCGCGTTTGCTCACTAAATCGCGGCTCATCACGGTGTTCGGGTGCGGCGGCGAGCGCGACCGGGGGAAGCGCGCCGTCATGGGAGCCGTGGCGGCGAAGTACAGCGATTTTACGGTAGTGACTTCCGACAATCCGCGCTTCGAGGACCCGGAGCGCATCATCGCCGACGTGGTGCAGGGCATGAAGGGCGCGGACTATAAGACATTCGTCGACCGCACGGAAGCCGTCGCGTACGCAATGTCGGAAATGACGGAAGGCGACACCGTCGTCATCGCGGGCAAAGGCAGCGAGGACTATCTGGACATTCGCGGAAAGAGGGTGCCGTACAGCGACTTCGACGCGGCGCGCAGGTGGGGACAGGCAAGATGAAACCGGGCGTGCTGCTCCTTGTATACCTTATTGTGTCCGCGGTGCTCGCCCTTGCGACGGCGCCTTTTGCCGTAAGGGCGCTCAGGCGGCTGAAAGCCGGGCAGACGGTGCTTGGCTACGTCACCCAGCACGAGCACAAATCGGGCACTCCCACCATGGGCGGCATAATATTCCTGCTGCCCGCGGTGATAGTGTGCGCCGTTGAAACGACGGCGTTTTCGCTGGTCGCGCTCGCGGTCACGCTCGGCTTCGCCGTGCTCGGTTTTCTGGACGATTTCATCAAGATAAAGTTCCGCCGCAACCTCGGACTCAAGCCCTACCAGAAGATAATCGGACAGCTCGGCATCAGCGCGATCGCGGCGTATTTCTGCTACGCTTCGCCGGAGATCGGCACTTCGCTCTTTCTGCCTTTCGGAGGCGGATGGGGCGACGTTTCGTGGTGGATAATACCCTTTGTAATGCTCGTCTACATTGCGACGACCAACTCCGTCAATCTCACGGACGGACTGGACGGGCTTGCCGCGACTACGTCCGCGGGCTATTTCCTCACATTTGCGATATTCACCTATCTCGCCTTTTCGGACGCGCTCTCCGCGGGGGACGGGACGCGGGCGGAGCAGCTTTTTTCGCTCTCCGCATTCTGTGTGTCCCTGCTCGGCGGACTGCTGGGATACCTCGTGTTCAACTCCAACCCCGCTTCCGTGATGATGGGTGACACCGGCTCTCTGGGTCTGGGAGCCGCGGCGGCGACCGCGGCGGTATTCTCGCGCGCGGAACTTCTCCTGCCGATAGCCGGCATAATGTTCGTATGGTCCAGCATATCAGTAATAATGCAGGTGCTCGCGTTCAAGCTCACGAAGCGCCGCATATTCCTGATGGCCCCGTTCCATCATCATCTGGAGATGAAAGGGTATTCCGAGCCGCGGATATGCGCGCTGTATCTGGTGCTGACGGTGCTCGCGGGCGCTCTCACTCTGATTTTTGCGAGGGCAGTATGAACCTTACCGGCAAGACCGTCGTCGTTTACGGCGCGGGCATCAGCGGCATTTCCGCGGCGCAGCTCGTGCGCGATCACGGCGGACGGGCTGTCATCTACGACGACAATCCCACAAAAAGCCATTCCACATCCTGTACGTCGGTGTTCAACGACTGCGATATAGTGGTCGTCAGTCCCGGCGTGCCGAGCGGCAACGAGCACGTCCTCGACGCCCGGCTCGGCGGCAAACAGGTGCTGAGCGAGCTGGAATTCGCCTCGCTTTTCTGCCGCGCGGAGCAGATAGCGGTCACGGGTACCAACGGCAAGACCACGACCACGCTGCTCATCGACCACATCCTGAAATACGCGCGCATTCCTTCCCATGCGGTAGGCAATGTGGGAGCGGCGTTTTCATCCATTGCGGACAAGCTGGACGCAATGGAAGTCGCGGTGATAGAGGCGTCGAGTTTTCAGCTCGAAGGCGCGAGGTACTTCGCGCCGGACATCGCGGTCATGCTCAACATCACACCCGACCACCTGGACAGGCACGGGAACATGGCGAGATACATAGGCGCGAAAGCGAACGTATTTCTGCGCCAGTCGGAAAGCGACGTCGCCGTATACAACGCCGACGACGCAAACGTGCTCTCCCTCGAACCCGTGATCAGAGCGCGCAAAGTTCCTTTCAGCATTTCGCATCCCGTGGACGGGGCGTATCTCTCGTCGGGATTCGTGTGTTACCGCGGAATGCCCGTGGCAGAGGTGTGCGATCTGGATTTCGCCGGGAGAGAGCTTGAGGACCTGCTCGCCGCCGTCGCCGTCGCCGTCGAAAAGGGGGTGAGCCTGTATACGGTTGCTTCCGCTCTGCATACGTTCCGCCGCCCGGAGTTCAGACGCAAAGAATGCGGTACGGTGGACGGCGTGAAGATATTCAACGACAGCAAGGCTACCAACGTCTTTTCCACGGTTTCCGCGGCGGAGAGCATGGACGGCGGTACGGTGCTCATTCTGGGCGGCGCGGACAGGGGAGAGAATTTCGCCGAACTGTTCTCCTCGCTGCCCGACAGTGTCAAAGGCGCGGTGGTCACCGGCGAAAACGCGCAGAAGATCATTTCCTCCGCCAGAGAGAACGGCTTCAGACGCATAACGGAAAGCCCGGATATCGCCGACGCGTGCGCTGACGCCGTGGAGCTCGCGCACGAACTCGGCTGCGCCAACGTGCTGTTCTCTCCATCTTCCAAAAGCTATGACAATTATACGAGTTTCGTGGAACGAGGGCGCGCTTTCGACGCCGCGGTAGCGCGGCTCGGCGGAAAGAAATGAAGAGGGAAGGTTTCTTTTCGTTCGACAAACCGCTTGCGTTGAGCGCGGCGGTTCTTTCCTGCATGGGACTGCTGTTCATCTATTCGGCGTCCTCTTATTCCGCCGAATTGCAGTACGGCGACGCGTTCAGGTATGTGGAAACGCAGGCGGTCGCGCTGGCGCTTGGCGTCGCCGCAATGTTCGCGGTGTCCTTCGTCCGTCCGGAAAAGATAAAGAAATATTCGTTCGTCCTGTTCGCCGTCGGCGTCGCGCTGCTCGCGGCGGTGTTCGTCCCCGGCTTCGGCGTGGAGAGCTACGGCGCGAAACGGTGGATAAATCTCGGATTTTTCACGGTGCAGCCCTCCGAATACGCGAAGTTCGCTATGGTGGCGTTCCTCGCCGCTTTCGC
>DVJC01000049.1 GCA_018710835.1 Candidatus Limadaptatus stercoravium | reverse complement strand
GACAGACTCTCCATATACCTTCTCTGTCCCTCGGCGAAAATAGTGTCGAAAGCCAGAGAGGATTTCCCGCTGCCGGACAGCCCGGTAAATACCACCAGCTTGTCGCGCGGTATTTCCAGGTCTATGTTTTTGAGATTGTTTTCCTTTGCGCCTTTGATGAATATTTCTTTCATAACATCCGTTCCGTCTTTTCGTGCCGCGGAGCGTGCGGAAACGTCGCCGCTCTTCTATTTCAGTTTTTTTATCTGCTTTTTGAGTTCGTTCATTTCGTCGCGCAACTTGATCGCCTTCTCGAAATCCAACGCCGCGGACGCGGTCTTCATCAGCCCTTTAAGCCGCTCGACTTCACGAACAAGGTCCTGAGGCGACAATTTGGCGTTGTCAACCCGCTTTTTGGTGATTTCCAGAGTGTTTTTGAACTCGCTCTTTATTGTGCGCGGCACTATGCCGTGCTCGCGGTTGTACTCCGACTGCACCGCTCTGCGGCGGTTGGTCTCGCCTATGGCGCGGCTCATGCTGTCCGTCATCTCGTCGGCATACATTACCACGCGTCCCTTTGCATTTCGCGCCGCCCTGCCGACCGTCTGAATGAGCGCGCTCTCGCTGCGGAGAAAGCCCTCCTTGTCCGCGTCGAGTATGGCGACAAGCTCCACTTCCGGCAGGTCCAGCCCCTCTCTGAGCAGATTGATACCCACCAGCACGTCGAACTCTCCTTTGCGGAGGTCGCCGACGATGTCTATACGTTCCAGCGTGTCGATGTCCGAGTGCATATACCGCACCTTGACGCCCACCTCTTTGAGATAGTCCGTGAGGCTCTCCGCCATCTTCTTTGTGAGCGTGGTGACAAGCACTCTGCCTCCGTCCGCGGTGACCTTGTTGATCTCGCCGATGAGGTCGTCCACCTGTCCTTTGACCGGTTTGACCGTGATCTCCGGATCCAGCAGTCCCGTGGGACGGATGAGCTGTTCCGCCACCTCGTCCGCGCGGTCGAGCTCGTACTTGCCGGGAGTCGCGGACACGCACACCATCTGCCTTATGCGGCTGTCGAATTCCTCGAAGTCAAGCGGTCTGTTGTCGTATGCCGCCGGCAGGCGGAATCCGTAGTCCACAAGATTCTTCTTCCTCGCGCGGTCGCCGTTGTACATGCCCCTGATCTGCGGCAGAGTCATATGGCTCTCGTCCACGAAACAGATGAAGTCCTTCGGGAAAAAGTCCAGCAGCGTGTAAGGCGGCTGCCCCGGCTTTCTGCCGTCGAAGTAACGGGAGTAGTTCTCAATGCCGGAACAATACCCCATTTCCCTCATCATCTCCACGTCGTAATTGACGCGTTCGTCTATGCGCTGCGCTTCGATGAGTTTGCCGTTGGCGCGGAAAAACTCCACTCTCTCCTGTTTGTCGGCGAGAATACGGCGGAATACCTCCTCCCTGTCGCCGCTCATGACATAGTGTGACGCAGGGAATATGACGGCGTGCTTGAGATCGTTGATGACGGAGGAAGTCACGGCGTCTATCTCGCTTATTCTGTCCACCGTGTCGCCGAAAAATTCCACGCGTACGGCTATCTCCGAGCTGCCCGCCGGAAAAATGTCCACCGTATCTCCGCGCACCCTGAAGGTGGAACGCACAAAATCGAAATCCGCGCGCTTGTACTGTATGTCCACCAGCCGCCTGATCAGCTCGTCCTGATCCACGGTGTCGCCTTCCCGGACGGACACCGCCTGGGAGTAGTAGTCCACCGGGGCGCCGAGTCCGTATATGCAGGACACGCTCGCCACCACGATGACGTCCCTCCGCTCGCACAGCGACGCCGTTGCGGAATGGCGGAGCTTGTCGATCTCGTCGTTGATCTCAAGCTCCTTTTCGATGTATGTGTCGGAGCGCGGAATGTACGCTTCCGGCTGATAGTAGTCGTAGTAGCTGACGAAAAACTCCACGCGGTTGTGCGGGAAAAACTCTCTGAACTCGTTGCAAAGCTGCGCCGCCAGCGTCTTGTTGTGCGCGATGACGAGCGCGGGACGCTGCAAGCGCGCGATGACGTTAGCCATCGTGAACGTCTTGCCGCTCCCCGTCACGCCGAGAAGAACTTCCGTGGAGAACCCGTTTTCGAGCCCGGCGGCGAGTTTGTCGATGGCGGCGGGCTGATCTCCGCACGGAGAATAACTGCTGACAAGTTCGAAAGGTTTCATAATCCGGAAATCTGCTGAATGAGGATCTTTATCCCCCACGCCGCCGCACCGGAGCACACTCCGCCCGCAAGCGCGAGCAGTATCTTGAACTTCAGGTTGCTCCTGAACGCCTTCTCCACCCTGGCGAAAGCAAGCCCCTTGCGGTGCATGTTGATGCAGTACACCAGCTCGCCCTTGCGGTCCGAACGCGTGACGTCGAAATAGTCGTCCAGTTCAAGTCCGGCAAGAGTGGCGTCGAGCTCGTCCTCGTCGAAGTCGAGGTCCAAAGACAGAGTGTCGAAAAGATCTATGGGCGACAGCAGACACACCCCCGACTTCTTGTCGGCGGCAAGATACACCGCGCGCATGACCGCACGCTCTTTCTTGGTGAGCACATGCTGTTTTTCGAGCGCCATGTCCGAACTCCGATTGACCAAAAACAGTGTTTATATCCTGTTATGTACGCTTAAAGTGCGAATTTCTGCAACAATATCGCTATCACCGCGACGATCACGCCGCCGATGAGGCTGCCTGACAGCGCGGCGAAAAAGACGCTGATCCTGCTGCTGCCGGAGCCGGTCCTTTCCCGCTTGACGGCGGCCGCGGACATGATGGGCCTCGGATCCGCCGGCTCTTCCTTGGCGCGTTCCTCTTCGCGCGCCGTCAGCTCCGCCGCACGCGGCGAAACCAGCAGGCAGTATTCGTCGGGCGTGAAATACTTGACGTCGAGATACCCCATGCCGCGGAGATCCCGTATCACCGCGCTCAGCGCCTGCTTGTCCATGGAGGTGCCGGCAGGGAGACGTTCGAGGATCTCGTCCGCTTCCACCACTTTGTAAACGTCGTCCGTCCCCGCAAGTGCGATAAGAGCGGCGGCTACCATTCTGTGACCGTTGTCCTGCATGATTTTTCTCCTTACGCCCGTCCTTTATGACTTTTATGATTTTATCATAACGCCGTGCGATAGGCAAATATTTTTTCAAAACGCTACACAAATGCGCGGCGGTATGATATTATACTTAAAATATTGCTGTTTAGACAGAAGAATAAACAGACTCCAATCCACAATCGAAAGAAGGTCATTATGAATCTGCTTCACAAATTCCTCAACCGCACCGATTTCGCCGATTACGACGATTTCGCGAAAAACGTGAGATTTTCCGTGCCCGAAGGCTTCAACTTCGGCTACGACGTGGTGGACGAATACGCAAGAATCGCGCCCGACAAGCGTGCGCTCGTATGGTGCAACGCCGCCGGAGAAGAAAAAATCATGACATTCGCCGACATCAGCGAGGCGAGCAACCGCGCCGTCAACTTCCTCATCTCCGCGGGCGTGAAAAAGGGCGACTACGTCATGAGTATGCTCAACCGCAGATGGGAGTACTGGGTGCTGGTCATCGCATGCTGCAAACTCGGCGCGGTCATTATCCCCGCAACTCATCTGCTGACGGCGAAAGACATCGTCTACCGCTGCAATTCCGCCGGCGTCAAGATGCTGGTCGCCACCTCCGAAGAGGACGTGGTGGAACATATCCTGCACGCGCTCCCCAAGTGCGAGACGGTAAAGGAGTGTCTCTTCACTCTCCCCGTCGAGGGGTTCCGCTGCTTCGACGAGTGCATGAACGCCATGCCGGCCGAGCTTCCGTCCCTTCCGCGTCCGGCATGGGACGATCCCATGCTTTGCTACTTCACGTCCGGCACCACCGGCATGCCCAAGATGGTGCAGCACAACTTCGAGTATCCCGCGGGATTCGTGTTCAACGCGTGCTTCTGGCAGAAAGTGGTGGACGACGGTCTGCATTTCACCGCCGCGGAAACGGGCTGGGCGAAGTGCAGCTGGGGTAAGATATACGGCCAGTGGATAGCCGGCAGCGCGGTGTTCGCCTACGACTACCACGGCAGATTCACCCCCACCGATCTGCTCCCCCTCATCTCGAAGTACAAGATCACGACTTTCTGCGTGCCCCCCACCATCTACCGTTTCCTCGTCAAGGAGGATCTCTCCAAATACGACTTCTCCTCGCTCACGCACTGCACCACCGCCGGCGAAGCGCTCAATGCGGAAGTGTTCAAGCAGTTCTACGAGGCTACGGGACACAAGATATTCGAAGGCTTCGGGCAGTCCGAGTCCTGCGTCATTCTCGGCACGTTCTACTTCATGGAGCCCGTCAGCGGCAGCTCAGGCAAGCCCTGCCCCCTCTATGACATCGACCTCATCGACGACGAGGAGAATCCCGTGCCCGACGGCGCGGACGGCGAGATCGCGGTACGGCTCCGTCCCCATCAGTACGGTCTGGTGGCAAGCTACAAGAACGATCCCGAACGCACCAGGGCGGCGCGCGGCGGCAAATACTACCACACCGGCGACCTCGCCAAGCGCGACGAAAACGGGCTTTATTGGTTCGTGGGCAGAAAGGACGACATCATCAAGTCCAGCGGCTACCGCATAGGACCCTTCGAGGTGGAGTCCGCCCTCATGGAGCACCCCTCGGTGCTCGAATGCGCCATCACCGGCGCGCCCGATCCCGTGCGCGGCACCGTCGTGAAAGCCACCATAGTGCTCGCAAAGGGCTACGAGCCTTCAGACGAGCTCAAGAAGGAACTGCAAAACCACGTCAAACGCGTCACCGCGCCCTACAAGTATCCGCGCATCATCGAGTTCGTCGCCGAGATGCCCAAGACCATCTCCGGCAAGATCCGCCGCGTCGAGATCCGCGAAAAGGACAGCAAGTGACGACCGCGCGTCTTGCGGGGAAGGGAGTGAATGCTCTTTCCCGGCTCATAAGGCGA
>DVJC01000048.1 GCA_018710835.1 Candidatus Limadaptatus stercoravium | reverse complement strand
GCGTGATACTGCGTCAAAGCCCTCCCCAAAATGCGGTTACGTACGACTAAGTACGCGCCCTTTTTCGGGGAGGGCTTTTCCTTGTCTGACGCTCAAATATCGCGGTTTAATTAACGTAACTTTATTTGGGGTGTGCTTGAACACGACGTCTACTCATTCAAAGACGGAATAAAAACTAAAGATTAAATGTTTTTTGTTTGGAGACGGAATACGCGCCGCTCACCCAAACTTGCACAGGCGGTGTAACCGCCTCTTGCAAGTCGCGGCGCGCCCTGCGATCTCGCAAGCTAGATGAAACCTTAAGTAGACACGGGCGTCGTGCGCGCCGAGTCGCCTTCCTCCCCTCGGGGTCCCCGCCGAAAGTATTTTCGGTGGGGTGAATCACGAGGGGTTTTCGGTGAGTACTGTTCGCCGCTCGATTATGCTAGTGCGAGAATAAAAGTTTTTTAAGAGGTCGAAAAGGCAGTCCCGCATGATAGGAGGATTGTCCTCTATTTCGAGTGGGGGAGGAAAGCCCGAATGGGGCTCCCTGAATTTACCCCAGTCAAAAATTATAAATTTTTGCCCGGGGACCCCGAAATGTACAATGGGGCCCCCGTCGCAAAATCTTTGATTTTGTGATGGGGCTGATGAGTGGGGTCCCCGGAAGGAGGGGGTACAATACTTCCAAGTCGGGGAACGTGGAGTTTGTTAAAGTTTGAGTTCTACTCTTCCCCGAGAAAATGATACCGGTGATCATGGCAGTCACAATCGTCATCGTCACAGTCATCGCAGCCGTCATCGCCGTCCGCATCGTCATCGGCTCCGTCGTCCGCGCCGTCGTCCGCGCCGTCGTCGGGCTGCGCGCCGCCGGCGAAAAGATCCTCGAAGGGGGAACGGCGGCTGTCCGTTTCGGGTTCGTCCAAGCCTTTGAGATAGCGGTAGAAAGGATCGTCCGAATAGTCCTTGGTGTCGTCGAAGTAGCCACCGAGCTGTTCTACGGCGTTGCGCACTTCCATGTATTCGTTGTAGTTGAGCTCGTACTCTTCGGCAAAGCCTTTGAGCAGATCAACGGCTCTTTCGTCGCCGTAACTGCCGAGCAGGCGCGCGAAAAGCGCGACGTCCTCTCCCTTGTAGAGGTAGCTGACCAGCCCCATGTATATGGCGGGGTTGCCCTTGTAGCCGGCGAGGATTTCGATGAGCATCTTTCCCGTTTCCCCGTCGGCGGCGTAGAATTTCTCCAGCATGTCGTCTACTATCTCGTCGCAGTCCTCGAGGAGATACTCGTACGCTTCCAGCCGCTTCTGATAAGGCAGGGATTCGTCGACGAGGATGCCGAGCATCCTCAGCATTTCTTCCTTAGTCTTCATAACTTTCGTCGTCTCCGAAAAAGATCTTCTTGTACTTGTAATATGTACGCTCGTTCAGTCCGTACCGTTCCATGGCGTCCTCGTCGGGATCCGGATCGTCGAAATACACCCGTCCGAGCAGCACGCCTACCATTGTCTCCTCACTGCGGAGCATGCCGATCTTTCTGCCGTTTTTGCACTTCCAGACGAGCTCTCCCGCCGCGTCCACGGCGGTCATTTCGTTGACGACCGTTGCAAGGCGTTCGAGATAAGTGCTCGGATCCTCGTCCGTGTAGACGATGTCGCATGCGGATCGGTACACCGCCCTGCGCAGGTGCTTCGGCAATGCGTGGAACGTGCGCGGCAGAATGAAATCGACTGGCTTGAACCTGTTCTGCGTGACGATGTCGAACTCCATGCTGATGCCGCCGCCGAGCAGATAATCCAGAATGATCGCCATCGCGTCGAAGGAAAGATTGTTGCCGATGAGCCTCTCGCGGAAAAGTTTCTCCACAGTGCGTTTGCGCACGCGCGACAGACACATCAGCGTGGGACACGCGATGAAATCCGGTCCGTACCAGAGGATCCACCTGAGCGCTTCGTTGAAGTCGGCGTCGTACGCCAGCGCGTCGCGGATCTTGCCCACGTCCTCCGTTTCGCACACGCTCTTGACTTTGTTAACGTACTCTATCGTGGCGGCGTGCGGCCACTCGTGCCCGTACGGCACGCGCTCCGGCTCGGTGCGGTAGAGCTTCATATAATATCCCGCCGGCGAATACTGTCCGTAGATGTTGCCGAGCGATCCCATGACGCGCATGGCTTCCTTGCGTTTGCCCGTGTTGTACAGCGCCTCGCTGCGGTACATCTCGCTGAACTGCTTGAAATGCGCCGCGCCGCTCACCGCCTCGGCAGCGCGCAGCACGTCCGCGTCCCTCTCCCTCGCCACCAGAAGAGGCAGGACTTTGAGCGCGATCTCCACGCCGAGCTTCTCCGCGGACATGATGTCGTCCAGGATTGCGTCCGCCTCGGCGTCGCGCTCCTGCACGCTGTACGCCGTGGCGAGAGTCGCCTTGTTGTCGGGGGAAGGGTCCTTCTTTACCATCTCCTCCGCAAGCGCGACCACTCTGTCGAAATCGCCCTTGGCAAAAAGGCACAGGGCTTCTATCTTCTGTGCGGTGCTCTTGTAAGGTTCGGGAGCGTCGCCCATCTCTCTGACGCAGCGGAGCGCGCCGTCGAGATCGTTGTCGGCAAGCGCTTCGTTGGCGTAATACAGCTGCGTTTCGTAGAACTCGACCGCAGGCTTCTTCGCCATGCGGAACCGCGGGGTTTCCCTGCCGTCCGCCGCCGCGAGCACCGCGCTGTCGTCCTCGCCCAGATACCTGAGATAATACGCCGCCGCTTCCGCGTCGCCCTCTTCGAGCGCATTGGAACACAGCTGCCATAGCGCCGGGGTTTCGTCATCCTCGGTCTTTGCTTTGGTCATGGCGGTATACAAAACCGCGTTGGACAGCTCCAACGCGTGTATTTCGGCATAAGCGCACCCGAGCGCGGTATAAGACGCGCTGTCGTCGGCGATCCCGCAGGCGGTCTTGAAATAGCCTATCGCCTTCTCGACCTCGCCGCGGGAGAGCGCCTTGGAGCCCAACTCGGAATAGTCCGAGCTGTCGAGTCTGAATTCTATCCGCTGTGCCATGTTTACTTCTTCTTTTTCTTCTTTTTGGGATTGACGTAAGGCTTGGGCGCCTGTTTGGGCGTGTTCTTCTTCTCCTGCGCGGGATACTGCTGCGCGCCGGCAGCCGCCTTCGCCTCGTATTTTCCGCCGCCCTTCGCCGCGTTCTTCGCGCCGCCCTTGCGGTCGCGCAGAGCGATAAGTTTCTTTTTGTCGGTATAGGCTTTAAGCGCCTTGCATTTGGTCATTCCGCGGTCCGCCATCGCCACCCAGCACTGAGCCCAGTATATAAATCCGACGATGAGCATCGCTATGCAGATGATTATGGCGAAAATGTTGTTGATCATGAGCAGCAGCAGAGGCGCCGCGGACAGCACTCCGCATATCACTGTCATGAACGGATTGTTGACGATGATCACTATCGCGTCCTTGAACGCGTCCTTCAGCGACAGCCCGTAGGTGGTGAAAAGCGACATCATCACCATGGGGATGAGCAGAAGCGGCGCGCCGAAAATGAAGGACAGCACCACCGCCGCCATACTTCCGGCGTTTGCGTCCCCGGTCTGTTCCAGCGTGAGCTGGTTGATGAGCGCGGTGCCCATGGCGAGCGCAATGAGTATGCCGACCGTCGCCGTGATGAGGAACTTCCACCAATACTTGGCGAAGCCCATGAAGAAGGTGCGGGTGACGCGCTTGTAGAAGTCCTGATAATACGCCCTCTTCGCGCAGTAGAACAGCCCCGCGATGAAAGGCGCGGCTATTATTCCCGCGCCGGCGAGCATCATGAGGAAGGGCTGATAGACGTCCCGGTACAGCGTCGCTACGCTCTGGGCGATATTGTCGCCGCCGGGATGCAGTCCTACGCCCACTCCCTGCATGAAGTTGTAGCCGCCGCCCATGACGTACTCTTCGAAAAACGGTCCCGCCACGAGGAATACGAGTATGAACACCAGCGCCGCCGGGGCGAACCACAGCGCGCCTTTGAGCAGCAAAGCGAAATTGGAGCGGAGGACCGCTCCGGCTTTTTTGAAGTAACCTTCGGGATATTCTTTCTTTATCCTCGCCTCCGCCATGCCGGCGACGACGATCTTTGCCGGTTCCTCCGGCTCGGCGACCACGTCGGCGTCGACGAAGAACTTTCCGAGCAGGAAACGCGGCTCTCTCGCGGGCTTGCCCGCCGCCTGTGACTGATTTGCCATAGTAGCTCCTTGACTTGACTGCGTATATTCTACACTAACACACAATAAATATCAAATCAATAAAATAAACTGTGAAAAATTCACGGCGCGCTCCGCGGAAGCGCGGATTTGCCGCGGAGTACAAGTTTTTTATTGACAATCCGCCGCCGTAAACATATACTTTTCCTTACATAAGATATAAATGCGGTAAGGGGTTACAGGAGGTAATATGAAAAAGTTCAACGTCGCCGTCGTCGGCGCGACCGGCATGGTCGGCAACAAGTTCCTCGAAGTCCTGACCGAAAGACAGCTCCCCGTGGAGAATTACTATCTCTTCGCGTCCGCAAGAAGCGCGGGCAAACAGATAGACTTCATGGGCAAGCCTCACACGGTCATCGAGCTCACCGAAGAGAACGTCATGGCGCTCAAGGGCAAGGTGGATTTCGCGCTGTTTTCCGCAGGCGCCGGCACTTCGGCGAAGTTCGCGCCCGTCTTTGTGGAGGCAGGCGCCGTGGTCGTGGACAACAGCAGCCAGTGGCGTATGTACGACGACGTTCCCCTCGTCGTTCCCGAGGTCAATCCCGAGGACGTGAAGTGGAACAAAGGCATCATCGCCAATCCCAACTGCTCCACCATTCAGGCTGTCGTCGCCCTTAAGCCCCTTTACGACAGATTCGGCATCAAGCGCATAGTTTACTCCACCTATCAGGCGGTCTCCGGCGCGGGCGTCGCCGGATACAACGACCTGAAGAACGGTATCGCGGGCGAAGCGCCCAAGAAGTTCCCCTATCCCATCGCGTTCAATATGCTGCCGCATATCGACGTATTCCTCGACAACGGCTACACCAAAGAGGAATGGAAGATGATAGAGGAAACCAAAAAGATACTGCACGATCAGTCCCTGCGCATCACCGCCACCACCGTGCGCGTCCCCGTCTACCACGGGCACAGCGAGTCCATCAACGTGGAGTTCGAAAAGCCCTGCACCAAGGAAGAAGTGTTCGACTGCCTGTCCCACTTCCCCGGACTTGTGCTCATGGACGACGTGAAGAACAACGTCTACCCCATGCCCATTCTTGCGGAGAACCACGACGAAGTGTACGTCGGCAGAGTGCGCATCGACGAGAGCGTGGACAGCGGCGTCAACATCTGGTGCGTGGCGGACAACATCCGCAAGGGCGCGGCGACCAACGCCGTTCAGATAGTTCAGCTCCTCATCAAAAACGCTTTGGAGGCATAACATGATTTTCAAGGGTACCGCTACGGCGCTCATCACGCCGTTCACAAGCGACGGAGTGGATTTCGACAGTTTCGACCGCATTCTCGACGATCAGCTTTCGGGCGGAGTCGACGCGGTGGTAGTGCTCGGCACGACGGGCGAGCCGGCGACAATGACGGCGGCGGAAAAGAAAGCCGTCATCGAATTCGCCGTGAAAAAGCTCAAAGGCAAACTCCCCGTCATCGTCGGCACGGGAGCGAATTCCACCTCTGCCGCGACGGAGATGTCCGTGCTGGCGGAAAGCCTGGGCGCGGACGCACTGCTGCTCGTCACGCCTTATTACAACAAGGCCACGCAGCAGGGACTCATCGCGCATTTCCGCACGGTCGCCGACGCCGTACATACCCCCATCATCTGCTACAACGTGCCGGGGCGCACGGGCGTGAACATGCTGCCCGCCACTTTTGCGGAGCTTGCGGAGCACCCCAACATCGCCGCCGTCAAGGAAGCGAGCGGTAATATGGAACAGATCGAGGAGGCCATACGCCTCACCGAGGGCAAAGCGGTCGTGTACAGCGGCGACGACGGCATCACCGTCCCCGTAATGGCTATGGGAGGCATGGGCGTCATCAGCGTCGTGAGCAACGCCGCCCCGCGCTTCACGGCGGAAATGACGTCGGCATTCCTCTCCGGCGACCTCAAAAAGGCGGCGAAAATGCAGCTGGATATGCTGCCTCTCGTGCGCGCTCTGTTCAGCGAGGTCAATCCCATTCCCGTCAAGAAGGCGATGCAGCTGCGCGGTCTGTGCAACGGCACCCTGCGCCTGCCCCTAACCGAAATGACCGCGGCAAACGCCGCGAAACTTGCGGAGATCCTTCCCGCGTTTGTCTGACATATGATAAAGATTGCCATCTCCGGCGCCGCGGGGCGCATCGGACGGACGATATTCAAATCCCTCATCGGTTCGACGGAGTTCGAAGCGGTTTTCGGCGTGGACGTGAACGGAGCGGACGATCTGCCCTATCCCGTCTATAAGAGTTTCGCCGCGTCGCCGCTGGACGCCGACGTGGTGATCGACTTCTCTTCTCCCGCCGCGCTGGACGACATTCTCGCCTACGCCGCGGAAAAGAAGGCGAAGCTCGTGCTCGCCACCACCGGATACACTCCGGAACAGGAAAAGCGCGTCGAGTACGCCGCAAACACCGTCCCCGTTTTCCGCGCGAGCAATATGTCCCTCGGCGTCAATCTGCTCGGCAGCCTTGCGAAGGAAGCGGCGAAATTCCTCGGCGAGGACTACGACATCGAGATCGTCGAAACGCACCACAACCACAAGCTGGACTCGCCCAGCGGCACTGCCCTTACGCTTGCAAACGAGATCAATTCCGTAAGGGACAATTCGCTGGAATACACCTACGGCAGACACGAGGCGAAACACCGCCGCGAAAAGAACGAACTTGGCATCCACGCCGTCCGCGGCGGCACGGTGGTGGGCAAACACGAAGTCATGTTCCTCGGCACGGGCGAAGTCATCACTCTCGCGCACGAATCGGAGAACAAGGAAGTGTTCGTCCGCGGCGCGCTCCGCGCGGCTAAATTCCTCATGAACAAGGAATCGGGGCTTTACGACATGACGTCCATCATCGCGCAGAACTACGCCGTCACATCCGTAAGGACGGAAGCGGACGTCGCGCTAGTCACCCTGCCCCGAATCGACTTCGACGAATTTCTGAAACTGCTCGACGTCATCAAGCGCAACGACATCAACCTCGATATGATCAGCCACCATTTCAACCCCGACGACACGGCGGCAGTGTCCTTCACCCTGAGCGGCGACGACCTCACCAAGGCGGAAGGATTCATACCGGCGGATACGCTTTGCAAGACCGTGCGCGGAGCGGCGAAGATCACCGCCGAGGGCGCGGGCATGGAGCACAGGAGCGGCGTCGCCGCGGACGTGCTCACCGCCCTGCGCGGAGCCGGCGCGGAAGTCTTTGCCATCACCACGTCGGAGAAGCAGATCTCCTGCTGCATCGACGCGCGGTCCCTCCCCGCCGCCGAAGCCGCCGTCAAGCACTATTACGGCATCAAATGACAAAAACGCAACTTTAACACGTAAAAACGCGGCATAACGCCGCGTTTTTAATATAATTCCGTCCCTTACCGGGTGAGGATGTAATTTCGGCGAGATAAACTTCACGTCCCCAACCTAGGGAAAAGCTTAATATCCTCTTGCAAGGTAAACGTATAACTCAAACTTTAACCGGCTTCACGTCCCGCGGGGAATATTAATCCCCCTCCTTCCCTTCGGGCTTTCCTCCCCCGTGCAGTCTGGACTGCCATACTCCCAAAATGCGGGACTAACGCCACACGAATACCAAAATTTTTGGTATCGCACTCACATAATCAAGCGGAGCACGGTACTTACTGAAATCCCTGCACGGGCGGAGGAATTCGGCGCTCGCACACTTACGTCCGTGTCTGCTTAATGTAACATCTAGTGCTCGGCACTCACTTTTCGCGCCGCGACTTGCAAGAGACGGTTGTACCGCCTGTGCAAGTCCGGGGTCCCCGCAAAAAATCCGCAGAGATTTTTTGTGGGGCTCCCTTGGCTGAGCGGCGCGTGATTACGTCTTCGAACAAGTGAACGTTAAGAAAAAATGATTTTATTCCGTCTCCGAACGAGAGTGTGTAAAACCGCGATATTTGGATGAAGAACAAGGAAGGCGCATCAACACGGACGCGCGGTGTACTTATCGTACATAAGCGGTCGTGTTGATGCGCCTGACACAGTTATTCGCCAAATAGCGCGGTTTTTGTCAGACGATGCCCTCGGCGAGCATCGCATCCGCCACCTTCTCGAAGCCTGCAATGTTGGAGCCTGCGACGTAGTTGCCGGGCATGCCGTAACGACGGGCTGCGTCGTCGATGTTGGTGAAGATGTGCTTGACGATAGCCTGGAGCTTGCGGTCGACTTTCTCGAAAGACCAGAACAAACGAGTGTCGATCTGCGCCATTTCGAGCACCGAAGTGGCAACGCCGCCCGCGTTTGCCGCCTTGCCGGGCAGGAAGATGACGGAATTGGCAAGGAACACGTCCGTGCCCGCCTGTGTGGTGGGCATGTTCGCGCCCTCGCCGACGAGAATGACTCCGTTTGCAACAAGCGTCTTTGCCGCGCTCTCGTCTAGCTCGTTCTGCGTGGCGCAGGGGAAGGCGACGTGACACTTGACATCCCACACGCTGCCGTCGCCCGCCGGATGATAGACGGCGCCTTTCACACGCTCCGCGTAGTCGGAAATGCGTCCCCTCTCCTCTTCCTTGATGCGCTTGAGCACGTCGAGATCGATGCCGTTCGCGTCGTAGATCCAGCCGCCGGAGTCACTCGCCGTGACGACTTTCGCACCGAGTTCGCGCGCTTTTTCGATGGTGTAGATCGCCACATTGCCCGATCCGCTGACCGCTACCGTCTTGCCCCGCATGGAGTCGCCGCGCGAGTTGAGCGCCTCCTCGCTGAGGTACACGAGTCCGTACCCCGTCGCTTCCTTTCTCACAAGACTGCCGCCGTAGGAAAGACCTTTGCCGGTGAGCACGCCAACATACTCGTTGCGGATGCGCTTGTACTGCCCCATGAGGAAGCCTATCTCGCGGCTGCCCACGCCGATGTCGCCCGCGGGTATGTCCGTGTCCGCGCCGATGTGGCGGAACATCTCCGTCATGAAACTCTGACAGAAGCGCATGACCTCGCCGTCGCTCTTGCCTTTGGGATCGAAGTTGCTGCCGCCCTTCGCGCCGCCTATGGCGAGCCCGGTAAGGCTGTTCTTGAAGATCTGCTCAAAACCGAGGAATTTCATCACCGACAGATTGACGGAGGGGTGGAACCTCAAACCGCCCTTGTACGGACCTATCGCGCTGTTGAACTGCACGCGGTAGCCTTTGTTGATGCGCACTCTGCCCTCGTCGTCCACCCACGGCACGCGGAACATGAGCACGCGTTCCGGCTCCACAAGCCGTTCCAGCAACCCGGTCTGCTCGTAGACGGGATCGTTGTCCACGACGACTTTCAGGCTTTCCAGCACTTCGGTGACCGCCTGATGGAACTCGGGTTCGCCGGGATTGTTCGCTTTCACTTGCGCAAGCACTTTCTCTGCATAAGAAGCCATGTAATACCTCCGAATATTGTATATTTGCGCGGGCATGCCCGCCGCATTTGCAAGTTATAATACCGCCGCACGGCATTCGCCGTTTTCTTTCTCCGCTCAGCCCTCCGCCCGAACGAAAAGCAAAACCGATCAACGTACCCACATGGCGTCGGAAAGATCCGCCCGTTTGCGCCCCCGCATCCGAGAATGTGCGCCGGAGCGGAAGGGGAAGAACCGCGCCGGGAATGAGAGATTTTCGGATGAATTGCGGCAATGGCGGCGCAGGCAATAGTTTACATATTGGCAAGCCGCATTTGCCGCAAGGCGCCGGAAAGAGCCGTTCCCGCAAGAGTCCGTCCCATTCCGCTCCGGCTAATAAAAAACGTGCGGCGCATCAGCACCGCACGTCTACCGTCGTTTGCCTTTGCCGCCTTCCGCACCGTTGCGGAAAGCAGTATTCTTTACTCGTTCAATTCACCCTCTGCCGCGGGAGAAAGCGTTTCCGCCTGAGCCGCACGCATCTTCTCGACAACGGGAAGGGTGATGACGCCGAAGGGGAAGCCTTCCTTTTTGAAGCCGAGCGTCTGCTCGTTTTTCACCGCCAGTATGCCCGTGAGAAGCGGGAACGTGATGAACACCAGCGAGAGCACCAGCATTACGGCGAGCACCGCCCACATGAGCCCTCCGTCACCGAACCACGCCACGAAACCCTCGTAGATCCTGTCCATGCGCATGACCGCGTCGACGGTGTTGAGCTGCTCGAAGGGCACCGGATCCGCCGCATAAGGGAACACGGCTACGAACACATACACGAGCGGAAGCGTAAGCACGGTGGAGAAGGCGGTGATGCCTATCGTGAGCCCGTTGCGGAGTTTCTTCTGCTCTATCGTGACCGCGACGTTGCTGAAAAGCATTATCCCGCACGCCATCGTCAATATGACGATAATGTATTTGGCGAGAATGTTGTCCAGCTCGCAGAATGCCGGGAAAAAACCGTCCTCCGGATTCTCCTGCATGGCGTTCACAAGGAAAAGTATCCCCAGCACAATGATCGCGCACGCGAGCGAGAGCAACCCGATCTGCACCTTTTCGTTCTTTTTCAGCTGCCGCTTCATCGTTCCCCCCTGAATCCGCCGCAACGCGGCGTCAACATAGCGATATTATATTATAAAACCCGACATCGCGCAATAATTTTTGACACAAACTTCCGAAACGGTAGAAAAAACGTAACATGTGTATTATAATTGTCTTTGCCGGAAGGCGCACAGGAGAAAACCATGCTGTCAGACATCGAAATCGCAAGAAACTCACATCCGCTGCCCGTAACGGCGATCGCTGCGCGTCTGGGATACGCCGCGGACGAGATCGAACCGTACGGAAAATTCAAGGCGAAAGTCCCCTTGCCCTCCGGGACGGGCGGCGCGAAGCTCATACTCGTCACCGCGATGAACCCCACTCCCCTGGGAGAGGGAAAG
Organism: Candidatus Limadaptatus stercoravium; assembly: GCA_018710835.1. Lineage (GTDB taxonomy): Bacteria > Bacillota > Clostridia > Christensenellales > CAG-917 > Limadaptatus > Limadaptatus stercoravium. The sequence goes on along the minus strand of DVJC01000048.1, from coordinate 1,385 downwards.
ACCACGGTGAGCATAGGTCTTGCGGACGGAATGCGCCGGATAGGGCTCAACGCGTGCCTTGCCCTGCGCGAGCCTTCGCTCGGGCCGGTGTTCGGCATCAAAGGCGGCGCGTGCGGCGGAGGGTATGCCCAGATAGTCCCCATGGAGGACATCAACCTGCATTTCACGGGCGATTTCCACGCCGTGACTTCCACCAACAACCTGCTCTCCGCGCTCATCGACAACCACATCAAATTCGGCAACTCTCTGCACATAAAGGAAGTGATATGGCGGCGGTGTCTGGACCTCAACGACCGCGCTCTGCGCGTGGTGGAAGTGGGGCTGGGCGGCAGCGCGAACGGCGTGCCGCGCGAGGACGGCTTTGTCATCACGGCGGCGAGCGAGATCATGGCGGTGCTCTGCCTTGCGACTTCTCTCGCCGACCTCAAGCGCAGGCTCGGCAACATCGTCATCGGCTACGACGACGAAGGGAAAGAGGTGCGCGCGCGCGACCTCAAAGCGGAGGAGTCCATGACCGTACTGCTCCGCGACGCGATACGCCCCAACATCGTGCAGACTCTCGAAGGCACGCCGGCATACGTCCACGGAGGACCTTTTGCAAACATCGCGCACGGGTGCAACAGCATCATCGCCACACGCGCGGCAATGCAACACGCCGATTACGTCGTGACGGAAGCCGGCTTCGGCGCGGAACTCGGCGGAGAAAAATTCCTCGACATCAAATGCAGAAAAGCGGGACTGCGCCCTGCGTGTGTGGTGCTGGTCGTTACGGCGCGCAGTCTGAAATTCAACGGCGGAGTGCCGAAAGCCGAAGCCGCGGCGGAAAACGTCGCCGCCCTCGAAAAAGGCTTTGACAACGTAAAGCGGCACTTAAACAACCTGAAATCGTTCGGTCAACGCGTTGTTGTGGCGATCAACCGCTTTTTCTCCGATTCGGATGCGGAAATCGCGCGGCTAAAAGAACTCGTCCACGAATGCGGCGCGGAGGCGGTGGTAACGGAAGGTTTCGCAAAGGGCGGCGCGGGAGCGGAAGAGCTCGCCCGCAAGGTTGCAGACATCTGCGCCCTGCCGGAGCGCGACGTCAGCTTCGCCTACTCCGACTCCGACTCCGTGCGCGAAAAAGTCGCCGCCGTAGCGAAAAAGATATACGGAGCAGGCAGCGTGAGCTGGTCGTCCGCGGCACTCGAACATCTTGAAAAAATCGAATCCCACCCCGAATATGCGCGCTATCCCGTATGTATAGCAAAAACGCAATATTCTTTCTCCTGCGACGAGAAAGCTCTCGGCGCGCCGGAAGGGTTCGATTTCTCGGTCCGCGACGTCATACCGCGCGCCGGGGCGGAATTTATCGTCGTGCTCGGCGGCAATATGCTGCTCATGCCGGG
>DVJC01000047.1 GCA_018710835.1 Candidatus Limadaptatus stercoravium | reverse complement strand
TCCATGACGAGCATGTGGTCGGTGAAGTACTTTCCGAAGCCGAGCTTCGTAAAGTCGGGCTTTTGTTTCCTTTCTTTGACCATAGTGATTTTCATAGTTATCTCCTTGCGCCTGAGCGCCTGATTGAGTTCCTGTCCGGGATGCACGCATGCGTTGATGCGCATACGCGCGCTGTTACGTTATGCGGCAGTCCGTGCCGCCCCCGAAGCGCATCCGCGCCCCGCCGCGGCTCGACTGCAGCCCCGCCTTTTGCACCATATCACACACTTCGTGTTCCGGCGCCGCTATCGTCCGGCATATTCGCCCCATTGGGAGGATGCCCTGCGTCCGCACAACGCACGTTTCGTGTTCTTGCCGTGTTTTGCGGCTGCCAACGCGGTACACCCATCGTGTTTTCGCCCCGCACCGACTTTCCCACAGCCCCGTCGAGCGTCTTTCGGAAAAGCCTTAGATCGATTTTCCGTCGAACAGCCCGCACACCGCTGCGGCGCTTACAGAGCCTTGTAGCAGCGGCCGGTGATTTCCGCCCTGACCTTGCCGAGCGTCTTAGCCGACACAAGCTCGAGCAGCTCACCCGATTTGTCCGTCTCGGCATACCACACTGCACGGACATTTTCACCGTACACCGCCTCTCCGCGCAGCGCGCCGGCGCGTGTGAGCGCACTCTCTATCGCCGAGTGGTCGGAATAGTCGCATTCGACAGTCACCTCGGCACATTCGGTCATCCTGCGTATGCCCGCGGCGTCCAGCACCTCGGACACGCTGTCCGTATACGCCGCCACCAGTCCGCCCGCGCCCAGTTTGATGCCGCCGAAGTAGCGAGTCACCACCACCGCGGCTTTCACGATGCCTTTTTTCCGCAGCACTTCGAGCATGGGCTGTCCGGCAGTACCGCCGGGTTCGCCGTCGTCGGAAAAGCGCGTTTCGTTGCCGAGTTCGTCCGCGATGTAGGCATAACAGTTGTGCGTGGCGTCGGGATAACGCTTCCTCACCGCACGCACGAACGCTTCCGCGTCCTCTCCGCTTTCAACATGCGAAAGCGTTGCTATGAACTTGGAGCGTTTTATCTCGACGGTGTTTTCCGTCACACCGTCCACCGTCAGGTAAAACTTACTCAACGGTCACCTTGAAGAAGTTTTTCTTGCCCTTTTGCAGTACGAAGCCGTTCGCGCGCTGGCTGTCCGTAAGCTCCGCATTGACATCCGCAACTTTCACTCCGTCCACCGCAACGCCGCCGCCCTGTATGAGTCTGCGCGCTTCGCTCTTGGACGGCACTTTCGCCACCGCGACCAGCACTTCCGCTATCTGTTTCACGTCTTTCGCTATCACCGCGGACGGCATATTCTCGCTGTCACCGGAGAATGCCGCTTTCGCCTTGGCGAGCGAATCGTCAGCGGCTTCTTTTCCGTGCACCATGAGTGTGAGCTCATAGGCAAGGCGTTCCTTCGCCGCATTCATGCGCTCGTCGTTGTAGCGCGTGAGTTCGTCGATCTCGTCAAGAGGCAGGAAGGTGAGGAAACGGAACACTTTGTTCACGTCCGCGTCCGGGATGTTGCGCCAATACTGGAAGAAGTCGTACGGGGACGTTTTGTTCGCGTCCAGCCACACGGCTCCCTTTGCGGTCTTGCCCATCTTGATGCCCTCGGACGTGGTGAGCAGTCCGAACGTGATCGCGAATGCGTCCTTGCCTTCCTTTCTGCGGATGAGATCCGCACCCGCAAGGATGTTGGACCACTGGTCGTCGCCGCCGCATTGCAGCACGCAGCCGTATTTGCGGTTGAGCACCAGGAAGTCGTAGGACTGCATGAGCATATAGTTGAACTCCAGGAAGGTCAGTCCCTTCTCCATGCGCGCCTTGTAGCACTCCGCCGTCAGCATTTTGTTGACGGAGAAGCAGGAACCTATCTCGCGCAGGAAGTCGATGTAATTGAGATCGAGCAGCCAATCGGCATTGTCGACTATGATCGCGCCATTTTCGCCGTCGAAACGGATAAACCGCGCCATCTGCTTCTTGAAGCAATCGACATTGTGCTGTATAGTTTCGCGCGTCATCATGCTCCTGAGATCGGTGCGCCCGGAAGGATCGCCGATCATAGCCGTACCGCCGCCGATGAGGATGATGGGACGGTGTCCCGCGTCCTGCATGCGCTTGGCGACGATCATCTGCACGAAATGACCGACGTGCAGGCTGTCCGCCGTGGGATCGAAACCGATGTAGAAGCACTGCGGACCGCTGTCGAGCAGCTTTTTCAGGTCCTCTTCGTAAACGGTCTGCTTGACAAGACCGCGCGCTCTGAGTTCGTCGATGATGTTCATCTTGGACATTTTCTTCACCTTTTTTGCTCTTTAGGATAAATCTTTTGAAAATTATAACACCATTCCGCGCAAGGGGCAACAAATTCGCGCCACAGAACGCAATTATAACGCACAATATGCCGTTTCCGGCGATGGCTGCAAGAGGCACGAAGCCAAGCCGCCCGCGCCGGCGCCGTTTGCCGCGGCGGAAAGCCGTGTACCGCGGCAGAAAACATCTTGTGCCGAGCGGAAACCGGCATTCTGTCCGCCTCTTTTATAAAGCGGTCAAAGCGCCTTTTTCATCCAGATATGCTCGCGGTTTTCCTCGAAATCGATGTCGCCGAATGCGGCGTAGCCCTGTTTTTCGTAAAAGACGCGCACGCGCGTCTGCGCATGTATGAGCATCGTCTTTCCGCCCGCCCTGCGCACCTCGTCTTCCGCCGCGGCGATCATCTCCGCGCCTATGCGTCTGCCGCGATACTCCCGGAGCACCGCAATACGTCCCAGCACGTATTCCCCTGCCGCCGCTTCGTAATAACGGCATGTCGCCGCCGCCCTGCCGCCGTCGTACACCACCATATGAAAGGCGGTCTTATCCGTGCTGTCGAACTCTTCCGCAAAACCCTGCTCCTCGACGAACACCTTTTCTCTTATCTCTATCGCCGTCTCGGGCAAAACCTCGTAAACTTTCGTCGTCATATCACACTCAACCCGATCTTACATCCGGCATGTATGCGTCCAACGTCTTTTGCAACGCCTAGCAATTCCGTAATACCACATTCGGCCGCTTCGCCTGATCCGCCGCCGCGCCGCCGTCCGCCGCGGCTATACATAACATCAAAAATCGGACATTCCCAGCAAATAGTCCGCAGAAACGTTCAGCACCCTGCACAGCGTGACAAGCTGCGTTGCCTTCGGCTCGCTGACGCCGTCGCACCAGTTGCACACCGTCTGTTTTGAAAGCCCGCACTGCTTCGCCAGCGCATATTTGCTCATATGCTGACTTGCAAGCTCCGCATTCAACCTGTCCGTAAAAACCTTCATGAGGATATTTTATTCCGCTTTCGTCGATTATACTTGACTAGTCCATCTCAATAGACTATACTGTTTGCAATCTTAAGATAGGAGGATTGTTATGAAAAGATTTGTCAAAGTCATCGTCACGGCGGTTATTACACTGACTCTTGCGGTTTTCGCACTCACCGCTTGCAACGACGGCGGTGAAGGCGGGGGGACTGCTCCCGTCGGCGACAATGTTTTCCGCGAAGGCATGACTTACGCCGAACTCATGCAAGTCATCGACGAAATGGACAATTTTACTTTTATTGAAACCGCTTCGGGAAACGAGTATAACGGATACACTCCATGGCGGCTGACAGAAAAATTCGATGGCAGGACGCTTGTGTATGAAGTTGAAAACGAGCTTTTTGAAGGCAGTCTGATCAGACAGTACATTTTCTACGAGGAAACGACAGAACCGGTATGGGGCATCGGCGATATTATGACCTTTGTAGCGGAATACAACATCGTCGGAGAGAATTATAATTATGATCCGGATAGTGATAATTATACCCCAACGGCAGACGGTGAAATCGTGTGGCGTACACTTGAAAAGACAATACCGTTGGACGATAAGTATGAAAGCGAAGATATAAAAAATGTGTTTAGAAGCTATATATCCGCAGATGAGAACGGTTATCCTGTCATCTCTTCCGCCGACTACGGCGTTTCCATAGAACTTAACGGCACAACATTGCGAGTAAATTTAGAGAAAGGTTATGCTCTGTCCATAACGAACGTAAATGCGACCGACTGTACCATACCGCAGGAAATACACGCGCTGAAAGACCGGTGTGTTTGGATATGGAACTGAAAGATATGTAATAACCAAAAGGAGCGCCAAATGGTGCTCCTTTTTTGTGTATTAATACGACTTGCATACTTACTTCATCAACGCTTCCTGCGCTGCCACAGCGCAAGCAACGGTTTGATAAAACCAAAAGGCACCGCAAAGCGGTGCCTTGATGTTCGGTGCTTCGCCCCTCACGGTTTTATCCGTGGCTTATGCTTACTTTGTCAGTGCTTCCTGCACTGCCACCGCACAAGCCACGGAAGCACCGACCATGGGATTATTTCCCATGCCGATGAGGCCCATCATTTCGACGTGCGCGGGAACGGAGGAGGAGCCTGCGAACTGCGCGTCGGAATGCATCCTGCCCATGGTGTCGGTCATGCCGTAGGACGCGGGGCCCGCCGCCATATTGTCGGGATGGAGCGTCCTGCCCGTGCCGCCGCCGCTTGCCACGGAGAAGTACTTCTTGCCGTGCTCGACAGCCCATTTCTTGTAGGTGCCGGCAACGGGATGCTGGAAGCGGGTGGGGTTGGTGGAGTTGCCCGTGATGGACACGTCCACGTCCTCGAGGCGCATGATGGCGACGCCTTCGGTGACGTCGTCAGCGCCGTAAACGCGCACCGCCGCGCGCTCGCCCTTGGAGTAGGCGGTCTCTTTCACGATCTTGACCTCGCCCGTGTAGTAGTCCATCTTGGTCTGCACATAGGTGAAGCCGTTAATGCGGCTGATGATGAACGCGGCGTCCTTGCCGAGCCCGTTGAGGATGACCTTGAGGGGCTGTTTGCGGACCTTGTTCGCGGTCTTGGCGATGCCGATGGCGCCTTCCGCCGCCGCGAAAGACTCGTGTCCGGCGAGGAACGCGAAGCATTTGGTTTCTTCTCTGAGAAGCATTGCGGCGAGGCTGCCGTGTCCGAGACCGACGGCGCGCTGCTCCGCGACGGAACCGGGGATGCAGAAGCTCTGCAGACCGATGCCTATTGCCTCGGCGGCGTCTGCGGCATTCTTGCAATTCTTCTTGATGGCGATCGCGCATCCGACGGTGTACGCCCACACGGCGTTCTCGAACGCGATGGGCTGCACGCCCTTGACGATGGCTTCGACGTCTATGCCCTTTTCGGTGCAGACTGCCCTGGCGTCCTCGAGGGAAGCGATGCCGTATTCCTTAAGTGCCTTGTTGATCTTGTCGATCCTTCTTTCATAACCTTCGAATCTGATGCTCATAGCTGCCTCCCATTACTCGTTGCGCGGATCGATATACTTGACCGCGTCGGCAAATCTGCCGTAAGTGCCGGTGCTCTTTTTGAGCGCCTCGGCGGGATCGGTGCCCTTGCGGATCATTTCCATCATGACGCCGAGCTTGACGAACTCGTAGCCGATGATCTCGCTGTTTTCGTCGAGGGCGAGTTTAGTGACGTAACCTTCCGCCATTTCGAGGTATCTGGGGCCTTTCTTCGCGGTGGAGTACATCGTGCCGACCTGGCTGCGCAGACCTTTGCCGAGGTCTTCGAGTCCGGCGCCGACGGGCAGACCGTCCTCGGAGAAGGCAGACTGCGTTCTCCCGTAAACGATTTGCAGGAACAGTTCGCGCATGGCGGTGTTGATGGCGTCGCAGACGAGGTCGGTGTTGAGTGCTTCGAGAATGGTCTTGCCGGGCAGGATCTCAGCCGCCATAGCCGCGGAGTGAGTCATGCCGGAGCAGCCGATCGTCTCGACCAACGCCTCCTGAATGATGCCGTCCTTGACGTTGAGCGTGAGCTTGCAGGTACCCTGCTGGGGTGCGCACCAACCTACGCCGTGCGTAAGACCGCTGATGTCCTTGATCTCCTTTGCCTGGACCCATTTGCCCTCTTCGGGAATGGGCGCGGGACCGTGGTTGGGCCCCTTGGTGACAGGACACATCATTTCAACTTCGTGAGAATATTGCATAAATGCCTCCTAGAAAAGTGTAAGTTTCGACCGAAAGTATTTTATCACTTATATAACTTATAGGCAAGCGAAAATTTCACCCGCGGAGCCGCGCGTGCGCATACCGGTCAAATTCCCGCCGCGCCGCGTAAAACCGCTCCGCCCCAATCCCCCCCCCTCCGCCGCCCCGGCGGAACACAAAAGCACCGCCGTGAACGGCGGTGTCTGAGAGCTGTATCTGACGTCGGCTTTCGCCGCCGCGGCACGGACCCGTCGCCGCGGCAAGCGCCTTGTTTATCTCACCACGTCGGTCTGGGCGTAATACTTGAGATCCTTCATGCTCTTTTCGGCGTCCACACGGACAGCCTTCTGCGGTCCGAGATAGGTGTTGAGGTTGCGGACGAGCTTGTAGTGGTAATCCCCCGCCTCGCCTTCGACGGAGAACGCGCCGACAAGCACGTGCTTCTTGAAACGCTTGATGGCGTCCACGCAATACTGTCTGCTCGCATAGTTGTCGCTCGCGTAAAGCAACTCGCCCTTGTTGGAATAGAGAGTGAAGTAATACTCGTCGCCTTCGCTGCCGATGACGTACTGTCCGTAGATCTTGGCGATGTCGAAACCGTCCTTCATTACAAGCTCCGCACGCTGCGCCTTGGGCTTGGAAGTGATGGGCGCGCACGCCGGCATGACTCTCTTCACGACGGGAGGAGGAGGCGCGGGCAGATAAGTGCGCTGTACGTAAACGGGGGCGTTGCCCTTGAAATAGCAGCCTTCGAGCGGATCGTAATAATATCCGACATACTCGCCGTCGTAGTTGTCCCAGTTGCCCTGTCTTTCGGCAAGCGGACGGGTGTTGGCGGCGATGGGATGTTCCTCCGAAAGGACGAAGCGCGTCTGGTCGGAATACGTCTCCGGCGCGGATCTGTCCGGCTCTTCTCTGTCGTCCGTCAATGCAGGGACGGGATAATTGGGACGCGCGGGTGCCGCAGCAGCCGCCGGAACGGCGTAATACTGCACGGGAGCGGGCTGTGCCGCCGCCGCTTCTTCCGCGCCTTCCACTGAGTAACCGGCAAGAGGATCGACATCCGGATCACGGTGTCTTTTGGCAAAGACCGCGCTGATGATAAGCATGACGATCACGAAAAGCGCGATCACCGCCAGCGCGACGTAAAGAATGAGTTGGATAGTTGAAATTCCCATAATTCCACTCCCGAATACCGAGCATACTACTCGTGATACGAATGTATTTTATCATACATTATGCTCGATAGCAAGATATTTTTAATGTTTTGACAAGTGTTTAAAAAATGTTTGTCCGCCCCTGCCGCCCTGCGGTTTTTCCGCGCCCCGGCGGACATTGCCGTCCGATCCGCAACCGCGTCAGGCAAGCAGCGCCGCGGACGCTACCGCAAGAAAGACGGCTGCCGACGCCATCACTCCGACCGCCCTCTCCATGCGGCGCAGGAACAGGAAACGGGAGAGAAGTATCTCGGCAAACAGCACGCAGACGACGCCCGTCACGGACACCGAAACCGGCACGGAAGCGAAAGATATTCCGCCTATCGCGCGGACGAACGCGGTGAACGGCATGATGAGCCAGTCCGCCGCTCCGACAAGTCCGTGAAGTCCCGTAATGAGCGCAAACGGCGTGATGACGATCAAAAACAGATAGATAAACACCGTGTACGGCAATATCACGATGTTTGAGATGACAAAGAGAGTCTGTATCCTACCGAAAAAGTACGCGGCTATCGGCATGGAAGTAAGGTTGGCTGCGACCGCCACCGCAGACGATTCCGCCGCATAACCGAGCGCCCTGCGCAGCACGCTTTCGCGCGCCTTGCGCAACTTTTTCTTCCGCGGAGCCGCGCCGCGGCGCGCACCGTCGCTCCCGTCCCCTTCATCAGCCGCTGCCGCAAGCGCGGCAAGCGTTTCCTCTCCGGGTATCTCGCCGGACTGTATCGCCGCCGTCCCGTGCAACGCGTTTACGGAAACCGCCGCAAGACGCGGAGGCGCGACCTTGTCCACGCCTTTCATGAGAAACTTCTTTATCGGATCGGCAAACGCCATTATGCCGAAGAGTGAGAACACCGAGAGCAGAAACCCGACGTGCATGAGGGAGAACGGGCTGAACGTCATTATCGCCGCCGCGGCGAAAGCCAGTGCGGAAAGACCGTCGCGCTTGAGTCCGAATGCGGAGCCGAAGTTGAACACGCCCGTCATCACCAGCGCTCTCACCGCGGGCGGAACGAAGCCGCACAACGCGACGTAGAAAAGACCGAGCCCGAGCACGACGACGAGCGCGATCTTCGGGTTGACGCCGAGCTTGCGGAAGAGCCAGTACACCGCGCTGGCGAGCGCGGTGATGTGCAGGCCGCTGACAGAGAGCACGTGCGCGAGCCCGCTCGCCTGTATGTCGCCGTAAAGCAGGTCGTCTATGCCGCGCTGATCGCCCATCACGAGCGCACGCGCGATGACGGAAGCGTCTTTGTCCATGTGCTCGTAAAACAGTCTGCTTACCGCCAGCTGTACGGAAAGTATGAAGTCCGGCTCTCCGTCGGCGAGGAGCTCCGCGCCGTCCGCCCGAAGAGTGAAGTAAGTGCCGTTCAGCGCGTTTGAGGCAAAATAACCGTCAAACGCTTCGTGACGCTCCGCGGTAAGTCTGCCCGTAAGGGCGATCACGTCGCCCGCGCCGAAATCGGGCGCGGTGATGTCGGCGTAAACGCGGCATTCGCCTTTCAGCACTTTTCCGTCCGCGGCGAGGTCCTCGACGTAAAACTCCGCCATGCCGTCCTCGACTATGATCTCGCTCGACACTTTTGCGGTGAAAGTGCCGCTCACGTCCTCCGTCAGACGCGAGTCGTACACGTCGGCGGCTCCCGAACACGCGAGAAAACCGACGAGGAAGGCGACGGCGAGATACAAAAATCCGCGCCACCTGCCGAAACATGCGAAGAAAACGCAAACCGCTGCCGTAACGAGCAGCGGAACAAGTCTGTAAAGATGCGGCAGCGGATAAAACGCTTCGGCGGCGAGTATGCCTGCCGCCAGGAAAAGCGCAAAGAAGCAGACGGGTCTGCGGTTGAAGATCCGTCTGCCGCGCACGGTCATTTCGTCTGATGCGGAGCGGGCCTGCCCGTCACCACGATGTCGGCGCCCAGCCCCAGCGTGTTCTTCTCGACGACATACCCTATGCCGGGGTCTGCCGGCGCGGTAAGCTCCCTTATCCTCCCGAGAACGTCGAACATCCTGTCTTTCGGCACGGGAGCGGACGTCTTGACGGGCAGCACTCTGCCGTCCGCGGACATCATGAGCGCGGTGAGCGTGCGCACGGGCGCGGTGTATTCGGACACGCCGTACTCCAGCCCTCTCTTGCAGGTGTAACCCCTGACGACGATCTTCCCGTCCTCTTCCGTGATGTCCAAAGGACAGCCCATGGGACAATTGATGCAGATTGTTTTCATATCTCCAGCCTCACGGTGACATCTCCGTCGATGCCGCTTTTGTCGAGCGTGATCTTCTCCATCTCGCCGGGAGCCACGATCATGCGCTTTTTGGAGTACAGCACGCGTCCGCCGCATTCGGCGACCACCTTGCAGTTTTTGTACACGTTGTCCGTGCGGAAGAATATCTCCGCATTGCCCTCTCCGCGGTGCACTCTCTGCGGCAGGGCGTATCTCACTCCGGCGCCGGCTGACACCGGGTATGTTTCGCCGTCCGCCGCCGGCGTGCCGTGCAGAGCGTACTCCGCCGCAGCCGCGCCTGCCGTCTCCGCCTCGTGCGACACGTTGTCCACAAGGTCGTGCACGTGCAGCACGTTGCCGCAGGAAAATATACCGGGGACGGAAGTCATCCTGTTCTCGTCCACTTCGGCTCCGGATGTGACGCGGTTCAGCTTCACCCCCGATCCGGTCAGAATGTCGTTTTCGGGGATAAGCCCCACGGACAGAAGCAGACAGTCGCAGGGCACGAATTTCTCCTCGGACAGCACGGGCTTCCTGTCCGCGCCGACGGGAGCGTAGTAAAGCCCCTCCATACGCGGCTTGCCCACCACGCGCGTCACCGTATGGCTGTAGCATATCGGTATGCCGAAGTCCTCCAGGCACTGCACGATGTTGCGTTTCAGCCCGCCGGAATACGGCATAAGCTCGATGACGCGTTCGACGTGCGCGCCCTCCAGCGTCATGCGCCTCGCCATGATCAGCCCGATGTCGCCGCTGCCGAGTATGACGATGCGTTTCCCCACCAGATAGCCCTCGATGTTGCACATCTTCTGCGCCATTCCGGCGGTGTAAATGCCTGCCGGACGGGTGCCCGCAAGCGCGATGGCGCCCGCCGTGCGCTCTCTGCACCCCATCGCAAGCACGGTTGCGCCTGCTTTCAGATGCACAAGCCCCTCTTCGGGCGACAGCACCGTAACATCGCCGTCCGCGCCGAGAGAGAGCGCCATGGCGCCGAGCATGACTTTGACGTCCGTCTTTGCAAGTTCCTTCTCGAAGCGGTCGGCGTATTCCGGCCCGGTCAGCTCCTCGCCGAAATAATGAAGCCCGAATCCGGCATGGATGCACTGGTTGAGTATGCCGCCCAGGCGCACGTCGCGCTCGATGAGCAGCACTTTCGCGCCCTTCCGGTCCGCGGCGAGCGCCGCCGCCATACCCGCGGGTCCTCCGCCTATCACAAGCACGTCATATCTCGTCATATTCCGCCTCCTTGACGGCAAGCACCGCTATCTCGGAATGCCCCGCACCTTTCCTTATATCGCGCATCGGAATGCCGAGTTCCTCGGAAATTATCTCCATCACCCTGGTGGCGCAGAACCCTCCCTGACATCTGCCCATGCCGGCTCTCACACGGCGTTTCACCGCGTCGACCGTGCGCGCGGGCACGGGCGAATGTACCGCGGCGGCTATCTCCGCCTCGGTCACCTTCTCGCATCTGCACACGATCCTGCCCCAGCGCGGATCTTTCTTCACAAGCGCGTTCAGTTCCTCTTCCGAAAGGTCGGCAAGGCGCGGAGCCCGCTCCGGTCTTGCGACGTAATCCTTCTTCGGGACGAGAGGTATCATTCCGTCGACAAGTTCCTCGACGTACTCGGCGATCGCGGGGGCGGAAGTAAGCCCCGGAGAACATATTCCGGCAGTGATAATGAGGTTCTCCACCCTCTCGGACGGGCGGACTATAAAGTCGTGTCCGACGACGGTGCGCACACCGCAGTAGACGCGTATGCACTTGTTGAAAGCCGGACGCGCGTAAGTGAGGGGCACGCTGCGGCGGATGTCGTCCAGTCCTTCCGCGCCGACCGCCGTGTCGTCCTCGAACGTCGGAGTCGAAGTCGGACCGTAAATGACGTTGCCGTCCGCGGTGGGCGCGACAAGAATACCCTTGCCCGCCGCAGTGGGCAGAGGAAATATCACAGTGGAAATATTTTCCCTTTCCGTATGGTCGAGCACGAAATACTCGCC
>DVJC01000046.1 GCA_018710835.1 Candidatus Limadaptatus stercoravium | reverse complement strand
GTCTGCAGTATCTTCGCGCTGTCGTCCGTGATGTCGATCACTTCGCCGAGTTTGAGGGAAGTGATCTTGTCCGTCGCGCCGGAAACGGTCTTGAGCGTTTCTCCGGCTATGATCTGCATTGCCGGATCCGCCGTGCCGGTATGTATGCGCAGCCAGCCGGTGTAGTTGTCGTCCAGCCGAGTGTTTCCGTCAGGCGTTACGCCGTCGGCAAGTCCGAACTCCGCCGCAAGTTCTGCTCCGCCGTCCGCGGACGGAACGTAGACGTCCATGGATGAGAAGTCGAACGTGCCGCTGTCCGCAGGCACCGCGCCGGAGAGTATTGCTTCGGAGAGGGAAACGCTCATGTCGGCGGATACGAACACGGTCGTAAGCTCGGTCATGCCGCCGTCGGCAAGCGCGAATCCACCTTCGCCGTCGGACACGAAGTTGTTGAGGAGCGTCGGCACCGCGAGCACCGCCGTTTCGTCGTAAACCGCCGAGCTATCGTAAGCGGTGTAAACTATGTGGCGGTAGAAAGTCTTGTCGTTTGTTTCGGCGTCGAACGACGACGCGTAGCACGAGTTGTCGGGTATGTAACTGCCGTCGTCGTCAAGAACGAAGCGCAGCTCGCGGTATATGAGCCCGTTGTCGTCCGCGTCCGCGATGTACGTTTCCGCGCCTGCCGCGGCGTCCGGGGAGAGCAGTTCGTCCGCCGGCACTTCCTCGTAGACGTCCGTGAGGACGAACAGTTCCGTTTCGCCGTCCGGCACGAAGAGGTCGCTGTCCGCGTCCGCGACGATCCCGACGGGCAGATTGTCCATCACCGCCGCGAAAGACGACAAGGGAGTGTGGTAGAGCGTTTCGATGAGGTTGTTGCTGCCCAGCGACAGACCGAAGCTGCGCTCTATCGAATATATCGTCATCGTTTCGTCGTCTATTGACGAAAGGATGTTGTCGAGCGCGACGTTCACGTTGTTGTCAAGGTTGTCCTGCAGAATTGCGAGTTCGGGATATTCGCTTTCGAAATCCATGTCGAGGAACTCGCCCACATCGCGCAGAGTCATGTTGTTCACGACGTCGCCGAGGTGGTCGGGGACTTCGGTGACGGGATAGTCGAACAGCACGGAAATGTCTATGCCGCTCACCTCGCCGGGAATGCGGATCCCGTAGTCGGTGATCAGCTTGTTGATGGTGAGGGTATCGGGATTCTGCGCGTCGTCTATGATCTTTTGCACAAGATCGAGTATGGTCATCTCGTTGACGGAGCTTTCGTCGTCGAAGATGTCCGTACCCAGCGTGCTCTCAAGCTGCCCGACGCTGACGAGAGTACCCGCCGCGAAGATCGCGCCCACAACGGCCACGACCAGCAGCACCATACCCACGATCATGCCTATGACGAAATTCAAAGCCTTCATTGTCTACCTCGCTGTGTCAGGAACCGAAGATCCTCGTGAACAGAGTCGTGATGGGATTGTTGTTGTAAAGCAGTCCGGCGAATGCGGATTCCGACAAGTAATTCTGCGCTTCCGCGGCGGGATCGCCTATCGCCGCGATGATGGCGAACACGATCCAGACGAACACCAGCCCGACAAGAGCGCTGAACAGCGCGCCGAGGATGCGGTCGAGCAGGCGCACGCCGGGGAGAGCGGCTTTCGCCATAGGAGCGGCGACGCGGCGTATGACGAAGAATACGAGCACTATACCGACCACGAACACTACGAACATTATCGCCGCCACGCACACGCCGGTTATGCTCGCCACGGCGGCGCCTGCAACGGTATCTCCCGTCTGCACGCCGAACTTGTCCGCCACGAACCCGGCAAACGAGCCTTTGATGCCGAAATTGCCGCTGTTGAGCTCGGTGGGGGTGCCGTTGACCATGATGTAGAACACGCCGTCCTCCGAAACCGTGACGGGGGAGTTGAAGGCGGGGCCCCAGTCCGCGGAAGCGGAGGAAAGCCCGTCGCTGATCGAGGTGCCGAGCGCGCTGTCGGCCACCGCGTCCTGCGTCAGTCCCGTGAGCATGAGCGAAACGCAAACCACGAAAACGAACACGAAAAATCCTTTCGTGGACTTGGAAAACCCTTTGATGAGGCCTGCCAGCAAGAACAGGGCCAGAAGCGCCGCGAGCGCGACGTCCGCATACCAGCCGGCGGCGGAAACGATGTTTGCGGTAAACATAGCGTGCCCCCGTAAAAATGTGTCTTACGGAATATAATATATCACACAGCGCGCGTATGTGCAAATCGGACAATATAAAAAACTTTGTAAGTTAAAGGAAAAGCCTTTCCGCCGGGCGCGGCGCGACGCGCGCGAAGCATGCGCGCGAGCCGCGCCCTGTGGACTTCGGCTAAAACGGCGGGAGTGTGCCGCGCCGGAAGCGGTTAAACGAAAAACCGCACAAAAGGCGGTTTTTCATGTCGTTTTGCAGTGGTAAACACCGTTTTGTCAAATCTTTTCCACCACGGGACCCTCCTTGGTGTCCTTGACGCTCCAGCCTTTCGCGGCGATCTCCGCGCGCAGCGCGTCCGCCGCCGCCCAGTCCTTTGCGGCTTTGGCTTCGGCGCGTTTTTTAACGAGCGCGGCTATTTCTTCGGGCACCGCCGCCTTGTGCGCCGCTTCGCACGCGGCCGCGAACGCCGCAGGCTCCGTCCGGAAGAGTCCGAGCAGGCCGTACGTTTTCTTCACCTGTCCGAGCATTCCGTTTGCGGAGGACACGTCCCCTTCGCGCAGCAGCGCAGCAGCGCGTCTGAATATGCCGAAAAGGTCCGCAAGCGCTTTCGCCGTGTTGAAGTCGTCGTCCATTGCGGCGTCGAAAGCGCGGTCTATCTCCGGGCACTCTCCGTCCAGCTTCGCGCCCGCGCGCACCGCCTCTTCCATGACTTTATAGAAAGAGAGCAGGTGTTTTTCCGCTTCGGGGAAGAGTGAATCCGTGACGTTGATGTCGCCGCGGTAGTTGGTCTGCAGCAGGGCGAACTTTATGGTTTCGGGAGAGTATTTGTCCAGCAGATCCTCAAGCAGCAGACTGTTGCCGAGCGATTTGCTCATCTTCTGTCCGTTGACCTTAATTAGCCCGTTGTGTATCCAGTATTTCGCAAAAGGCTTGCCCGTCAGCGCCTCGGTCTGCGCGATCTCGTTCTCGTGGTGGGGGAAGATGAGGTCGCGTCCGCCGCCGTGTATGTCGATCTGCTCACCGAACGCCCGCATATTCATGGCGGAGCACTCTATGTGCCAGCCGGGCCTGCCTTTGCCCCACGGGGACTCCCAGAAAGGCTCGCCCTCTTTTGCCGACTTCCACAGCGCGAAATCCAGGGGATTGCGCTTGTTGTCCTCGTTCTCGATGCGCACGCTCTCCCTGGCGTCCTCCAGGTTTCTGCCGGACAGTTTGCCGTAGCCGGGAAAGGAATCCACCGCGAAGTACACGTCGCCTTCCGGGGTGGGGTAGGCGTGTCCCTTCTCTATAAGACGGGAGATGAAGTCCTCGATGCCCTGCATGGTGCAAGTCGCACGCAGCCATATGTCGGGGTCGTCCACCTCCAGCCTGCGCATCTCGGCGTCGATCTTCTTGATCATCATCTCCGCATACTCGTCCGCGGGGATGCCCGTTTCGTGAGAGCGCGCGATGATCTTGTCGTCCACGTCCGTGTAGTTGCGCGCGTACGTCACGTCGTAGCCCTTTTTTTCGAGATATTTGCGTATGATGTCGTAGATGAGCGCCTGATAGGCGTGTCCGATGTGCGCGTCGCCGGACACGGTGATGCCGCAGGCGTACATCTTCACTTTGTTGCCTTCCAGGGGCGCGAAATCCTCTTTCCTTTTGGTGAGCGAATTGTATATCTTCATTTCATTCCTCTCCCTGTTCCTCAAATTCCTTTATCGCGGCTTTTTCGGCGGCTTTCTCCGCCGCGCCTTCGCCTTCGGACACGCTCATGCTGGCTGCGTCCGTAATGCCCGCGGCACGCTCCAGCTCCTGCAGTCTGCGGTTGATGCGCAGAAATTCCGCAAGTATCGGGTCGGGCAGCAGCACCTGATCCATGTCCGCGACGCGCCTGCCGTCCTGCTTCACCACACGTCCCGGCACTCCGACCACCGTGGAGTAGGGGGGTACGTCTTTGAGCACGACGCTTCCGGCGCCGATCTTCGAGTGCGCGCCCACGGTAAGGGGGCCCAGCACCTTTGCGCCGGCGCTCACCATGACGTCGTTTTCGAGGGTGGGGTGACGCTTGCCGGTGTCCTTGCCGGTGCCGCCGAGAGTCACGCCCTGATACAGCACGCACCCGTCGCCCACTTCCGCCGTTTCGCCTATGACCACTCCGCTGCCGTGGTCGATCATTATGCCCTTGCCGAGCGTGGCGGCAGGGTGGATCTCCACACCCGTACGCTTCCGCGCGTGATCGGCAACGAGCTTCGCCAGCGTGACGAAGCCCTTCAGATACCATCTGTTCGCAATGCGGTAGGCGGACAGCGCCTTGTATCCGGCGTAAGTGTGCTTCACCGACCACTCCGAAGTGGCGGCGGGATCTTTGTCCATTACCGCGCGCAGATCCGCGCGTTTGGCTTCGCGTATCTCTCCCCACGAGGGGATATGTCTTTTAGAATCTCCCATATACAATCCTATGAACGGGCGGCGGAGAAGGTCACGCCGCCCGAAGTGTCGTTCGCTCAGTCCTTTCCGCCGTCGTCCGCGCCGTCCTCGGTTTTGCCTGCGCTTG
>DVJC01000045.1 GCA_018710835.1 Candidatus Limadaptatus stercoravium | reverse complement strand
AAGGCTGCGTATCGATTTCGCGCTCATGCGCACGGCGGGGATTACGCACGCGGCTATGCCGCAAGCGGCGCCGATTATGACGGCGAGGGGATATTTGTACGCTTCCGTGACGAGCGCTCCGCCTGCGATGTTGCGGGCGAGCAACCCGTCGAGGTAGGTGATGAGTCCTTCGCCGAAAGCCAGCCCGATCAAACCGCCGACGACGGCGTAAAGCGCGGCTTCGGCGAGAAGTATCCCCGTCGTCTGCGCCGGGGTTGCGCCCGCAGCTTTGAATTTTATCAGTTCCGTAACCCTGCCTCGCACTATGACGGAAAACGATGAAAAGAGCAGACACGCCATGACGACGGTGATCACCGAAGCGGCGATGGTCATGAGGCGCATGCTGCCGCGCACGGATTCCGCCATGTCGAGTTCGGTTTCGGCGACGCCGGCGGTCACCGCCTGCGGATTGGACGTTATCCCCGTAAAGTAACTGCGCCATGCGTCGGCTACGTTCGTACCGTCCGGGCGCACGGCGTCGGCGTCGGTCAGATATACCGCGGTACGGGACGGAATCACGCCCGTTGCCGCGTCGTCGGAAAAATCGCCTTCCGCGGCAAAAACTATGAACGACTGGTTGAAGTAGCGCGAAGTGTTGTTACAAATGGCGGAAACGAAGTAAGAACTGTCGTTTTTGATAGTGAAAGCGTCGCCGAGGGAAAGATCCGTGGCTTGAGCGAACGCGAGCGAAACGTGTGCCGAGGGCAGATCGGAAGTGTTTTCGCAATGGCTGAGAATCTCCGCGCCGGTGAGGGAGTCGAATCTGTCAAGATCCTCGGCGATGATGCCGTAGGCGCGCACCGTTTCCGTGGACGACATCACGGACAGCGAGCTTTCGTACGTCGCCAGAACGGCGGCGATCTCGTCCGAATGTTCCTCGGAGTAGGCGCGGAGCGACTCGCCGAAGGGCACTCCGCCGTATTCGGTCGCGTAGTAGCCCGTGATTATAAGGTCCGCGCCGCCGTAGCGCGACGTGCCCCACAGCGAGGTGAGCTGCTCGAAAAGAGAGGATATGCACAGACAGACGAGCACGCATGCGGTGATCATCGCCGTCGAAACGACTACTATGACAGATTGAACCGGATTGCGTTTTATGCTGCCGAGCGTGTGGCGCAGAATGATGTTCATACCGCGCCGTCCTCCGGTGAAACGAGCCGTCCGTCGCGTATGGTTATCACCCGCGTCCCGTACGCCGCGTTGGCTTCGCTGTGGGTGACCTGGATGACCGTGGTGCCGAATTCGGAATTGACGCGCGAGAGCAGCCGCATTATCCCTTCCGCATTCGCGGAATCGAGATTGCCCGTAGGCTCGTCAAGGAGTATGATCTCCGGGCGGAAAATGAGTCCGCGCGCTATCGCCACGCGCTGTTGTTCGCCGCCGGACAGCTTGCCGGGGAGAGAAGATCGCTTGTCGGCCAGTCCCACGAAGGAAAGCAGTGCGTCGAGATCCTTTTTCATTTCTCTTTTGCCTTTGCCGGAGAGGAGTACGGGGACGAGGATGTTTTGCTCCGCGGTCAGATACGGCGCGAGGTTGAAGAACTGAAATACGAACCCTATCTTTGTCCGGCGCAGTATCGCTCTGCGGCGCTCGCCGCACGCGGCGATGTCCTCGCCGTCTACGAGCACCTCTCCGGACGAGGGGCGTTCGATGCCGCCGAGGATGGAGAGCAACGTGGTTTTGCCGCTTCCCGACGCACCGAGGACGGAAACGAATTCCCCTTTATCGACGGTCACGTCTATGCCGTTGAGGATCATATCCTTGCCGTTGTATGTGTGATAAATCCGTTTCGCTTCGATGACAGCCATGTTTCCCCTCTTGTCCGTATTGCAAAACCTTGCAAAATACCTTTTAATTATACACTGAGGCGGTACGCTTTTCAAGAGCGAATTTACGGGCGGGGAAGGCGGCGCGCGCTTTCGCGCCGGGCCGTGTCGTGCGACGCAGGCATAACCCGTGAGCATAGAGCGCATAGAAAAAAGGTATTTGACTTGATTTAGGCGGGCGATATAATGAAGTCGTAAGACGGAGCGCGGCACGCGGGCATGCGGCTTCGGCGCGGCGCTCTGTATGCGGAGGAAGCTATGGACAGAGTGGAAAGATGCGAAGAAAAGTATGCGGAGCTGTTCGGCGGCAAACCTGTGAGGGACGAGGGCAGCGATCCGGAGTTCATGCGCATATTGCAGCGTTTCATTTTCGGGGAAGTGTGCTATACGGGTTCGCTTGACGACCGTATGCGCGAGCTTATCACCGTCACGGTGCTTGCGGTCAATCAGACATTGCCGCAACTGAAATCCCACACGCTTGCGTGTCTGCACGTCGGCTGCACACCGGAGGAGGTGAGGGAAGCCGTCTATCAGTGCTCTCCCTTCATCGGTTTTCCCAAGACGCTGAACGCAATCGCCGCAATGAACGAATCCTTCGAAAAGGCGGGCATATCCCTGCCCCTCGCAAGCGGCGAGACCGTCACGGAAGAGGACAGATACGAAAAGGGGCTTTCCCTGCAATCCCCCGTCTACGGCGACGAGATAGCGGAGAGATACAAATGGCTGCCCGGAGAGTTCGCGGCGGCGGTCCCGCGCTTTCTCACCGAGCTAGGCTTCGGCGACTTCGCAACAAGGAAAGGTCTTGACGCAAAGACGCGCGAACTGCTTACGGTGGTCATACTTGCCGCATTGGGCGGTGCGGAAACGCAGGTGCGCTCCCATGTCGCGGGCGCGCTGAAAACGGGGAGCACCGGAGAGGACGTCGTTTGCGCGCTGACGCACGCCATGCCTTATATGGGAATACCGAGATTCTTCAACGCGCTGAACTGCGCAAAGGACCTACTGGAATAACCGCAAAGCAACAACGCCGTCGCGGCGCGTCCCGTAGCGGACGTGCGGATATGAAAGAATCGTCAGAGGTATAAATATGGATTATAAGGAATTTGAGAGCAAAAACATATTCGGACTCGGAGCGGAGAACACGGCTTACGCGAAGTTCTTTATCGGCATGTCCTATCTCAATCCGCTGACAACTCCGGGCGACGACAAGCCGGGATATGCAAACGTCACGTTCGAGCCGGGCTGCCGCAACAACTGGCACATCCACCATGCGGCGAAGGGCGGCGGACAGCTGCTGCTGTGCACAGCCGGAGAGGGGTGGTATCAGGAGTGGGGCAAGGCTCTGCGTTCGCTGAAAGCCGGCGACGTGGTGGAGATCCCCGCCGAAGTCAAGCACTGGCACGGCGCGAAAAAGGACTCGTGGTTTGCCCACATCGCGGTGGAAGTACCCGGAGAGAACACTTCCAACGAATGGCTGGAGCCTGTGACCGGCGAGGAGTACGGCAGGCTGTGAGCCGTCCGCAATCCGCCGCATCGGCGGTGCAAAGTATCCCTGCAACGCGGAGATCGGCATACGCGGCAGGGGATAAGACGGCTAAACGAATGTACGGCAGTTTTGTCCTGTTTCAAAATCTAAAAAGCATAAAAGATTGACCGCGCGGATATCCGCGCGGTTTTAATATTGCTTCGGGAACATATCCGCTGTAAATCATGGACGGAAACGGAGAAGAACGCGGTTCGCGCGGCAGTTTTGCGATTTAATGAGTCCGTGTATTTCGCAAACGCCGCACGTGCGGCGGAAAGCAAGCGCACGATCTCACTTCACTTTGCGCGCGCGGCTTGCGCGGGAGAGTATAATGTGTTATACTGTACCGCGGTGAAGTTATGCCCAAAGAAATGAATGCGAAGAATCTGTCGGTGTTTTCCGACGTCATAATGTCGCTCGCGTCCGACGCGGCGGCGGAAGTCGAGGGCGTGGAAGTGCTGCGCTCCCGCGATTCGTCCAAGCGCGCCATAAGAGGGGGCGGCGTTTCGGTGTATTTTCTGCCCAACGACAAGGTGGCGGTGGACGTTTTCGTCAATGTCAATTACCCGTGCCGCGTGCCGGAAGCCGCGGCGGCGGTCCAGCAGCGTGTGAAAGAGGAGATAGAAGGGGCGACGCGCTTCCGCGTGCACAACGTGAACGTGCAGGTGGTGAGCGTGCTTTTCCCGACGCAGAGCGAAGAATGAGAAGGACAAGCAGAGAATACGTTTTCAAACTGGTGTTCGAATATACGTTTTACGGCGCGGAGAACGAGTCCACGCTGGAGTTTTTCCTTGCGGACGCGGACCTTACGGACGAGGACAAGGCGTATATCCGCGAGTGCTACGACGGTGTGACGGCGAATGCGGAGCGGCTGAAAGCCAAGCTCGCCTCCAAGCTGGAGCGGTTCAGCGTGGACAGGCTGTACCGCCCGGATATGACCGTACTGCTCATCGCGCTGTACGAGCTGGAACGCGCGGACACGCCGGCTAAAGTCATCGTCAACGAAGCGGTGGATCTCGCCAAGAAGTACGGCACGGAGAAGTCCGGCTCCTTTGTCAACGGCGTGCTCGCAAAATTCGTACGCGAGGGCAAGGAAAGCGCGTAAGCGCGGTTTTATTTTGCGGAAATGATCGAACAAAACCCGATTTCGGAAAAAACAATCAGCGTGACCGAGCTTAACGCCACGCTCAAAGCGTGTCTTGAAGCGCCGGTTTTCCGCGGGCTTGAAGTGTTCGGGGAAGTGTCCGGCGCGCGCATGAGCGGCCCGCATTTTTATTTTACGCTGAAGGACAAGGACTCTCAGATACAGTGTGTGAAATTCGGCGCGGACCGCAGCTATATCCCGAAGGACGGGGAGAGCGTCGTGGTGCGCGGCAGCGTGAACTTCTGGACCAAGGGAGGCAGACTTACCTTTTCGGCGACGACGATCATGCCCGCCGGAAAAGGGCTGCTTGCGATCGAGTTCGAGCGGCTGAAGGCAAAACTGCAGGCTGAAGGGATATTCGACGAGAAGTATAAAGTCCCCGTCCCGAAATATGCCAAAGACATCCTCGTCGTCACTTCGCGCACGGGCGCGGTCATAAGAGATATCGTCACCACCGTCAGGCGCAAGAATCCCGTCGTCAACATCACCGTGCGCGACGTACGGGTGCAGGGCGAGGGCGCGGCGCACGAGATAGCCGGAGTGCTGAAGCGTGTGGACGCGCTCGGCTACGACGTCATCGTCATCGCGCGCGGCGGCGGCTCGCTTGAGGATCTCGCGCCGTTTTACGACGAGGAACTCGTGCGTGCGGTCTTCGCCATGAAGACGCCGGTCGTATCCGCGATAGGGCATGAAACGGATTTTTCACTGGTGGATTTTGCCGCGGATGCGCGCGCGGCCACTCCGACCGCCGCGGCGGAGCTGGTGGCGTACGACTACTACGCTCTTGCAGACAAGGTCAGGACGCTTTCCGCCGATATGAGGAGATCCGTCCTGCGCGGTTTCGAGCGCAGAGTCATGCGTACGAGGATAGCCGGCGACGCGCTCGGACGGCGCATGGTGTCATTCCATACCGCGCGTGAAAACAGAGTGCGCACTCTCGCGCTGCGGCTGAAAACTCTCGTCGGATACAAGACTAAAGACGCGGAGTCGAAGCTGAACGCGCTTTGCGGCAAACTCGACGCGCTGAGTCCGCTCAAAGTGCTGTCACGCGGTTATTTCAACGTGCAGGCGGCGGGAGTCAGCGTGACTTCGGTGCGCAGTCTGAAGCCCGGCGACAAAGTGCGCGCGAGAGGCGGCGACGGCACGTTCGAGGCGCAGGTGACCGAGGTCGTCCCGGACAAGGGCGCACCCGGTAGCCGCGCGGACGAGTGAGGGAAAACGGCAACCGGCAGAAACGTCCGTGCGGCGGTGTTGATGAATGATACCGCGCGCTGCGGACTGGCAGATCGAACAGAAAGAAACAGGCGGAAAGCGCATATTGCGGACGGAGGCTTTATGGCTGAGGACAAAATGAACAAATTCGAGGACAACATCGCCGAGCTGGAACGGCTCGTTAAACGGCTGGAGAGCGACGTGGCGCTGGACGAGGCGATCGCGGCGTTCGAGAAGGGGATAGCACTCACAAAACTGTGCCTCTCCGAACTCAAAGCCGAAAAGGGCAAGCTCGAACTTCTCGTGAGTGATCTGGACAAGATCACGGAGGAGTTCAGCGTGGACGCGAAATGACGGCGGCGGAGTTCAGAGAAAGTTTCGAGAAGTGCTTCGCCTGCCTTTTCGGGGAGGGCGGAGAGTTTGACGAGGCGCTGCGTTACGCGTGTTTCGGCGGAGGCAAAAGAGTGCGCCCCGTGGGAGTATGGCTGGGCGCGTCCGCCGTATCGCCCGCGCCGCCGATGGACGAGGTGATGAGCCTTGCCTCGGCGATCGAACTCATACACAGCTACTCGCTCGTGCACGACGATCTGCCTGCCATGGACAACGACGATTACCGGCGCGGCAGGCTTACCGTGCATAAAAAGTTCGGTGAAGCGACGGGGATACTCGCCGGAGACGCGCTGCTGAGTATGGCGGCGAAAGTGCTCGCTTCGGGAGCGGTGCAGTTCGGCGGAAACTATTCGCGCGCCGCGCTCGTTATGACCGCCGCTGCGGAAGATATGGTGCGCGGTCAGGTGCTCGACCTCGCCGGTATGCATACGGAAGAGGAGTTCCGCGGCATGTACGCGTTAAAGACTGGCGCGCTGTTCAGGGCGGCGTTTCTTTCCGGGGCGATCGTTGCCGGAGCGGACGAAAGACAGTGCGGAAGCGTGCGCGCTTATGCCGAGGCGTTGGGGCTCGGTTTTCAGGTGGCGGACGACCTCTTGGACGAAGGCGATGAGAACTCTCTTGTAGCCGTAATCGGCAAAGAGCGTGCGGTGCGGCTTCTCGACGAGTGTACCGCGGCGGCGCTCAAGAGTGCGGCGGAACTTCCTTTCGGAGAAGGTCTCGCCGCGTTTGCCGAAAAACTGCGCACGCGCAAAAATTGAAGTCGGGCAAGCCAAATTCGCAAAATCGGTTGCCAAATCGCCCGCCTTTTGATATATTGATATGGCACGCGAGCGGCAGAGACCGCGGCACCATAGCCAAGAGGTAAGGCAAAGGTCTGCAAAACCTTCATTCTCCGGTTCAAATCCGGATGGTGCCTCCAAAAAGGCGGTATCTTCGAAGATACCGCCTTAACTTTTATCCCCGTCCCA
>DVJC01000044.1 GCA_018710835.1 Candidatus Limadaptatus stercoravium | reverse complement strand
AAAAACATAGACCTGGAAATACCGCGCGACAAGCTGGTGGTATTTACCGGGCTGTCCGGCAGCGGGAAATCCTCTCTGGCTTTCGACACTATTTTCGCCGAGGGACAGAGAAGGTATATGGAGAGTCTGTCGAGCTATGCAAGGCAGTTCCTCGGACAGATGCAGAAACCGGACGTCGAGTACATCGAGGGGCTTTCACCCGCCGTTTCCATAGATCAGAAAACCACTTCCCGCAATCCCCGCTCCACCGTGGGCACGGTGACGGAGATATACGACTACATGCGTTTGCTCTACGCGCGCGCAGGCATACCGCATTGTCCGAAGTGCGGCAGGGAGATAGTGCGTCAGACGGTGGATCAGATCGCGGACAGGATCATGTCCCGTCCCGGCGTGAAACTGCAGATCATTGCGCCCGTCGTGCGCGGCAGGAAGGGCGAATACGTCAAACAGCTTGAAACGTACAAGCGTGCCGGCTACGTCCGCGTGCGTGTGGACGGCATAAATTACACGCTCGACGAGGAGATAGACCTCGACAGGAACGTCAAACACAACATCGGCGTCGTTGTTGACAGGCTGGTCGTCAAGGAAGGCATCAACCGCCGCCTTGCCGAAGCCATCGAAACGGCTGTCAAGCTCGCGGAAGGGCTCGTCATTGCGGACTACGACGGCGAAGAGGTGCTGTATTCCACCAAATACGCGTGCCCCGACTGCGGGATCAGCATCGAGGAACTCACTCCGCGCCTGTTTTCGTTCAACAATCCTTACGGAGCGTGCCCCGTGTGCGCGGGACTCGGATTCACCAACGAGATCGACACCGGCAAACTCATCGTCAGCCCGGACATGACGTTGCGTGAGGGCGCGATCCGTGCGAGCGGCTGGTATATCGACACGAGCAAGATCACGCAGATGCAGTTCCGCGCGCTTTCCAAAGAGTACGGATTTTCGCTGGACGTGCCCGTGAAAGACCTGCCGGAATGGGTGCTTAACCTCATCTTCTACGGCAACGGCGGCGATAAGATCCCCATGGAGTACCGCTCCAAGACTTTCAGCAGTAAATATCACGCCGCTTACGAGGGCATTGCGTCCAATCTCCTGCGCCGTTTCAACGAAACGGATTCCGAGATGGTCAAGATGGAGATCTCGCGCTACATGAAACAGGTGCCGTGCACCGCGTGCGGCGGCAAAAGGCTTAAGCCGGAAGCCCTCAGCGTCACCGTCGGCGGCAGGAATATCCATGAAGCGTGCTGCATGACGGTGGTGGAACTTGCGGAGTTTTTGTCCTCCGTGGAGTTCACACCCACGCAGAAGCTGATAGTCGAGCGTATTCTCAAGGAGATCAACGCGCGTCTGCGCTTCCTTTCGGACGTGGGACTCGGCTATCTCACGCTTGCGCGGTCTTCCGCCACGCTTTCCGGCGGCGAGAGTCAGCGCATAAGGCTCGCCACACAGATAGGCAGCGGGCTTACGGGCATGCTGTACATTCTCGACGAGCCGAGCATAGGGCTGCACCAGAAGGATAATCAGAAGCTGCTTTCCTCTCTCAAAGGGCTGCGCGACCTCGGCAATACGCTCATCGTCGTCGAACACGACGAGGAAACCATAAGGTCGGCGGACTACATCGTGGACATCGGTCCCGGAGCCGGCGTGCACGGCGGCGAAGTGGTGGCGGCGGGAAGCGTCGAGGACATCATCGCGGCGCCGGATTCGATCACCGGCAAATACCTTTCGGGAGAGTACAGGATCGAAGTGCCGGAAATGCGCCGTCCCGTAACGGACAGGAAGCTCGTGCTGAAAGGCGTCAGACAGAACAATCTCCGCGGCGGGGACGTGGAATTCCCCGTCGGAGTGTTCACGGCGGTGACCGGCGTGTCCGGCAGCGGCAAATCCTCCCTCGTGGGCGAGATACTGTATCCCGCGATGTCCAACCGCCTCATGCACAGCAGCCTCATAGAGGGCGATTACGACGGTATCGAGGGCGTGGAGTATTTCGACAAAGTCATCGCCATCGACCAAAGCCCCATAGGCAGGACGCCGCGCTCCAATCCCGCGACGTACACCGACGTTTTCACGCCGATAAGAGAGCTTTTTGCCAGGCTTCCCGACGCGCAGACGAGAGGGTACAAGTCCGGCAGATTCTCCTTCAACGTGTCGGGCGGCAGGTGTGAAAACTGCCACGGCGACGGTATCATCAAGATCGAGATGCACTTTCTGCCCGACATTTACGTCCCGTGCGAAGTGTGCAAAGGCGCGCGTTACAACCGCGAGACACTCGAAGTGCGTTACAAGGGCAAGAACATCTCCGAAGTGCTCGACATGACCGTCGAGGAGGCGCTCGACTTCTTCGCCAACGTGCCCCGTATACGCGGCAGGATACAGACGCTCTACGACGTGGGACTTGGCTACATCAAACTCGGACAGTCCTCGACGACGCTCTCCGGCGGCGAGGCGCAGCGAGTGAAACTCGCCACCGAACTCAGCAAGCGCAGCACCGGCAAGACGCTCTACATCCTTGACGAGCCGACGACGGGACTGCACACGCACGACGTGGCGAAACTGCTTTCCATCCTCAACCGCCTTGCGGACGCGGGCAACACCATCGTGGTCATCGAGCACAATCTCGACGTCATCAAGATGGCGGACTACGTCATCGATCTCGGCCCGGACGGCGGCAGCGGAGGCGGCAGAGTCATAGCCGCCGGCACCCCCGAACAGGTCGCAAAGAGCAGAGTGAGTTATACGGCGGAGTTCCTGCGCGGGATCCTGCCGAGAAAATGATCGTCCGCCTTACAGCGGCAGATAAGGGTACTTTCGGCGCGAGGCAAACCGCGCCACAAATAGATCACCCCCGGACTTCCGGGGGTGATACACTTTCCGTGTTTGTCAAGCCGCGCCGTTGCCGGGCGCGGTTTTAATTTTATGCCAAACCCTGTCCGTATTATTAAGGGGCGGAGTAGCAAAAAATCATGGAAAATCAATAATTTCTTCTTCCTATGAGATAGTCAACGCTTACGCCGAAAAGGATACTCATTTCGATCAGAATGTCATAGTTGGGTTGATTTCTGCCCACTTCCCAGCCCGAAACGGCAGATTTGGACACCTTGAAGTGTTCCGCAAGGTCCGCCTGCAGCATACCGTTGTCACGGCGCAGTTGTTTGAGTCTTTCGGGGAAACACGTTTTCAGCATAACGCACCTCTTTTGTGTACGATAAGTGTTTTACACGGTCATTATATCCGCTCCGTCCCCATTTGTCAACGCACGAAACGTGTTTGTTTTTTATTCCGTGCGGTATAATATAATATTTCCCGGTCGGGTTGTCATTCCGCGGAGGAAAATAATTGCGTTATGCCGGCGAGCCGACGTGTAATATGCAAAGATATTTATGGTATATTGTGTTTTTTCCTCCGTTATGCTATAATTACTGTGCTACACATTTTAATCGCCCAAGTTAAGGAGCATTCATTCGGAACGTATGCTCTCGCCTTAATTTGGGCAAATGTGTAGCGACATTGAGAGTTACGTTTAGGTGCGCTCTCGATGAGCGCACTTTTTATTATAAGGAGGGAGTAATTATGAAAGAGATAACGTTGCAAACGCTGTTGGACATTCCGTCCTCCGAATTGTCGGAGTGGACGATATGTTTCAACAATGCAAATGCCGAAGGTGTTTATTCGTTCGAACAGGACGCAAAGCGTCTTACCGAGCACATATCCTGGAAAAAGGGTGCGACAAAAAAAGTGAGTTTCAGGAGAATAAACACAAAATACTGTCTGCAGTTCATACGCCTTGACAAAGATTTTAAATTCGATGAGTGGCTGTTCCTCGGAGCATTCGAGGTGAAAGGATACGTAAGATATGATGACGGGCACGAAACTTATGATTTGGTGCCGATGGAAATTTACAGTGAATACGTCGAACGGCTCATTGTGCGGTTCAAAAAGAGACAGGGCCCCAAGCAGGCAAAACTTTCGGCGGATAATCTTGCCGCGATTACAGTGGTCAGAATATCTGAAAAAAAATATATCAATGCAAGCCGTCCGTTCCCGGGATTCAACTCGGTGTCACTGTCGTTTAAGGAGTTGGAATATATCGTTCATTCCAATATCGACAACTGGCGTGAATTGCTTTCGAACATCAATGCGGTGTACTGCATTACGGATATGTCGAATGGACAGCTTTATGTGGGGAGCACTTACGGGACTAACGGGGTGTGGCAGAGATGGTCGTGTTATGTAAACACCCGCGGTGACGGCGGTAATGTGAAACTGAAAGCGATCCTTGCCGAAGACGGAATATACAATCGGATATGTTCCGATAAGCGAAAAGCAGACGACTTCAAATTTACTTTGCTGGAAGTATTTTACAATCGCGACGGGAATGCGGATTATATCCGTAAGAGAGAAACGTACTGGAAGGAAGTATTTCAAACACGGTCGTTCGGTTATAACGGCAACTAAAAACAGAGAGGTATACGCGTATGGACGATAAAAAATTTGATAAGGAAACACAGAAATACATCAAGCAGCAAGTGGAAAAAGAACTGGATAAGCAGAGAAGGGAAGAGATCTATAGGCAGCAGCGCGCGGAATATTCGAAAATGACACCGGAAGAAAAAGCAGAGTATGACAGAGCTCAAAAGAAGTTTCTCAAAATTTTGCTGCTCGTCCTGGTGATAGGATTAGGCTCAATATTTGTGATTGGGCTTATAGCGTATGGAATATTTCATTTATACAGCCTGACAGTTATATAATGCGTGCAAAATTTCTCGACACCTTTTGGGTAACCGGGGATGGAAGTGTTCGGGAGCGGCAAGGAAAGAGATAAGTGTGCATGTGCACATGTGCGGTGGTTAAACGTCTGCATGGCTGCAGATGTGAGCATATGCGGCAAAATGGCGGCGGAACGGCTGTGAATGTGGTGATGTGCGCATTTCGAGCGGTAACGGTGTAAGCGCGGGGGCGACTGTGACTGAGGAATGTCGGGAGCCCATACGCGTCTGCGCATATGCCGATGTGTGCGGCGGTGAGGGCGAAAAACCGCCCTTCGTCGGAGCGGAGAGCGGTTTTGATGAGGATTGTTGATAGTTGCACGCCGGATGTGAACAATATTTCTGTTCGGTGCGTTGATTTGAGCGACGGCTTTGTTTGCCGGGACGAAGGGACGGGCAGTCCGCGGAGAGGGAGGTGTCCGCTCCTCCGGTCGTTTCCGCGTGTTGGAGAGGTTTAGGCGGTTGCGGCGGCTTTTTCGCGCGGTTTGCGCCCTACGCGCATGGCGTTGAGGATGGCGATCACCGCCACGCCCACATCTCCGAACACCGCGAGCCACATATTGGCAAGTCCTGCGGCGGAGAGCGCGAGTATCGCGACTTTGACGATGATGGAGAACCAGATGTTCTCGTACACCACGTTCATGGTCTTGCGCGCTATGCGCTTGGCGAGAGGGAGACCTCTCAGGTCGTCTTTCATTAGCACTATGTCCGCCGCTTCTATAGCCGCGTCGCTGCCCACGCCGCCCATGGCGATGCCGATGTCCGAGCGCATGAGCACGGGCGCGTCGTTGATGCCGTCGCCGACAAAGCACACCGCTCCCGACTTCTTCCTTTTGGAGGACAGCTCCTTTTCGACCTCTTCCACCTTGTTCTGCGGCAGGAGAGAGGCTTTGAAATCGGTTACGCCTACTTCCTCAGCGACGCTCGCGGCAATGCGCTCGTTGTCGCCCGTCAGCATGACGGTCCTGCAGCCCATGGCGCTCAGTGCGCCCGCGACTTCTTTCGCTTCGGGCTTGATCTCGTCCGCAACGAGTATCGAACCTATGAATTTTCCGTTTTCCGCCACATAGACCACCGTACCGGCGCCGTCCTCGCGCACGAAGTCTATCCCGTGCGCGGTCATCAGCTTTTCGTTGCCGCACAGCACTTCGGAGCCGTCTTTTACGGCGGCGATGCCGGCTCCGGCTTCGTCGGTGATGACGTAGCCCTCTTCAGCTTTGCCGCCGTACGCCGCGACGACGGAACGCGCGATCGGGTGGGAGGAGTCCTTTTCAGCCGCGGCGGCGAGGGCGAGGATCCTTTCCCTCTGCGATTCGGGGGACACCTTCGTGACGGCGAAATTGCCTTTTGTGAGCGTGCCCGTCTTGTCGAATACGAACACGTCGGCTTTGTTGAATTTTTCGAGATAATTCGAGCCCTTGATCAGTATTCCCAGCCGCGACGCCGCGCCGATGCCGGCGAAGAAGGAGAGCGGCACGGAGATGACCAGCGCGCAGGGACAGGATACGACGAGGAAGCTGAGCGCGCGGTAGATCCAGTCGCTCCAATCTCCCGTCACCGCGCCGGGGACGACCGCCAGCAGAACGGCCGCGGCGACCACGATCGGCGTGTACCAGCGTGCGAATTTGGTGATGAAGTTTTCGGCTTTCGACTTTTGTTCCGCGGCGTTTTCCACGAGGTCGAGGATCTTTGACACCGTGGAGTCGTAGAACACTTTGTCCACGCGCATTTCGATGTGCGACGTGACGTTCACTGAGCCGCTCACGACGCAGTCGCCTTCCGCGACTTCGCGCGGCAGGGATTCGCCTGTGAGGGCGCGTGTGTCGAGGGAGCTTGCGCCCTTTGTCACCGTGCCGTCGAGGGGCACTTTTTCGCCGGGATTGACCGCTATGATCTCGCCCACTTGCACCTCGGAGGGATCCACCGTGATCGTCTTTCCGTCCCGCAGTACGTTTGCGCTGTCCGGACGGATGTCCATGAGCGCGGAAATGGATTTGCGCGATTTGCCCGTAGCGTATTCCTGGAAAAACTCGCCCACCTGATAGAAGAGCAGCACCGCGCACGCTTCGTCGAAGCCCTCGATGTCCTGTCCGCTCGCGCCCGTGTATATTGCAAGCGCGAACGCGCCGAGAGTGGCGATGCACATGAGGAAGTTTTCGTCCAGCATCTGACCGTGCAGGATGTTCCTCGCCGCGCGCCACAGCACGTCATAGCCTATCGCGAGATAAATGACGAGATAGAGAGCGAAGGGCAGCAGCCAGCCGTATCGTCCGCCGACAGCGCCGGCGAGTCCGCCGTCCAGCGTCTTGTCCGTGATCAGCACGACGAGGAACGCCGCCACGCATACGGCTATGCGGATGAGATTATTCTTTTCTTTGCGCGACATATCACGTTCTCCTATACGCGTACTACGCAATCAGGCTCTACCTTGCGGCATCTTTTCACTGCTTCCGCGACTATTTCCTCGAAGCGCTCGTCCTCCGCGTCCAGCGTCATGCGCTGAGTAAGGAAGCTCACGCTCACATGGTTGACGCCGTCTATCCTGGATACCGCGTGTTCCATTTTAGCCGCGCAGTTTGCGCAGTCGAGATTTTCAAGACAAAATGTCTTTTTCATTGCCGTTTCTCCTTTTCCGTTATTTGCGCGGTGCGGAGAGCACCGTGCATGTATGGCG
>DVJC01000043.1 GCA_018710835.1 Candidatus Limadaptatus stercoravium | reverse complement strand
CGCAGAAAAAGTACAATCTGACCGCACGTTTTCAGACCGTGGTGCGGCTTAAGGCGGGCAGGAACGTCATCGAGCTCGGCAATCCCGTCGCCAATTCGCGCGACAGCGCGGCGATACAGTACCGCAGGATGTCGCAGTGTCTGAAAGACGCGGTGCGCGAAACGGCGGAAAAGCGCGGCACAGTTCCGAAACCCATCCTGTTCTCCATATGCGAATGGGGGTGGCGCAAACCCTGGCTCTGGGGCGCCGCGGCGGGCAATATGTGGCGCACCACTCCGGACATCCGTCCGTGGTGGTATTGGATCAAGATCATATATTCGCGCAACGTGAAGCTGTGGAAATACGCCTCTCCCGGGCACTTCAACGATCCCGATATGCTGGAAGTCGGCAACGGGAAACTCACTTACGATCAGAATCTCTCCCACTTCGCGCTGTGGTGCATGATGAGCGCGCCGCTCGTGCTCGGCAACGACCTGCGCAAGATGCCGAAATCCGTCCTCGACATAGTTTCCGACCGCGAACTCATAGCCATAGATCAGGATGCTCTCGGCAGACAGGCAAAACGCATCCGCCGCGGACTTGTGGACGTGCTGGCGAAGCCGCTCGCGGACGGAGGCATAGCGGTGTGCTTCTTTAACAAGAGCAAGATAGCGCAAAAGAGGCGGTTAGATGTCGCAAAACTCTACAAAGATCCTTACGTTTCTCCCTCGGCGGCGGACAGATCGGCGACGTCGGCAGGCGCCGCAGGAGCGGCGATGAGCATCGTCGCCGGCGACGCCGCGTTCGAACAGGGCAGGATAGTGGCGCGCATTCCGGCGGACGGAGTGGTGGTGGTCAAACTGAAATAGCAGGGGCGCCGCCCCTTGACCCCGCGAGGGGCATTATGCCCCTCGACCCCATACTTTTATATAATATCGCGCCGAGTGTTGCAGGCTGCGCCCGCAACACTCGGCGCACTTTTATAATAAAAGGTATGGGGGTGTGGAGGTATTAATACCCCCACAGGCGCGAGGATGTAACACCCTCGCAAGGGGGGGGGTGGGGGAAATCTCCCCCGGCGCGTCACTTAGAGCGATTATCGCAGAGGTTGTCCAGCGCGATGACGAGCGCGGTCATGAAAGGCATATCCTCGGGCGACGCTTCGAGGGAGAATGCGTCCGCGACCACGGTGAACTGCCTCTCCAAGATGGCGACGGGCACTCCGTCACGCAATATGGTGGAGGAGCGTCCGAAGAATTTGCCTTGGACGGTGTATTGTCCTTTTTCGGTGTCCGCATAAAGACGGGTGAGGTCGAACGCCTTGCTGTACACGGTGGCGACCCTGTTGCCCTCTGCGTCCTTGATGTAGGTCTTGTGGCGGATGGGGTTGAACCAACGGTTGCGGATGACGAAAAGCGTGTTGCCTTCCAAGTCGCACATTATCTTTCGCCTGCCTATGCTGAGCACCCTGCCTTTGACCTTGTAAACGGGGTTGCCGCTTATGTCCGTGACATCGGAACCGCCGCCCCACGATACCAACTTGTTTTTGATGAAAACTTTCATAATGCCCTTCCTCTTTTTTGAGCAAAGAAAAAACGCCCGGTGCAAGCCCAAGCGGACTTCCTCTCTATGCTTCCCTAAACTCTGATGTCATCATACAAGAAACATGACAAAAAGTCAATATCACATGCAAATCTTGCAAAACGTATCATTATCTTTATGCGAGGGTGTGACTCTTTGCCTGCCTGAATGACTGTTCATCGTGCTCAAAGACACTTTGAATAAGTGAGTGTCTTGCTCGGAGACGCCCGCTCAAACTTTTATATAAAAGTTTGGGGTCGATAGGCATAATGCCCCTCGCGGGGTCAAGGGGCAAAGCCCCTTGCACACTCCCGCCGGGGTGCAGGGGCAGAGCCCCTGCCGGGGCGCGGCGACGATTATAAAACAACAAACGAAACGACGGCGAGGGCGGCGGTGTAGACGGCAAAGGGGAGGGAAGAGCGTTTGCGCACGAGAGCGAGGAAGAATCTGATCGCAACGCACCCCGATAAAAATGCCGCCGCGACGCCTGCGAGGAGAGGGAGCACGTCGACGCCGTCCAGTCCTCCCGTGAGCGCGAGTTCGGTGCCTTCGAAGAGCGCGGAGCCTGTTATGATCGGTATCGAAAGCAGGAAAGAGAACTCCGCGGCGGAGGCGCGCTCCACACCCGAAAAGCGCAGCGCGGCTATGGTCGCGCCGCTTCTCGATATGCCGGGGAGTACGGCTATCCCTTGAAAAACGCCTGTTAATACGCTTGTTTTGACAGATAAAAAGCGGTTTTGCGCGGGAGCGTACTTTTCGGAGAGGAAGATCAGCACCGCCGTGACGGCGAAGCCCAAGGGGAGATAGGCGCCGTCGATGAGGGCGGGCGCGAGGTATTTGAACAGCAGGGCGAAGAGCACGGTGGGGACACACGCGGCGGCGATATAAAGCAAGGTTCTCCTGTTTTCCCGACGGAAAAGGGAGAGTATGCTTTTGCGCATGCACACCGCAACGGAGAGGAGAGTGCCCAGGTGCAGGCAGATGTTGAAGAAGAGGTCCTCTTCTCCCACGCCGAGTTTTTCGAGCAGCAGCAGATGTCCCGACGAGGACACGGGCAGAAATTCGCCCGCCCCCTGCACAAGACCGAGCAACACGGCTTCGAGTACGTTCATTTTCCCTCCCTGCCGCCAGTCGGAAAATGTCACGCGTTTTCTTTACTAATCGGCGGCGTTGAAGTATAATTGTTCTACTATATTGTCTGAAACGGGGATTTAGAACGCCGCGCTCCGCGCGCGCCGCCCCGGGGAGAAACATGAAACTCGGAGTTGTCGGACTTCCCAATGTTGGCAAAAGCACGCTGTTCAACGCCATCACCAAAGCCGGTGCGGCGGCGGCAAACTACGCATTCTGCACCATCGAGCCCAACGTCGGCGTAGTGGCGGTGCCGGACGAGCGGCTGGACAAACTCGCCGCGCTGTACGACAGCAAAAAGATCACCCCCACCACGCTGGAATTCGTGGACATAGCGGGTCTGGTCCGCGGCGCGAGCAAGGGCGAAGGACTGGGCAACAAATTCCTCTCGCACATCAGGGAGGTGGACGCGATAGTGCACGTCGTGCGCTGTTTCGACGACGAAAACATCATTCACGTCGACGGCAGCGTCGATCCCGTGCGCGATATGGAAACGATAAATCTCGAACTTGTTTTTGCGGATCTCGAATCGTTGGAACGCCGTATCGCCAAGGCGCAGAGCATGCTCAAGGCGGACAAGAAGTACGCGGAGGACGCGGACCGGCTGGAGAAGATGAAAGCGTGGCTGGAAGCGGGAAAACCGCTCCGTTCCATGCCCGCCGACGAGGATACGAAGGAGTTCGTCAACGCGCAGTTCCTGCTCACGAGCAAGCCGGTCATCTACGTCGCGAATGTGGACGAGAGCGGGCTCGGCGGCAACGCGTACACCGAAAAGGTGAAGGCGGCGGCCGCCGCGGAAGGCGCGGAGTGCGTGGTGCTGTGCGCCAAACTCGAAGAGGATCTGTCCGAACTTTCCGACGAAGAGCGCGCGATGTTCATGGAAGAATACGGGCTTGCGGAGAGCGGGCTGGACAAGCTGGTCAAGGCGTCTTATAAGCTGCTCGGACTCATCAGCTACCTCACCGCCGGCGAGAAGGAAACGCGCGCATGGACCATCGTCAAGGGGACGAAAGCGCCCCAGGCGGCGGGCAAGATACACAGCGATTTCGAAAAAGGATTCATCCGCGCGGAGATCGTTGACTACGAAACGCTGCTCGAATGCGGTTCGTTCGCGGCGGCGAAAGAAAAAGGTAAGGTAAGGAGCGAGGGCAAGGACTACGTCATGCGCGAAAACGACGTGGTGCTCTTCCGCTTCAACGTGTGAGAGTATGTTTGAAAGAGAAATAGCAAAGAGCATAGCCGCCGCAAGCGGGGGCGCGATAACCGCCGCGGAGGCGGAAGCGGCGCTCGAGATCCCCAAGGAAAAGAAGATGGGGGATGTCGCCCTGCCGTGTTTCAAGTTCGCGCGGACGCTGAGGAAAGCCTCGCCCGTCATTGCGAAGGAACTTGCGGAGTCCCTCTCCGCGCCCGACGCGGTGGGGAGGACGGAAGTCGCGGGAGGGTATCTCAACTTCTTCTTCTCGCCGGAGGCTCTGTGCCGGAGGCTCGCGGCGCAGGCGGACAGGGATTGGAGCGCGACGGCGGGAGAGCGCGAGGGAGAAGGCAGAACGGTGTGTATAGATTACAGCTCCGTCAATATCGCCAAACCTTTCCATATAGGGCACCTTTCCACAACGGTGATAGGCGCGGCGCTGTACCGCATTTTCGCGTATTTGGGCTATACGCCCGTCGGCATAAACCACCTCGGCGACTGGGGCACGCAGTTCGGCAAGCTCATCGTGGCGGTGCGCAAGTGGTCATCGCTCGGCGAGGTGGAGTCGCGCGACGAGTATTTTCTCAACTCGCTTTACGTGCGCTATCACAAAGAGGCGGAGGAAGATCCCTCCCTCGACATCGACGCGAGAGCGTGGTTCAAGCGCATCGAGGACGGCGACAAGGAGGCCACGGCGTATTTCGACGTGTTCAAGGAAGTCACCATGCGCGCCGTGGGCAGGATATACGACAGGCTGAAGATCCGCTTCGACAGTTATGCCGGCGAGAGCTTCTACAACGACAAGATGCAGCCGTGCCTGGACATCCTCGAACGCAAGGGGCTTCTCACCGAATCGGACGGCGCGAAGGTGGTGCGGCTGGACGAGTGGGACATGCCGCCGTGCCTTCTGGTCAAGGCGGACGGCGCGACGCTTTACGCCACGCGCGACATCGCGGCGGCGTACTACCGCGCAAAGACTTACGACTTCTACAAATGTCTGTATGTGGTGGCGTATCAGCAGAATCTGCACTTTAAGCAGCTGTTTAAGGTGCTTGAACTGATGGGTTTTGAAAAAGCCGCGGATATGGAACACATCGCTTTCGGCATGGTGTCGCTTGAGGACGGCGCGATGAGCACGCGCAGCGGACGCGTGGTGTGGCTGTCCGAAGTGTTGGACAAGGCGGTGGAAAAGGCGCGCGGGATCATAGAGGAGAAGAATCCGGATCAGGCGGACAAGGACGCCGTGGCGGAAAGCGTGGGCGTGGGAGCGGTGGTGTTCTCGGCGCTTTGGAACAACCGCATAAAGGACATTGTTTTCTCCTTCGACAAGGTGCTCAATTTCGACGGCGAGACCGCGCCGTACGTGCAGTACACCCATGCGCGCTGCGCCAGCACGCTGCGCAAAGGCGGCGCGTTCGACCTTGCGGCGGCGGACATGGGCGCGATATGCTCCGAGGAAGGGATCGACGTCGTTAAGTGTCTGCTGTCCTTCGAGGACACGGTGCGCGCGGCGGCAAAGACGAGGGAGCCGTGCATGGTGACGAGGTACGCGGTGGAGCTTGCGGAGAAATTCAACCGCTTCTACATCGGACACCGCATAGTGGGCGGGGACGCGGGCGCGACCAACGCGAGGCTCTTCCTCGCGTATATGGTCAAGAACACTCTCAAGACCGCGCTCGGTCTCATCGGCATCGACGCGCCGGAAAGCATGTGAACTCCCGCCCCCTGAAAAAGGGGCACGGGGCGCAAAACAGTTGACACGGTGTATTTATTTTAATTATAATAGCACAGCGTATTATCGTTTTACGAAGATACCGCGCATGCGTGCACGCGGCGGATTCCGCGGCGCGCTGCTCCGCAGATTGCGGCGGCAGGCGGAGCGCAGTCCCCTTTCGGGGATGTATGAAACGAAAAAATGGCTTTGAGTCCGCTTCCGCGGACGGGCCGCAATAAAACAGGGGCGGCAGCCCTCGGAGGCAATATGAAACAGACTTATCAACCCAAGAAAAGACAGAGAAGCAAAGTGCACGGTTTCCGTGAGAGAATGAAGTCCACCAGCGGCAGAAAGGTGCTCAAAAGACGCCGCGCGAGAGGCAGAAAGAATCTCACCGCGTAAATGAAACGCGAATTCCGTCTGAAAAAGCGGGCGGCGTTCACCTATGTCTACAAGAGAGGGGAGCGGACGGGGTCCCGTCATCTGACGTTGCTTGCGGCAAGGTCGGGGGAGGGGCTGAAGATCGGGCTTTCCGTTTCGCGCAAAGTCGGGAACGCCGTCACGCGCAACCGCGTCAAAAGACTGCTGCGCGAGGCGCTCGCTCCGCTTACGGCGGCGATAGATCCGTCCTGCATGTACGTTCTCGTGGCGCATCCGTCGGCGGCGGAGCTGGATTTCGCGTCCGTGCGCGCGGAAACGGAAAAGATATTCCGCCGCGCGGGCAGGCTCGCGGAGGATAAATGAAACGGCTCGTGCAGGCGCTCATCCTCGTTTACAAGAGGACGCTCTCTCCGTTCATAGGGCGGAATTGCAAGTACACTCCGACGTGTTCCATGTACGCTTACGGGGCGGTGGAACGGTACGGAGCGGTGATAGGCGGGATAATGGGGCTTTTCAGGGTGCTCAGGTGCAACCCGTTTTCCAAGGGCGGTTTCGATCCCGTACCGGAAAATTACAGAGGTAAGATCAAATGGCTCGTGTAGATTACAGACGCCGTAAGACGTTTCAGATATACGCAGTGGCTCTGCTGCTCATACTGAGCGTGTTCATTCTCTCGGCGTGCAATGCGGACAGCGGCGCGTTCGACGTTTCGGACGGCACGGTGTCCGAACCTTCCCATTTCATAGCAAGGCTCATGTACGGTCTGGACGACGACATTGCCGTGTTCGGCTGGTCGGTCGTCGCGTTCACGGTCATACTCAAGCTCGTGCTTTCGCCTCTGGACATATGGCAGAAAGTGGTTTCGCGCCGCAACGCGAAGGCGATGGAGAGGATGCGTCCCCAGCTCGAAGCGCTCGCCGAAAAATGCGGCGACGACAAACAGCGCTACCAGCAGGAGCAGATGGCTCTTTACAAGAAAGAGAAGTATTCCATGCTCGGCGCGTGTCTGCCGTCCATCATCACGCTGGTGGTGTTCTTCGTCGTTTTCACGGGATTCCGCGAGATGGTCGGATACCAGTTCGCGCAGGACTATGTGATGAGCTACAACGTCTTCGTATCGTCCATGGAAGAGCAGCTCGGAGAGGATTACGAGTCCTTCGAAAAGACGGAGGAGAACGCGGAAAAATACAACGCCGCGGTCGAAGTCGCCCAGCAGGCGGTGCATGACAACTATTTCTCGGAGGAGCGCACCAACAAGCGCGGTTTCCTCTGGATACACAACATTTTCGTGTCGGACAACTGGCAGGACGGCGTGCCCGATTATCTCGTCGCCACGGGACAGGAGGGCTTCGGCATGTCCAGGATAACCGGCGTCATGAAGGACGAGTACGACCTCGTCATGGGCAAGGTCATAGGCGCGGACGAGGCAGGCTGGGGCGCGGGCGACGCGAGCTGGAACGGCTGGCTGCTCCTGCCCGCACTGTCGATCGCGCTGTCCTTCGTTTCGCAGAAGCTGCTCACGAAATCGCAGGGAGCTCCTCCCCCTTCCGCCGACGGCAAGAAGGGCGGTGACGGCATGCAGGGCTCCATGAAGATGATGCAATACTTCATGCCGATCATGATCGGTGTGTTCTCTCTGTTCTATTCCGCCGCATTCGCGCTGTACACTTTCACCAGCTCGCTGGTGTCCGTCGTGTTCCAGCTCGGATTTACGCTTGTCGGCAAGATCCTCGACAAGCGCGAGGAGCGGAAGAAGGGAGGGTTCGCGCCGTCCGTTAGAAGATAGGAGAAAAAATGGAAAAATCAGTTGTTGTCAAGGCAAGCAACGTGGACCTGGCAGTCGAAAAAGCGCTTGCGGAACTCGGAGTGTCCAAAGACCGGGTGCAGGTGGAAGTGCTGCAGAAAGGCGGTCTTTTTCAGAGGGCGGAAGTGAGAGTCACGGTGAGAGAAACGGCGCAGACGCTGGCGGAGGATTTCGTCAACGGACTGCTCGGAGCCATGAATCTCAAGGCGCGCGGGACCGCGTTCGAACGCGACGGCGAAGTCGTCGTCGACATCGACGGCGAGGACGGGGGCGCGGCGATAGGCTACCGCGGAGAAGTGCTCGACGCGATACAGTTCCTTACGCGCACCTATGTCGGACAGGAAAAGAGCGGCTCGGCGAAGATAGTCGTGGACTGCGAGAATTACCGCGCGAAGCGCCGCGACACGCTGGTCGCGCTCGCCGGCAGACTCGCCGAAAAGGCGTACCGTACACGCAGAAAGATCGTGCTCGAACCCATGAATCCTTTCGAGCGCCGCATCATACACGGAGCTCTTGCGGACAGCGAGATAGCCGAAACGCATTCCGAGGGCGAGGAGCACGACAGGCACGTCGTCATCGTCCCCAAGGGAGTGGAACTGCGCGAGGACAGACCGCGCGGCGGACGCCGCGACGGCAGACGCGACGACCGCAGGGGCGGCAGACGTGACGACCGCAGGAACGGAAGAAACGACGCAAGACGCGACGACCGCCGCAGGGAGCGCGCTCCGCGCGTCGAGGAGGAGGAAGTGCCGGACGGCAACGAATACCGCGGCTATTACACCGAGTCTTTCGTCAAGGCCGAACAGCAGAAGAGCGGTCCTCCCAAGTTCAAGAGTTTCGGAGGCGGGAAAAGACGCTGATATGCGTGCGATAGCAGCCGTTTCAACGCCCGTAGGGGCAGGTGGTATCGGGATCCTGCGCGTGTCCGGCGAGGACGCGCTCGCGGTCGCCGATGCCATTTTCATTTGCGCGGGCAGTTCGCCCCGTCCGCTTGCGGCGACGCCGATGTATATGCGCTTCGGCACGTTTGACGCCGGCGATTTCCGCGACCGCGGCTACGCGGTCTTTTTCCCCGCCGCCAAGGCGTACACGGGCGAGGATACAGTCGAGTTTTATCTCCACGGAGGGGTTCGCATCATGCGCGGCGCGCTTGACGCGGCTCTCCGCGCCGGAGCAAGGCTCGCCGAAAGAGGAGAGTTTACGCGCCTGGCATATCTTTCCGGCAGACTTTCGCTTGCGGACGCGGAGGGCGTCGCGGACATGATCAACGCCGAGAGTGCGGCGGCGCTCCGTGCGGCGTACAGGCTCATGGACGGCTCTCTCAGCCGCGATATAACCGCGCTTTCCGACGCGCTCGGCGACGTCATCGCCGGGCTGGAAGCCGTGCTGGATTATCCTGAAGAAACCGAGGACGAAGTGCTTCCTCCCCTCAAAGGACAGATAGAGCACGTTCTCGCGCGCGTGGACGCCCTTCTCGCCACCGCGGATACGGGCAGAATGGCGAAGCACGGCATCACCGCCGTGCTGGCAGGCAAGCCCAACGCCGGCAAAAGCTCTCTCATGAACGCGCTGCTCGGAGAGGACCGCGCCATAGTCACGGACATCGCCGGCACAACGCGCGATACGCTTGAGGGCAGTTTCGAGTGCGACGGAGTGAGGATAAACCTCGTCGATACCGCCGGTATACGCGAGAGCGGCGACGAGATAGAAAGCGAAGGCGTGCGCCGCGCTCTCCGCGCGGCAAAGAACGCCGACGTCGTGCTCTACGTCGTGGACACCACCGACAAGGCGGGGTACACATGCCCCGATTTCGGGGGCGCGAGGCTGTTCACCGTGCGCAACAAGTGCGACCTTACCACATTCGCCTGTCCGCGTATGTACGGGTGTTTCGCCGTCAGCGCAAAGGACGGAAGAGGAGTGGACGGACTTCGCCGCGCCATTGCCGCGCTGTACACCGAGGGCAAGACCGCCGGGGGAGAAGTGATCACGTCGGAAAGGCACAAAGACGCGCTTTATCGTGCAAAACGTGCGCTTGAAAGCGCGGTTATGTCGCTTGACGGCACTGTGGATCTCACTCTTGTCGATCTTCGCGAGGCGTACGACGCGCTCGGAGAGATCACGGGACGCACGGCGACGGAGGATGTCGTGGACGCCGTTTTCTCCAAATTCTGCGTCGGCAAATGAGGCTGCGAGCCTCGGCGATACTATTGCGCAACGTCACGCACAGCTGGAATGCGAAACGGACGGCATGACGTTTCGCACAACATATATTAGAGAATGAAAAACAACAAATTCGAGGTCATTGTCGTTGGCGGTGGGCACGCCGGCGTGGAAGCCGCGCTTGCCTGCGCCCGTAAGGGGCACAGCACGCTTATGCTGTGTCTTGATTTCGGCACGGTTTCGATGATGGCGTGCAATCCCGCCATAGGCGGTACCGCCAAGGGACATCTGGTGCGCGAGATAGATGCGCTCGGCGGCGAGATGGCGCTCGCTGCGGACAAGGCGCTCGTGCAGATCAAAATGCTCAATTCCGCAAAAGGTCCCGCGGTATTCTCGCTGCGCGGACAGGAGGACAAAGCGCTCTATCAGCGCGTGATCATGGACGCTTTGCGCGCGGCGGAAGGACTTACTCTGCGTGAGGGAGAGGGCGCGGAAGTGCTGGTGTCCGGGGGCGCGGCGTGCGGAGTGAAGCTGGCGGACGGAGAG
Source organism: Candidatus Limadaptatus stercoravium (assembly GCA_018710835.1). GTDB lineage: Bacteria > Bacillota > Clostridia > Christensenellales > CAG-917 > Limadaptatus > Limadaptatus stercoravium. The sequence continues at coordinate 19,583 of DVJC01000043.1, read as the reverse complement.
GAGATCTTCGCCGACGCGGTCATTCTCGCCACGGGCGTCTATCTCAACGGCAAGGTCATCATAGGAGAATATACCAAAAGTTCCGGTCCGTCCGGACATGCGCCTGCGACGAAGCTGACCGAAAGCCTTATTGCGCTGGGGCTTCCCGTGCGCCGGTTCAAGACGGGGACTCCCGCGCGCATTTACCGCGACTCGATAGATTTTTCCGCGATGGAGATACAGCTAGGCGAAAATACGGACAGATTTTCTTTCATGTCCGAGGCGGGGACGTTCGAGGAAGAGCCGTGCTGGCTGACATACACCAACGCGCGCACACACGAGATAATAATGGACAACATCCGCCGCAGTCCGCTGTACAACGGGAGCATAAGCGGCATAGGACCGCGTTACTGCCCGTCCATCGAGGACAAGATCATGCGTTTCCGCGACAAGGAGCGGCATCAGATCTTCGTCGAGCCGGAGGGGCTGCACAGTACCGAAATGTACATTCAGGGTATGAGCAGTTCGCTGCCGCACGACGTGCAGGAGGCGATGTACCGTACGGTGCCGGGGCTGGAGAACTGCCGCTTCGCAAAATACGCATACGCGATAGAATACGACTGCGTCGATCCGACCGCACTGCTTCCCACATTGGAGAGCAAGGCGGTGAAAAATCTTTATCTCGCGGGACAGCTCAACGGCAGCAGCGGCTATGAGGAAGCGGCGGCTCAAGGACTTATGGCAGGACTCAATGCGTCGCTGCGCTTAGAGGGCAAGGAACCGCTCGTACTGGCGCGCGACGAAGCGTACATCGGCGTGCTCATCGACGACCTTGTCACCAAAGGCACCAACGAGCCGTACCGCATGATGACCGCGCGCGCGGAGCACCGCATCAAACTCCGTCAGGACAACGCGGACATGCGCCTTACCGCAAAAGGGTACGCCGCAGGCCTTGTCACCGAGGAGCGTATGCGCCGCACCGAAAAGAAAGGAAAGATGATAGAGAAAGTGCTCGCGTTTTCGTCCGCGCCTCTGCCGCGTGCGGAAACCGAAGAGATCCTCGCCGCGAGAGGGGAGGCCCCGTCGGCAAAACCGATGACTTTCGGGGAGCTTGCAAAGCGCCCCGCCGTCCGCGCGGAGGACGTGAAAAAGTTCCTCGCCTTCGATTGCACGGACGAAGCGCTGTCCGCCGCCGTCGTGGAACTCAAATACGAAGGCTATCTCAAAAAGCAGGAACAGGCGGTCAAGGAACAGCGCCGGCTCGAATCGCGCGCCCTGCCGCCGGACATCGATTACGATTCAATCACCGCGCTTCGGCTCGAAGCCAGGCAGAAGCTCAACAGGATACGTCCCCTCAATCTGGGACAGGCGTCGAGGATCTCCGGCGTATCCCCTGCCGACATTGCCGTACTCATAGTATGGCTGTCGCGGGCGCGTTCCGGCGGAAACGAAAACGGCTGAGGACCAGCCGTTTTTTTGTTTGTCCGGGACGGAGCGTCCCGGCGCCGAAAGCGTCCCGCGCCGCGGCGCTCCGGACGCCGCGCAAGACGTTTATTGCACATTCCGGACTTTATGCGTACTTTTCCGCCAGATAAACTATGGCTTCGGAATAGCCGTCGAATCCTTTACCGCAGATGGTCTTTTCCGCGTACATTGATACGTAACTCAGGCGGCGGAAGTCTTCGCGCGAGTTGATGTCGGTGAGGTGTACTTCCACGGTCGGCAGTCCCACGGCTTTCAGCGCGTCGAGTATGGCGACGGAAGTGTGCGTATAGGCGGCGGCGTTGATGACGATGGCGCCGCATGTGCCGTACGCGTGCTGTATCCGGGTGACGATGTCGCCTTCGCTGTTGGACTGGAAGAAAGTGACCTCCACGCCGAGCCGCGCGGCGCACCGCTCGATGTGTCCGACGAGAGCGGCGTAGTCCTGTCTGCCGTAGAGGGACGGCTCGCGTATGCCGAGCATATTGATGTTAGGACCGTTGATCACCGAAATTTTCATAAAACGCCTCCGTAATTTTTTCGGCGCACGCGTCGGGCGTGCCGTCGTTGTACACCGTACAGTCCGCGAACGCGAGATATACGGGCATCCTTTCCTTTTCCATGCGCTTCAGGGTGTCGAGATCGCGCGAAAGCGGTCTTCCCGACGTGTCCAGCTTGTCCGCGTCGCGGCGCAACAGCACGACGAATCCGTTGCTTTTCAGGTTAAGGCGGTTGACTTCGTACATGGGCGCGCCGCCGCCGGTGGCTATCACCGCGCCCGTCATGGCGGAGCATTCCGCCACCGCCGCACGTTCCGCCGCGCGGAAACCTTCCTCTCCGCGCTCCGCGAACAGCTCCGGGACGGTCATGCCTTCCCGTTCGGTCACGAGGTCGTCCGTGTCGAGGAAACGCCGCCCAAGCCGCTCGGCGACGAGCCTGCCCGCGGTGCTCTTGCCCGACGAGGGCATACCCGTCAGCACGATGTCGGTGAGGTCGCGCAGCAGTCCGCGCCAGACGGCGAGGATCTCTTTGCCTTCCGCGCTGTCGGGATAAGGCTCGGAGTAGGCGCCGCCGCGGAAGAGTGTGTTGGCCGCTTTCGCCTGCGCCGCAAGCATGAGCAGTCCGCTTCCGGTGTTCACGCCGAGGGCTTCGGCATGCTGTATCAAGCGCGTCCTGAGGGGATTGAATACCGCGTCGAACACGCCTTCGAGCCGCGGGAAGACGGAGAGGTCGACGGGGGATGCCGCGGAGTTGGGATACATACCCACGGGGGTGGTGTTGACGATGACTTCGGTGTCGCGAAGAGAGCAGACGTTGTCGTAGTTCACTTCTCCGCGGCGCGACACGACGGTCACGGAAGCCGCGCCTTCGCGTTTTGCGAGCGCGCATGCGGTGTGGGAAGTGCCGCCGCTTCCGAGTACGACGACGTGTTTTTCCGCAAGGGTTATGCCGGCATGCCGCATGGCGAAGAGCATCCCGAACGCGTCGGTATTGTATCCGACGAGTCTGCCGCCGCGGTTAACGACGGTGTTCACCGCGCCGCATTCGCGCGCCGTGAAGTGCAGCTCGTCCACCAACGGGATCACGTCGCGCTTGTAGGGAATGGTCACGTTGATCCCGTCGAAGCCGCGTTTTGCGAAAAATCCCGTAAGATCGGAAGGCTCCAGCGGACACAATGCGTAGTCCGGCGTGCCGTAGGCGGCATGCAGACGCGGCGAGAAGCTGTGGCCGAGAGGGTTCCCGATCAGTCCGAATCTCATTGAGTCACCTCGTAGTAGCTGCCGAGGAACACGAACTGTTCCGTGCCCTGATCGAGTTCGGCAATGAGCGAAAGGGTGTCGGAGTTTTCGATCTGCCCTTCGAAGTCGAAGTAGAACATGAATTCGAAGTCCGTGCCGGGAAGGGGACGGGATTCGAGCTTGGTCAGATTAAGTCCGAGGGTGGAGAACTTGTTGAGCACGCGGTTGAGCGAGCCGGACTCGTGGGGCAGCGTCATCATTATGCTGATGCGGTTTGCCGGCGCGAAAACTTCCAGCGTCTTGCTTATGCATATGAAACGCGTGTAGTTGGAGTCGTTGTCCTGGATGTTGCTGTCCAGGATGCCGAGGTCGTAGAGGTCGGCGCAGTTGCGCGAAGAGATGCAGGCTATGTCCGTGCGGTCGGAGTTCGCCACCGTTTCGGCGGCGACGGCGGTGTTGGGACACGCCGTGACTTTGACGGAGGAGGGGAGCTTCTGCAGATATGCCGAGCACTGTCCGATCGCCTGTTCGTGGGAATATATCTCTTTGATGTCCGAGAGGGCGACGCCTTTTTTGGCGAGCAGGTGATGGCTGACCTTCAGCTTTATGCTGCGCACGATATAGAAGCGGTGCTTCTTCATGAGGTCGTACACCGCGTTCACGCTGCCCACCGCGCTGTTCTCGATGGGGAGCACGCCGTAGTCGCACAGTCCCTTTTCCACAGCCTGGAACACCCCTTCGAAATTGCGGAAGAATGTGATGTCCGCGATCTCGAACAGCTTGTCCGCGGCGATGGAGGAGTAGCTTCCTTCCACGCCCTGGCATGCGACGGTGGAACTTACAGGGAAGTATTTCTTGCCCTCCATGAGCACGCGGCGCAGCTCGTCCGACAGCTTCGACACGGGCGCGACCAGACGGCGCTGATATGCGCGTGAAGTTTCCATAATTGTTTCAAACACGCGTTTAAGATATATTTTTTGCTCGTCATCCGCCTGTTTGGTAACTCTGGCAATGATTTTATTCTCGCGTGCCGGATCGGACACCGCTGTGTGCGTCCTTGCCTTTTCCTCGCCTATCTCGCGCACGGTGTTCTGGCGTTCGAGATAGAGCGCGGCGATCTTGTCGTCGATCTCGTCGATCTTTTTGCGAAGTTCTTCTATCATATATCCACCTCAAAAGTTTTCTTATCCGGTTTTGCCTTTTCCTTTTCCGCGAGCAGCACCGCGTCCAGCAGGGCGAGTGCCGCCGCCGCTTCGATCGCCGCGACGGCGCGCGGCACGACGGTCGCGTCGTGTCTGCCGCGTACGGAGATCTCCGTCTCCGTCATCGCAGCGAGATCCACCGTCCTCTGCGGCAGGGATATGGACGGGGTGGGGCGCAACGCCGCCCGGAAGGTCACGGGCATGCCGTTGGATATGCCGCCGTTGATGCCGCCGGAGTCGTTCTTTTCCGTGACCACGCGTCCGCCGCGGATGACGAAGGGATCGTTCGCCTCGCTGCCGCGCATTCGCGCTATTCCGAATCCCGCGCCGAACTCGACGCCTTTCACGGCGGGCACCGCGTACACCGCCGCCGCGATCTTGCTCTCAAGCCCGCCGAACAGCGCGTCGCCCAGTCCTGCCGGTACGCCGAATGCGACGCATTCCACCACGCCGCCCGCGCTGTCGCCTTTCTCCGCCGCCTCTTTTACCGCGGCGGCGGCTTCGTCTGTGTGCGAGAGCATGGGCAGGGGGGAGCTCAGGCACGAGATCATTTCCTCTTCGGTTACGCCGTCCGCGTAACCTCTGCCTTTCACGCCGGCAAGCTCGCCGATGTATGCCGCAACGCGTATGCCGCGGCGTCCGAGGAGCTGCTTCGCCACTCCGCCGAGAGCGACGAGGGGCGCGGTCATTCTGCCGGAGAATCTGCCGCCGCCGGAGCGGGCGGCGTCCCCGCCGTCTTTCACCCATGCGCAGTAGTCCGCGTGGGAGGGACGGGGAGTGAGTGTGTAGGAGTAGTCGGACGGGCGGACGTTGCGGTTGAAAATGCGCGCTTTCAGGTCGCCGTCTATGCGGTATATGCCGCCGCCGAGATCCGCGCAGCCTTCCCACACCGCTTCGTCGTCCTCGCGCCGCGGAGTGGAGAAGAGATATTTGCCGCTCTTTCTGCGCGCGGCGAAACTCCGCACCTCTTCCGCCGAAAAAGTTTCGCCGGCAGGCAGCCCGCGCAGTATGCCGCCTATCTCAGCGGAATGGGATTCGCCGTAAATTTCAACGTCTATGACATCAAACGGTTTCATGCAGCCGTCCTCCGAGTTTTTCGAGATCCTCAAAGAAAGAGGGATAGGACTTTGCCGTCGCTTCCGCGCAGTCCACGCTTCCGCCTGCGACAAGCCCTGCCACGGCGGCGGACATCACCATGCGGTGGTCGCCGAAGCCGTGCGCTTCGAAAGGTCTTATGCCTGTGCCGTACACGGCGAGCGCGTCGCCGTCCGTTTCCGAGCGTACGCCCATTGCGGCGAGATTGCGCATTATCGCGTCAAGCCTGTCGCTCTCCTTGTCGCGCAGACGCGCGACTCCCGTCATGACGCTTTTCCCCTCCGCCTGCGCCATGAGCACGGACAGCACCGGCGCAAGGTCGGGCGTGTCCGAGATGTCGGCGGTGACGGCGCGGAGCGCGCCGTCCGCCGCGGCGCGGCAGGACGAGGAGTCTTGTTGTATGCGCGCGCCCATGCGCGCGAGTATGTCCGCGATGTACTTGTCTTTCTGCGCGCTGTCCGCGGCAAGCCCCGTCACGGTCACGTCGCCGGCGAGCGCGCCGGCAGCCAGCATGAACGCCGCCGACGACCAGTCCCCCTCAGCGCGCACTTCGCCGGGGGAGCGGAGGCGTCCTGCCGGGATGCGGTATATTCCGCCGTCTGCGGTCACGCTCTTGCCGAATGCGGCGAGCGCGTTCAGCGTCATTTCGGTGTACCCTTTGGACACGGCGTTGCCGGTGGTGGCGAGGGTGCATTCCCGCCCCGTGCACGCGAGAGCGAAGAGCATTCCGCTCACATACTGCGAGCTGACGGACGCGTCCACCGAAAATTCGCTGCCGCACAGTCTGCCGCCCGTGGTCAAAGGAAGGGAGTCCGCGGAGAAAACCGCGCCTCCGCGCTTCAGGGCGGCCGTCAGCTCGCCGAGGGGACGGGAGGGGAGTCGTCCCTCTCCGTCGAATGACGCTTTCACTCCCAGCGCGCACGCCACGGGGAGAAGGAAGCGGAGCGTGGAGCCGCTTTCGCCGCAGTTGAGCCGCGCGTGTCCGGGAGCTTCGGCGACGGGCGTCACGTCATAGCCGTACGCCGTACGTTTTACGTCCGCGCCGAGGGCGGCAAGGCACGCCGCGGTCGCTTCCGTGTCGCGCGATACGGCAGGGCATACCACCTTGCAGGGCGCGTCGGCGAGCGCCGCCGCAATGAGCAGACGGTGCGCGTGCGATTTGGACGGGACGGCGTGTACGGCGCCGGAAACCGCCGACGGAGCGACTGTGACCTTCATGATACGAACTCCTTCAGCTCGTCAAGCGTCATGGGGACGGTCTCGCATCTGCCTATGCCGCGTATGACGACGGCGTTGATCTTGCCGCCGGAGATTTTTTTGTCATGCGCGGCGTGCATTATCACGGAGCGCAGAGGATACGGACATTCCGGAAATCCGTACTTTTGCAGCAGCGCGGAGATGCGCAGATATTCGTCCTTGGGCAGATACCCGGCGCTGACGGACGCGCGCGCGATGACTTTTATGCCCATCGCCACGCACACTCCGTGCGGAAAACCGAGCGCGCTCTCCGCCTCTATCGCGTGTCCGACTGTGTGACCGAGGTTGAGCAGCCGGCGGAGTCCGCCTTCGTTCTCGTCCGCTTCCACAATGCGGCGCTTGTAGTCTACGCAGAGGTCGATAAGTCTTTCCAGATTTTCCGCCCCCGCACCGCTTTCCATGATGTCGAAGATCTCGCCTCCTGCGAGCACGGCGTACTTGACCGCCTCTCCCAGCCCGCATTTCCATTCGGATCTGGGCAGAGTGGCGAGTGTGTCGAGGTCGCACACGACGGCTTTGGGAGGATAGATGCGCCCGGCGAGATTTTTGCCGGCTTTGAGATCGACTGCGGTCTTTCCTCCCACGGAAGAATCTATGGCGGCAAGCAGAGTGGTCGGCACCTGAACGTAAGGTACGCCGCGCATGTATACGCTTGCGACAAAACCCGTGATGTCGCCCACCACGCCGCCGCCGAGCGCGACAAGAGTGTCGTCGCGGCAGAATCCGTCCGCCGCGAGCTTTTCGAGCAGCTCTCCGGCGAGAGTCCAGTTCTTGCTCTTCTCGCCGTGCGGAATGACGTAACGGAGGGTGCCGTCCGGGAGGACGGACAAAAGCCTGTCCAGCCACAGCGGCGCGACGTTGTCGTCGGTGACGACGGCGGCTTTCGTCCCTTCGCGGCATATCTGCGTCAGGTCCGCAAAGTCTTTCAGAATGCCGTGTCCCGTGATGACGGGATACTCTCCGGTGGAAGTTGTGACGGTCGTTTTCATGATGGCTCCTTTCGGATTTTCTTTTTATATTGCCGCAATACGGCGTTTACGCGCACATTTTGCGCGTTAATCGCCGTCCAGTGCGTTTTGCAGCTTTCTGAGTCTGTCTTTTTCGACAGAAAGTTTCTTCTCGTTGCCCGCCTCCAGCAGGCGGTAGAGAGCGCCGTCGTCGCCGCGGTCCAGCGCGTCCGCGTATTCCGTAAGGCGCACCGCCATGGAGCGTACTTCGCGCGAGAGATTGTCAGCATTCTCGCGCATGAGTTCCGTCCACATGGAGGCGTTCATGCGCGCGACTCTGGTCATGTCGCGGAAGCTGCCGGCGGAGTAGCCGTAGTGCTTGTCCGCGGACGGCGACTTGACGTATGCGGAGGACACGACGTGCGCAAGCTGCGAAGTGTAGGCGATCATTTCGTCGTGCGTGTCGGCGTCCGTGATGACCACGCCTTCCGCTCCGACCGCGACGTACATCTTCTTGAGTACGGCGAGCTGCTCCAGCTCCGCGGATACGGGCACTATCAGCACGGAAGAGTTTTCGTAAAGCCCCACGGTGGAGTGCGCCACTCCGCTGAACTCTCTGCCCGCCATAGGGTGTCCGCCGGCGAAGCCGAGATCGGGACGGCGCTTCGCCCACTCTTTCATGAGATTTACGACGGGGCGTTTCACGCCTGCGAGGTCGGTGACGGTCGCGCCGCTTTTCATGAGGGGGAGGAACCTCTCCGCTATGCCTTCCATCGCGGAGGGGAGCACGGCGAGGACGAGGACGTCGAGTTCGCACGCGTTTTTATCGGTCAGCTCCTCGTGATACGCCTCCAGCATGCCGCCCTTCAGCATCGCTTCGCCGTCGCGGTCGAGCGCGTACACAGTGTGTTCCGTTTTTTTGACCAGCGCGCGCCCGAGGGAGCCGCCCATGAGTCCCAGTCCGACTATGCCGATTTTCATTTGTCGCGCTCCTTGCCGCATACGGTGAGCAGCACGTCTGTGCGCTGCACGAGATCGGCGAACTGTTCCGGCCGCAGCGACTGTGCGCCGTCAGAAAGCGCGTGCACGGGATCGTTGTGCACTTCGATCTCCAGTCCGTCCGCGCCCGCGCCCACCGCCGCGAGTGAGAGGGGCAGCACGAGTTTCGCCTTGCCGGAAGCGTGGCTGGGATCCACCAGTATGGGCAGATGCGTCAGGTCGCGCAGCACCGGGATGGCGGAGAGGTCGAGAGTGTTGCGCGTGTACGGTTCGAATGTGCGGATGCCGCGTTCGCACAGAATGACGTTGGCATTGCCCTCCGACATGATGTATTCCGCGCTCATCAGCCACTCTTCGATGGTCGCCGCCATGCCGCGTTTGAGCAGGATGGGTTTGTCGGTCCTGCCGAGCTCCTTCAGCAGCTCGAAGTTCTGCATATTGCGCGCGCCGACCTGGATGAGGTCCACGTCCTCGAAGAGGGGCAGGGTGCGCACGTCGACGATCTCCGTGCACACGGGCATGCCCGTTTCGCGTTTTGCGAGGGAGAGGAGTTTCAGCCCTTCCTCGCGCAGTCCCTGGAAGGCGTACGGCGAAGTGCGCGGCTTGTACGCGCCTCCGCGCAGCACCGTGGCTCCCGCCGCCTTGACGGCTTTTGCGACGGTGACGATCTGATCCTCGCTCTCCACGGAGCACGGTCCCGCGATAAGCTGGAAATGCCCTCCGCCGAAGAGATGTCCGCCTACGTTTACGACGGTGTCATCGGGGTGGAACTTGCGGTTGGCGTTCTTGAAAGGCTCCTGGATGCGCTTCACGCTTTCCACGATGTCGAGGGAGCGGATGAGATCCTCGTCGACGACGGACGTGTCGCCGATGAGCCCCATGACGGTGGTGTTGTCGCCCTTGCTCATGTGGATGTCGAGCCCCAGCCCTTTGATCCACTTGACAAGGTTGTCCATCTGCTTTTTGTCGGGATTGTTCTTAACGACGATGATCATGCTTTTCCTCTCTTGTTCCGTCAAACAAAAAGACCGCCGGTATGGCGGTCCTGGTTATTGCCGTAAATTCAGACAACCTTTATCCGCGCATACCGAAACGAGGGCTCTTAAAATAAAAGCCCTTAAAGTAAAAGTATGCGTAGCTGTTCGAACGGACGTTTTTCATATTTCTTCACCGATAATATAAAACGCATTTTCACCGTTGTCAACCGTTTGACGGGATTGCGCGGAAGGATTTACTCCTTTTCTTCGTTTACCGCCGCTGGGATGGGATCTTCCGCCGCGGAGAGATTCAGCACGCTTATCGCGTCCGAAATGCTCTTTTCCAGGGCGAGTCTGCCGTAGGCGTCCACTTCGCGCTTATTCTTCTCGCCGTGGGTGAGGCAGCCGGCGCCGCCGATACAGCCGTCCACACACGCCATGCCCTCTATGAAGTTGGCGTCCAGCACGCCCTTGGACTTGCGGAGCAGAGCCGTGCGGCATGCCTCGATGCCGTCGCAGGTGACGGGCTTGTATTCGAAGTCCGTTTCGCCCTGTTCCTTGATGGCCTGCGCCACCGCGTCGGTGATGCCGCCGCTCCTGGCGAATATCCTGCCGAAGTAGGAGGCGTTGTCCAGCGCGCTTTCGGAGAGCGTTTCGATGTCGACGTCGCGCGAGTCGAACAGTGCCTGCAGCTCCTCGAAAGTGATGACGGAGTCGATGTACGGGCGCACTTCCGGCTTCTGGAATTCCATCTTCTTCGCCGTGCACGGACCTATGAACACCACCTTGCACGGGGCGGACGTGCTCTTGATGTATTTCGCGATCGTCGCCGCGGGCGAGAGGTTCGCCGAGATGTGCGGCGCGATGTCCGGGAACTGCTTCTTGATGTAATCCACAAACGCGGGGCAGCACGAAGAGGTGAGGAAACCTTTCTCCTTGAGTTCCGCCGCTTCCTTGTACGCCACCATGTCCGCGCCGAGCGCCGCTTCCACGACGTTGAAGAAGCCGAGCCTGCGTATGCCGGTGATCACCTGTCCGAGTTTCGCATAGGTGAACTGGCTGGAGATTGAGGGCGCGACCACCGCGTACATCTTGTACCTGGTGTTGCCCGCGCTCTTCTTTATCATATCTATGACGTCGAGTATATAACTCTTGTCGATGATCGCGCCGAAAGGACACTGGTACACGCACGCGCCGCACGCGATGCACTTGTCGTTGTCGATGCTCGCGGCTTTGTTTTCGTTCATGGAGATCGCCTTGATCTTGCATGCGTATTCGCAGGGGCGGCGGCGGGACACTATCGCGCTGTAAGGGCACACCTTCGCGCATTGTCCGCACTCCACGCAGAGGTTCTTGTCGATGTGCGCCTTCTGCTGGTGGTCGAACGAGATCGCGTTCCGGCGGCACACGTCTTCGCAGCGGTGCGCAAGACAGCCGCGGCACGCGTTGGTCACTTCATAGCCGCCGGCGGGGCAGTCGTCGCACGCGATGTCTATGACCTCGATGACGTTGGGGTTGGAGCGGTCGCCGCCCATGGCGAGCCTGACGCGCTCGGATATTATCGCGCGTTCCTTATATACGCAGCAGCGCATCGTCGGGACGTTGCCCGGAATGATGGTCTTGGGGATGTCGGTGATCTTTTCCAGCAGATCGCCGTTCCATGCGCCGCGCGCCACTTCGCGCAGGACCTTGTATTGCAGATACTGCACCTTTGTGTCGAATTTTCTGCGTTTCTTGATGTCGTCCATAGTCCTTGAGATGTTCTCCGTGTGTATTGTTCCGTTTATTTCCGTCCGCCGCGCACGGCGGTATGTAGTCGTTTTCCGAAGCGCGTTTTGCAAAAGGCGCGCTTCACGCTGTCTTTTTTGCCGTTAAACCCGGTATCCGCGCTATTTGCCGCCTTGCGCGAGGACGCTTATGCGCGGAGTGCGGCGCCGCTTCGCGCGGCTGCATGCGCGTGGTTTCAGTCGTAGTTGAGTTCCACGACTTTGCCCGCAAGGCGCAGGTTGGCGGCTATCGATTCCACCAGTTTCAGCTTCATCGTCGTGTCGATGGGCAGCCCCTGGTGCGCCGCATTGATGCTTTGTCCCACAAAGAACGTGACGTGCGTCGCGTCCTCGAAAAGCATGTTGGCAAGCAGCGACGCGCCGTCCTGTTTGTTGGACCTCTTAGGGGTGAGGTCGGAGGTGGAGAGATAGCGTTCGCTGAGCTCGAGGAGCTTGCGGAGCGTCAGTACCCCTTCCGTCGTGAGGTCGATGCCCTTTATGTAGCCTATCGGCGGTACGTCCTTGTCCGGGAAGTCGAAGGACGCCGACACCTTTTCGTTGAGATACCGCGCGACGATCTGCGAACTGGTGCCGCCGCACACCACTTTTTTACCCTCTCCGCCGAGGAAACGGGCGATGTAGAAGTCGTCCTGATTCCTTTCCACGGGAGGCCCCACCATGATGCGGACGGGGCAGTATTCGCGCGCCCGCACGACCGCGACCGTCGTGTCGTCGCCGGGTTTGCCGACATACAGATCGTTGCACGCGCCCGCGAGCATACACGCGACTCCGCGTGCGGACATGCCCTTCTTGAAGTTCTTGTCCAGATACTCCTTGACGTCCTTTCTCAGCCAACCGAAGTTGAGCAGCATGCCGATGCCGGCATGGATCACTCCGTCGCTCATGAGCACGATATAGTCGTCGGGGCGCAGTTCCAGCCGCGTGCCGTACACTTTTTTGCCCAGGATGTCGCGTTCCACGCGTTCGAAGTCCGCGGTTTTGCCGTCGCGGATGAGGATCGCCTCCGGGTTGTCGAACTCGAAGAGCCACCCCTTGCCGTCCGTGCCGAGGTGCACGACGGAGAACGTCGCGTACGCCACCTGCCGCACTTTACATACGGGCAGCGTCTGCACCACCGTTTCCACGCACTCGTCCATGCTCATTTCGTTGGCGACCATGGTACACAGTATCTTCGACGTGAGAGTGGCGAGGATGTTGGCTTTCACTCCGCTGCCCAGCCCGTCCGCGAGCACAAGCGTGGTGTGTCCGCTGTCCGCGATGCACTCCACCTTGTCGCCGCAGAGTTCCTCCCCCTTCTTGTTCAGGGAAGTGTAGCCGTGTTCCAGAAAGAGCTTTTCCATCAGTCCTCTCCGTCCTCCGTGCGCGGGGCGAGCGTCTGTTTGAGCTTGTTGAGCGCGACCTTCGTTTCCGCCGTCGTTTCGCCGAGGAGGGATGCGATCTCCTGCGCTACGCGCATCTGCTTTTTGATCACCTCGTCCGTGGTGGCGAGCGTTTCCAGCTTGACGGCGTTGAGTTTTTCGTCGTATTCCACGCTGTCCGTGATGTCCTTCATGACGCCGAACAGCACCTTGTGCTCCTGCAGCAGGACTATGGACAGTTCGATGTACTTCTTCGTTCTGTAGACGAACACGCGCTTCTTGCTCACGTTCCTGCCGCGCGTGGCAGCGTTGATGAACTCCTCGCAGTCGAAGCAGTCGAACGCGAGCATGCCTCTCACGTCGTGTTCGGTCACGCCCAGCAGCTTCATTGCGCGCGTGTTGATGTCGATGATCCTGAAATCGTCCGTCATGAGCACGATGCCGTTGGGCGTGTTCTGGATGATCTCGTAACTCATGGACTCGGCGCGGCTGCGCATGTAGGGCAGACACATCTCGATGTCCGCATAGCCGTTGAGCACCGCGATCGCTTTTTCGCGGCAGGTGGAATAGCCGCACGCGCCGCAGTTGAGCTCGTCCTCGGGCGAATTTTTACCCGTCTTTGCGAGCACCGCGCGGATATCGCTCTCGCTCGGCACGAAGTCGTCGAGAATGATGCGCGGATGCTTCTCCGTAAGGTCCACGCCCTCTGCGGAAACGGGCAGCGGAGCGCTGCCTTTCGACGCGTATTTGCGCACGTCCTCGTTCGCTTTTATCGTGCCGCCCTTGCCGGGCAGACGGCAGGGACCGCCTATGCAGGCGTGTTCGCAGCAGTTCATTTCGAGGAACAGGCCGGAGAGCGAGTCTATCTCCTCCAGCACTTCGCAGCAGCGGCCGACTCCGTCCACGGCGACGTATTCGTACCCCTGCGGCAGCGAGTCGAAGCTCTTGATTATGCCGCGCGGGATGGGGTAGTAACGCGCTCTGAGAGCGCCGTCGTCCGCGTTCATTTCCGCCTCGATCCTGCAAAGGTCGATGTTTTTGTGCTTAAATATGACGTTTAACTCCTCGAATGTGAGCACTCCGTCTATTATGCCGCTCTCCGTGGCTTCGCGCTTCTTGGCGATGCACGGTCCTATGAACACGATCGCCGCGTCGGGATCGCGCTTTTTGATCATGCGCGCATGGGCGACCATGGGAGAGGGTACCGGCGCGAGATATTTCAGGGCGCCGGGATAGTAGGTCTGGATGAGGCGGTTGACGGCAGGGCACGCGGAAGTGATGAAGTTCTTGAAAGAGCCGGTCCTAAGCAGTCCGGCGTATTCTTCCGTGACCGCTTTCGCGCCCGCGGCGGTTTCTTCCGTTTCCGCAAAGCCGAGCCTTGCGAGAGCCTCCGCCATGACGCCGAGGTCCTGTACGGCGAAACTGGAAACAAAGGACGGCGCAATGCTTGCCACCACCTTTTTTCCGCTTGCGAGAAGAGCGAGAACGCTCTCCGTTTCGCTGTGCACCTGCTTTGCGTTCTGAGGGCAGACGAGAGTGCATCTGCCGCACAGAATGCAGCGCTGTTCGATTATTTTAGCCTGGTGATTCTCGTAGCGTATGGCTTTGACGGGACACTCGCGCAGGCACTTGAAGCAGTCCTTGCATTTCGCGTCCTTGAAGTCCAGGTATGGCGATTTGACAGACATTATCCCTTTCTCTCCTTAAAACGGGACGAGCCGCCGCACGAGGCGGCGGCATCGGTCATTCTGCCTTTTTCATGATCACGTCCGTGAACAGGTCAAGGACGTTTTCGGGCTTTACGGCGTAGTAGTCGCCGTCCACCGTCACGCTGACGCCGTCCTCGCCGCATTTGCCCATGCAGAAGGTTCCGCTGAGGTCGACGCGGTCGCCGAGGTCGTGTTTGTTGATGAGATACTGCAGCTCTTCCACCACCTGGCGCGAGCCTTTGAGGTGGCAGGAACTGCCTATGCAAACCGTGACTTTGACCATAATTTCTCCCTTTCCGATCTCAGTCGTAATCCACGACGTCCACCCAGTGCAGCAGGAATTCCCTTTCCTCGGGATTGCCCTTCACCAGCTGCGACGCCGCGACGATGGGGATCCACTTCTGCACATACTGTTTTGCCGTGTCGCTCTTCAGGCAGAAGAGGTTGAGATATTTGTCCGCAAGCGCCGCGTTGCCGTCCAGCGTGAAGAGCAGGAAGGTGCGCGCCGCGTCCGCGGAAGCGTTGCCCTGCGTGGCGTGCGACCAGTCGATGACGTACGCCTTGCCGTCCTCGTCGGAGATGATGACGTTGCTGGGGTTGAAGTCGCCGTGGCACACCTTGTTGTGTTTGGGCATGGCCTCCAGTCTGGTGTGCAGATCGTAACGGATCGTCGCGGAGAGATCCGCCTGGGAGATCTTGCGGTTCATCTTGTCCTTGAGTTTGTTGAGCAGGGGAGCGCGCTTGGAGTGTATCTCAAGCTGCAGATCGACGAAACGGTTGAGATATTCGTCGGTCTTGTCGGGATTTTCCGCCATGAGCTGCGCAAGCGTCTTGCCCTTGATGTAGTCCATGACGATCGCCCATCTGCCGTTCACCTTGGTGACTTCGCAGAGCTTCGGAATGTCTAGTCCCGTCTCCTCGACGCGCGCCTGGTTGAGCGCTTCGTTGAGGATGTCGGCTTTGGAGTAGTGCTCGTCGAATACCTTGATGACCTTGTCCCCGTCGCGGTAAACCGTCTTGGTTGTGCGAACGGCTATGACCTTGTCGGTGTTCATATTCCCTCCTTATTTGCCGTAGTAGGCGTTGAGATACATTTGTTTGATTTCGCTCATGAGCGGGTAGCGGGGGTTGGCTCCCGTGCACTGGTCGTCGAATGCCTGCTCCGTCATCTCGTCCAGTCTTGCGAGGAAGTCCTGCTCGTCGATGCCGTACTCGCGTATGGTCTTCTTGATGCCGACCTTCGCCTTCAGCTCGTCGAGCGCCTTGATGAAGTTCTCCACCTTCTCCTCGTCGTTCTTGCCCTTGATGCCCAGCGCGTCCGCGACTTCGGCATAGCGCGCGAGGGTGTGGGGATGGTCGTACTGCGGGAAGGTGCCCATCTTGGTCGGCACTTCCGCGGAGTTGAAGCGGATGACTTCGTCTATCATGAGCGCGTTAGCCACGCCGTGGGGCAGATGATGGAATGCGCCGAGCTTGTGGGCCATGGAGTGGCACACACCGAGGAAGGCGTTGGCGAATGCCATGCCCGCCATCGTGGCGGCGTTTGCCATCTTCTCGCGCGCTTCGGGGTCGTTGGGACCGTTGTCGTAGGCGCGGGGGAGATACTTGAAGATCATCTGCAGACTGCGCAGGGCGAGTCCGTCCGTGTAGTCGGTCGCCATCATGGACGCGATGGCTTCGAGGTCGTGCGTCACGGCGTCGATGCCGCTTGCGGAGGTGAGCCCCTTGGGCGCGTTCATCATCATGTCCGCGTCCACGATCGCCATGTCGGGCATGAGCTCATAGTCGGCGAGGGGATACTTGACTCCCGTCTTCTCGTCCGTGATGACCGCGAAGGGAGTGACCTCGCTGCCCGTGCCGGCGGAGGTGGGGACTGCGATGAAGTACGCCTTTTCGCCCATCTTGGGGAAGGTGTAGACGCGCTTTCTGATGTCCATGAAACGCATGGCGAGATCCATGAAGTCCACTTCGGGATGTTCGTACAGCACCCACATGATCTTGCCGGCGTCCATTGCGGAGCCGCCGCCGACCGCGATTATGCAGTCGGGCTCGAAAGCGCGCATCGCCGCAGTGCCTTCCTTGGCGCAGGCGAGAGTGGGATCGGGCGCGACGTTGAAGAACGTGGTGTGCGCGATGCCCATCTCGTCGAGCTTGTCGGTGATGGTCTTCGTATATCCATTATGATACAAAAAACTGTCCGTGACAATAAAAGCTTTCTTTTTTCCCATGACATTTTTTAATTCGTCAAGGGCAACGGGCAGACAGCCCTTCTTTATGTACACCTTTTCGGGTGCTCTGAACCACAGCATATTCTCTCTCCTTTCCGCGACGGTCTTGATGTTGACAAGGTGTTTGACGCCCACGTTTTCGCTGACGCTGTTGCCGCCCCAGCTTCCGCATCCGAGCGTGAGGGAGGGCTTGAGCTTGAAGTTGTACAGGTCGCCTATGCCGCCCTGCGAGGAGGGGGTGTTGATGAGCACGCGGCATGTTTTCATGCGGTGGGTGTACTCGTCGATCTTGGCCTGTTCTCTGACGACGTCGATGTAGAGGGAGGAGGTGTGGCCGTAGCCGCCGTCCGCGATGAGGTGCTCCGCCTTGTCGAGCGCGTCCTCGAAATCCTTCGCCCTGTACATGGCGAGGACGGGGGAGAGCTTCTCGTGCGCAAATTCCTCGGAGATGTCCACGCTGGTCACTTCGCCGATGATGATCTTTGTGTCCTCGGGCACTTCCACGCCGGCGAGAGAGGCGATCTTCGCCGCTTTCTGACCGACGATCTTCGCGTTGAGCGCACCGTTGATGATGATGGTCTTGCGCACTTTCTCGGTCTCTTCGGGGTTGAGGAAATAGCAGCCGCGCGCCTGGAACTCTTTCTTGACTTTGTTGTAGACCTTGTCCAGCACGATGACGGACTGTTCGGACGCGCAGATCATGCCGTTGTCGAAAGTCTTGGAGTGGATGATGCTGTTGACCGCAAGCAGAATGTCCGCGCTGTCGTCGATGATGGCGGGAGTGTTGCCCGCGCCGACGCCCACTGCGGGTTTGCCGGAGGAGTATGCCGCCTTGACCATGCCGGGACCGCCCGTCGCGAGAATGACGTCGGACTCCTTCATGAGCAGATTGGTCATTTCGAGGGAGGGGACGTCTATCCAGCCGATGATGCCTTCGGGCGCGCCTGCCTTGACCGCCGCCTCAAGCACCACTTTTGCGGCTTCTATCGTGCTCTTTTTGGCTCTGGGGTGGGGGCTGATGATGATGCCGTTCCTCGTCTTGAGCGCGATGAGCGTCTTGAAGATCGCGGTGGACGTGGGGTTGGTGGTGGGGATGACCGCGCCGATCACGCCCACGGGTTCGGCTATCTTTTTGATGCCGAAGGATTTGTCCTCTTCGATCACGCCGCAGGTCTTGGTGTGACGGTAGGCGTTGTAGATGTATTCGGAGGCGTAGTGGTTCTTGATCACTTTGTCCTCGACGACGCCCATGCCTGTTTCCTCGACGGCCATTTTGGCGAGCGGTATACGCTGCTGGTTGGCAGCCATTGCCGCGGCAAAGAAGATCGCGTCCACCTGCTCCTGCGTGTATTCGGCGAACTTCTTCTGCGCCTCACGCACGCGGGCGATGGTGTCTTCCAGCTTTTCGACGCTGTCCACGACTTGATACAGTTTGGTCTCTTCCATATCGGTCTCCTGTTTAGTTGTTTTCTTCTTTTTTGAGTATTTCTTTGAGTTTTGCCGACAGCACCGCGAGCGACGCCGCCATGTTCTCGTTTTTTACAGCCACCGTGTCCGGCAGGCTCAGGGTGACGGGGCAGAAGTTCCATATCGCCCGTACTCCCGCTTCCACCAGCGCGTCCGCCGCCTTCTGCGCCTGCGCCGCAGGGAGAGTCAGCACCGCCATTTTGATGTTCAGCTTGCGCACCGTGTCCTGGAGTTTGTCGTAGGGAAGTATCTTTTTTCCGTGCACCTCCGTCCCGACGAGGACGGGATCCACGTCGAACCCTGCCACGATGTTCAGCCCGTATTTTTCAAATCCGCCGTATCCGAGCAGCGCCTGACCGAGCTTGCCCGCGCCCACCAGCACGGCGTCCTTCTCGTTGTCGTAGCCCATGAAGCTCTCGATGTCGCGGATGAGGTCGGGAATGTAATATCCGACCTTCGGCTTTCCCTCGCTCACCACCGCCATGGAAAGGTCCTTCTTCACCACCGCGGGATTTTCCTGCATCGCCTCCGCGAGTCCTACGGAGGAGATGTATTCCGCGCCGTCCGCCTCCTTGTGTTTGAGATACCTCAGATAACCGGGCATTCTCTGCAAAGTGGCGAGGGACAGAGTTTTGTCGTTTTCCGCCATATCAGTGTTCCGCACCGCGGCGCAGCCGCCGCATAGTCCTGTTCAGAATCGATACGCTTTGTATCGTTACTTCGCGTGTCGATAAGGATTATATGAGATCCGCATGGCGATGTCAACGGAAATACACAGGGAAATGAAGAAAATTTTTCCCGATTTCCCGACACATTTGCGGAATTGACGAGTTACTCCACACCGCCGCGTACGGCGTAGGTTTATTTCGTGCCGCGGCAGGGGAGCGCGCGTTTGCAAACGGAATACGCGCAGCTCACCCAAGGGAGCCCCGCTAAAAGTATTTTGGTGGGGTTAGTCTGCGACCTCGCAAGCTAGATGAGAACTTAACTAGACACGGGCGTAGTGCGCGTCGAGTCGCCTTCCTCCCCTCGGGGTCCCCGCCGAAAGCATTTTCGGTTGGGTGAATCACGAGCGATGTTCAGTAAGTACTGTTTTCCGCTTGATTATGTCAGTGCGAGAATAAAAGTTTTTTCAAAAGGACGAAAAGGCAGTCCCGCATGATAGGAGGGTTGTCCCAAACAGGGGGATCCCCGCAAAACGCATGTTTTGTGGGGTAAAAGGAGCGGCCGTGCGACAGATGAGCGGCGGCACTTCGCGCCGCCGCGTCAGGCAAGCGCGAGCTGCGACGCAGTGGGGGAGGAAAGCCCGAAGGGAAGGAGGGGGCACAACATTCTCCGCGAGACGTGAAGTTGATTT
>DVJC01000042.1 GCA_018710835.1 Candidatus Limadaptatus stercoravium | reverse complement strand
AAAGTGTAAGCGCCCTTGTTCAGTGAAAACACGACTTTCCCAGGGTTGGTGGAAGCATACGTCCAAAAAGCGAGCGTTGCCATGTTCGTTTTCCCGTCCGCCTTCTTGGAGCAGATAAAAGTCATGGGGTTGGGGGAAGTGAAAACGGGTGCCTGTGCGATCTTGATTTCTTTCATAACAGTGTCTCCCGGAATTATTTATACTATATAGTACGAATACATAGTACTATATGGAACTAATTCTGTCAAGAAAAATTATAGGCAAAACGATAATAAATTCCGATATTTTAACCGTTTGGCACCATGGCGTGTGCTTGGCATAGACAAGAAAAATTATAGGCAAAACGATAATAAATTCCGATATTTTAACCGTTTGGCACCATGGCGTGTGCTTGGCATAGACAAGTGCGCCGCGCTGACGCGCGCCGCAGCCAAGCACACGCCACGGAAAAGGCAACAAGAACAAAACGGAAAACCGAACCGAAAGCGCGGCGGCGCGGAGCCGTCCCCGCTCTTTCCTTATCCGGCGGTTTTCTATGGCGTCAAGTCCCCCGCCGCCACGTCCTCTTTTCATCCTCTGTCAACTCCTTCTCTGCCGCACATCAAACTTCTAGTCATTTTGACTACAAGCCGTTATATGCCAGAACGATCTGTTTAATACGTAAAAACTCCAAAGCCCCGCCATTAAAACAGACGCCCGACACTCCGCTGCAAATAAAACTTCTGGTCATTTTGACTACAAGTCGTTTATGCAAACGAGGGGGAGCAGAGGAGCGGTGTAAAATGCAATGAATTTTTCTCGTCCGTAAGGGGCGGGAGGGCAGGAAAATCCCCTCGGGAGTCCGAGGGGATTTTCGCTCACTTGCAGCAGTTGTTGCCGCAGAGGTTGCCGCCGCCGCAGCAGCACAGGATGAGAAGGATGGGGAGCAGGTCGCAAAGACAGCCCATTCCGTTCCCGTTGCAGCAGGAGAGCAGGAGCAGCAAGAGGATGATGTTGTCGCATCCGCAGCCGCCGTTACCAAAGAAGCCGTTCATGATATGTACCTCCTTTCAAACTCGGATCGCTCCTACCTCACCATACGCGCGCCGCGCGTTTTTTGTCACATATCTTCCCCGTGCATAACGCGGGCGGGCGGAAGAATACACTTTTCAAGTGGAGT
Organism: Candidatus Limadaptatus stercoravium; assembly: GCA_018710835.1. Lineage (GTDB taxonomy): Bacteria > Bacillota > Clostridia > Christensenellales > CAG-917 > Limadaptatus > Limadaptatus stercoravium. The sequence goes on along the minus strand of DVJC01000042.1, from coordinate 15,827 downwards.
GGGTGAAGAGGATCACGGGTATGACTGCAGCGCTCGGCTGCATCCTGGTGATGGCGGTCGCGGGCGAAATTTGTCTGAAAATCGACGTCAAGTGGTATTCCGCGCTCGTAAAACCCGTTTTTATGCCGAGTGCGTTCGGTTTCTCCGTGCTTGTCACGCTGGTGTACGCGTGCTGCGCCGCGGTGATAACGCGCCTTGTGGTGAAGAAGAAGTTTTTTCCGTACATGGCTGCGCTCGCGCTTTCCGGAGAGCTTGCCGCGCTTTATCTTTCCACGGTATTCCGCATGAAGAGTCTTTACGGCGGAGCGGTCGTCATTCTGCTGCTTTTTGCAGTGTCGTTTTTTCTGGAAGTGAGATTCGCCGCGGAGGACAGGGTGCTTGCGGTTTCGTATTTCCCGGTGCTGGTTTTCAACGGATTTTGTCTTGTGCTGTCGTTCGTGCTCGCACTTTCCAACTGAAATGCGCCTCCGCGCTCCGACGGCGGCATATTATGACTTGATAAAGAAGAATTGTTTTGGTATAATGTCCTAAACTATGTTCTTTCGGCCGAGCGCGCGTCTGCGCGCGTGGGCGTGGGAGGGTTTATGCTGCTTGCCATGGACATCGGCAACACCAATGTCAAGATAGGGATCTTCAAGGGGGACGAGCTTGCCTACACATGGCGCGTTTCCACCGTCGCGTCCCACACCGCGGACGAGTACGGCATGGTCATCTACGACCTGCTGCGCCAGGGCGGACACACCTTCGAGGACGTGGACGGCGCGGTGATGTCGTCCGTCGCGCCCTCGCTCAACTACACGATAGAGCACATGTGCTCCTACTACACGCGCAAGCGTCCCATAGTGGTGGACCACCGCACGCGGACGGGCATAGAGCTGTGCTACGACAATCCTTCCGAGCTCGGCGCGGACAGGATGGTGGGCGCGGCGGCGGCGTACCGCTTTTACGGCGGTCCGGTGATCGAGGTGGATTTCGGCTCGGCGACGACGTTCAACCTCGTCACGGCGGAAGGGAAGTTCATCGGCGGCGCGATCGCGCCCGGCGTCAAGACCGCGACGGAGTCGCTGGTGCATACCGCGGCGAAACTCCCCAGGGTGGAGCTCTCCACGCCGGAGAGCATCGTCGGCACGTCCACGAAGAGCTGTATGCAGTCGGGCATCATCTACGGCTATGCCGGGCTTGTGAAATACATGGTGGCAAAATACCGCACCCTCCCCGAAATGAAGGGCGCGAAGGTCGTGGCGACGGGCGGTCTTTCGGAGCTTATCGCGGGCGTGGAACCGGAGCTTATCGACATCACCGACCGCGCGCTCGCGCTCAAAGGGCTGAAATATATCTACGATCTCAACCGCGCGAAATAGCGCGAAATAGCGCGCCGGGGCGGCGTCCTGCGGCACAGAAACGGAAAACATACGGCGCAAGCCGTCACTAACTTTCAGGAGAATATATGAAAAAAATCGGAGTCGCCCTGCTCGGGCTGGGCGTTGTGGGCGGAGGGACGTATCAGATCCTCACCTCGCAGCGCGAATTCATCAAACGCAACGACGGTATCGACATCGAGATCAAGTGCATCCTCGAAAAAAATCTCGACAGATGTAAGGAACTCGGAGTGGACCTCTCCATAGTGTCCACCGACATAGACAGAGTGGTCAGCGATCCTGAGATCTCCGTCGTGGCGGAGTTTTTCGGCGGTATCGAGCCGGCAAAGACCTTCCTCATCAAGGCGCTGGAAGCCGGCAAGAGCATCGTCACCGCCAACAAGGAGATGTTCTCCAAAAACTGGCCGGAGCTGGAAGCGGCGGCGGAAAAGGGCGGCGGCGGACTTTACTTCGAAGCCAGCTGCGCCGGAGGCATCCCGATCATCCGCACGCTGACGGACGGTATGCAGGCAAATCACGTCACCTCTCTCAAAGGCATCGTCAACGGCACCACCAACTACATCCTCTCCCGCATGAGCGACGAGGGGGTGGATTACGCCGCGTGCCTTAAAGACGCGCAGGCGCTCGGATACGCCGAGGCGGATCCCACCGCGGACGTGGAAGGCTTCGACGCCATGTACAAGAACAGCATACTGTCCTCCCTCGCCTACAAAAAGCGCGTGCCCGTCGACAAGATCTACCGCGAAGGCATCTCCGGCATCGCCGTCGAGGACATCAACTACGGCAAGGAGCTGGGGTACACTATCAAACTTCTCGCCATCTCCAAAAACCGCGACGGGAAGATCGAGGCGCGCGTGCATCCGGCGTTCCTGCCGTCGGGGCATCCGCTGTCGTCGGTCAGCGGATCTTTCAACGCGGTGTACGTGCACGGCGACAGCGTGGACGACATCATGCTCTACGGCAGAGGCGCGGGCGCGCTCCCCACGGGCAGCGCGATCGTGAGCGATATAGTGTTCGCCGCGGGCAGAACGGAGCACCGCAAGTTCCCGTGGGAGCTGGAGAGCGAGGTCAATGACGAGGACTTCGCGTCCGATTTCTCATCGCGTTACTACGTCCGCCTCACCGTGTCAGACGAGGAGGGGACGCTGAGCAAGATCACGGGCGTGTTCGGCCGCTGCGGCATATCCCTCGCCACCGTTGTGCAGAAGGAAGCGGTGTCAAGGGAGGTCGCCGTCATTTTCGTCACGCACGAAACCAGGGAGAGCACCATGCGCAAAGCGCTCGAAGGCATAGCGCAGCTCTCCGGCGTGGAGAATATCGCCGCGCTCATCAGGGTGGAAGAATGAAACAAGCGGAGTTCAAACGCGGAGCAGGCGTGCTCATGCCCGTCAGTGCGCTGCCGAGTCCGTACGGGATAGGGTGCTTCTCGCGCGATGCGGAGGTGTTTGCGGAGCTTGCCGCCGACATGGGATTTTCGTGGTGGCAGGTGCTGCCTCTCACAATACTCGGAGCGGGCAATTCTCCGTATTCCGGCTACTCGACGCATGCGGGCAACTTCCTTTTCATCAATCCCCATTCGCTGTACGAAGAGGGACTGCTGACAGCGGAGGAGGCGGCGGGCGCGAAGTACGGCGGCGAGCCGTACAGGGTGGACTACGCCTTTGCGCGTGAGAACGTAACGCGCGTTTTACGCATCGCTTTCGGGCGTATAAACTCCGAGATACGTCAAAAGATCGACGCGTTCGCGGAGGAAGAAAGCTATTGGCTGGACGACTACGCGCTCTTTATGGCACTTGCCGCGCGCTACGGCGGCGACTGGACGAAGTGGGAGAGCGGGCTTGCCTTCCGCGACGCGGGCGCGCTTGCCGCGGCGAGGAAAGAGCTGGCGGACGAGATCGCGTATTATGTGTTCGAGCAGTACGAGTTCTACAGACAGTGGTACGCGCTGAAGGAAAAGGTCAACGCGAGGGGGGTGAAGATCATCGGAGATCTTCCATTCTACGTCGCCACGGAGAGCGTGGACGTGTGGACGAATGCGGCGGAGTTTCAGTTGGACGAAAAAGGCCGCCCGCGCGCGGTGGCAGGAGTGCCTCCCGACGCTTTCGCCGCAAAAGGACAGATCTGGGGCAACTGTCTTTACGATTTCGCCGCGATGAAAAAGAGCGGCTACAGGTGGTGGCGCAAGCGCATATCTCATTGTCTGAAGATGTACGACGCGCTGCGGCTGGACCATTTCCGCGCTTTCTACAATTACTTCTCCATTCCCGCCGGGGACGGCGACACCGCCGTCAACGGGCATTGGGAGTACGGTCCCGGGCAGGAACTCATCGACCTCATGCTCGCCGACAATCCTTCCGCGCTGTTCATCGCGGAGGATCTGGGACTGATAGATCCCGATTGCAGGAAGTTCATCGACGGTACGGGCATACCCACGATGAGGGTGTTCCAGTTCGCGTTCGACGGTACGCAGAGCGTGCATCTGCCCTACTTCTACGACAGGACCAACGTCGCCTATTCGGGCACCCATGACAACAATACGCTGCTGGGCTGGCTGTACGAGATGAATCCGGACGCGCGCGCGTTCGCGCTCAAATACTGCGGCTTCACGGGCCCCGGATGGGGCAGCGGCGGTCCGTCGTGCCAGTCGACCAAGGCGATACTCCGCACGATAGCGGCTTCGTCCGCGGTGCTTGCGATATTCCCCGTGCAGGACATGCTGGGTTACGGCGCGGACACCCGCGTCAACGTTCCCGGTACGCCGGAGGGCAACTGGGAGTTCCGCCTTGCGTACGAGCTGATGATGTCCGTGGACAGGGACTTTTTCCTCGACATCAACAACACCTACGGCAGGCTGGGAGGCAGCAGGAGATGATCCTCTTTTTTGCGGAGGGAGAGTGTGACAGCGACGCGTTCATTAAGCATTGTTACGCGCATTTTGCGGACATCATGAACGCGGCCGGCGGCGACTATCCGCGCGAGGTGAACATCATCCGCGAGGAGGACGAAAAGCCGCGTTTCGACCGCGGCGGCGCGCACTTCTCGCTCTCGCATTCGCACGGGATCATAATGCTCGGCATCTCCCACAGCGAGATCGGAGTAGACATCGAGAAGATACGCCCCGTCGATTTCGGGAAATTCGCCTTCATTGAGGCGGAGGACGAGGAGGACTTCTTCAGGAAGTGGACGGAGCGTGAGAGCTGGCTCAAGTTCACGGGAGCGGGGCTCAGGGACTTTCGCAAGCCCGTCCCTGAGGACGCGCACTTCGAACATTTCGATGTGTTTGACGGTTACGACGCGTGCGTGTGCGCCGAACCGCAGAATATCACCGCCTATCTCATCGACCTTAACCACGTCGAGGGAAGAGAGGGGAACAAAGACGGCAACCAATAAGCATGCGGCAAAAAGACGGTTTTATCCGCCGTATGCGACAGATAAAACATCAATTTCGAAAAAGCGAGGAGTATTATGAACAACGATATTTTCGAGAAACTCAAAGCCATAGCGGTCAATCAGATCGGCATCGACGAGGAGAAAGTCACTCCGGAGAGCGACATCATCAAGGATCTCGGACTGGACAGCCTTGACATCGTCGATATGCTCATGAGCGTGGAAGAAACGTTCGGCGTCACCATAGACGACGGCGACGTCGCGGAGATGAAGACGGTCGCGGACGTGGTGAAGTTCATCGAGGACAACGTCGCCTGACGTTTGCGTATGGCTGCCACCGATAAAGCGGTCGAAGTCCTGCACCTGGTCAAAAACTACGGCGACGTGCGCGCCGTGAAGGACATTTCCTTCGAGGTGAAACGCGGAGAGCTTTTCGCGTTCCTCGGACTGAACGGCGCGGGCAAGAGTACGACCATCAACATACTTTCCACTATCCTCCCCAAGACGTCGGGCAAGGCGTTCGTGGACGGCTTCGACATCGACCGCGAGAGCGAGGAGATCAAGCGCAGGATAGGCATAGTCTTTCAGGGTTCCGTCCTGGACGACAGGCTTACCGTCGGCGACAATCTCGCCGTGCGCGCGTCCTTTTACGGGCTGCGCGGCGCCGCCCTCAAAGCGCGCGTGGCGGAAGTGACGGAGCTTTTCGGGCTTGCGGACATTCTCGCGCGCCCTTACGGCAAACTTTCCGGCGGTCAGCGCCGCCGCGCCGACGTCGCGCGCGGGCTGGTGCACCGTCCGTCCGTGCTCTTTCTGGACGAGCCGACCACGGGGCTGGACCCTCAGACGCGCCGCCGCGTGTGGGACGTGCTGCACACTTTGCGCCGCGAGACGGGCATGACTCTCTTTCTCACCACCCATTACATGGAAGAAGCGGCGGACGCGGACACCGTCGTCATCATGGACGACGGCAGCATCGCGGCGGAGGGCACTCCGCACGAGCTCAAGACGTTGTACTCCGGCGACTACGTCAGACTCTACCGTCCGCGGGACGCCGCGACATCCGCACGGCTTGCGGCGGAGGGGTTTGATTTCGATTATGAAGGGGAGTGCTACCGCGTCAAGACGTCAAGCACCGCCGCCGCGCGCGATTTCGTCATCACGCACCCGGACCTCGCGACGGACTTCGAAGTGGTGAAGGGGGACATGGACGACGTGTTCCTCCGCGTCACGGGCAAGAAGCTCACGGGAGGCGGAGCGGAATGACCTTTACACAGAAAATAACAGGTGAAATTTACGCTTTCTCGCAGCTGGTAAGGCGGCATTGCAAAGTGTTCCTGAAAGACGGCATGGCGGTGTTTTTCTCACTGCTTGCGCCGCTCATAGTTTTCATGCTTTACATTCTCTTTCTCGGCGAAATTCAAGCCGATACCGTGGCAGGATTCTTTCCCGAAGGAGTGCCCGTGCCCGAGGACGACGTGCGCGCTTTCGTGGACAGCTGGATGGTCGCCGGAGTGCTCGGTGTGGCGTGTATAACGGTTTCCTTCAGCGCAAATTCCGTCATGGTGCAGGACAAGTGCAGGGGGCAGATCCGCGACTGCCTTGTTTCGCCCGTGCGGAAACAAACGGTCACGCTGGCGTATTTCGCGTTCAACTTTATCGTTACCGTCGTCATCGTTACGGTCGTATGCCTTATTGCCTTCGTGTATCTCGCGGCGACCGGGAGATTCATGCTGTCTGCGGGCGAAGCGTTCGCGGTCATAGGGACGATACTCTTTTCCTCTCTCTCATCCACGCTGTTCTCGGTGCTGGTGTGCGCGCTCTTCCGCACCGAGGGGGCTCTCAGCGGCTTTGTGGGCATTGTCAGCGCGGCGATAGGCTTCCTCATCGGCGCGTACATGCCAATGTCCGCATTCCCGGACGGGGTGGAGTATGTCGCGGCGCTGCTGCCCGGCACACACTCCGCGGGGCTTTTCCGCAACTTCCTCATGGGCGGCGCGCTGGAGAACCTCACCGCGGGACTCCCTCAGGCGGCGCACGACGGCATTGCCGGAGCATTCTCCATGGAGATCGATCTCTTCGGCGCAAACGTCGGTACGGACATCATGGCGGTGTACATAGCCGGAAGCATAGTGCTCTTCGCCGTGCTCAATCTCGTGTTGGGGACAAGGCTTCTCAATCTGCCGTCATACGGCGGCGCGTCGAAACTCTTCCGCCGCGGCAAGCGCGGAAAAGACGAGGGAGCAAAGCAGAAATAGAAAATATTCGCAAACAGAAAAAATGGTGATAATTGTACACGCAAAAGCCCGTCACTCCGACGGGCTTTTGCGTTTCGATTTCGATTTTTCGGTTGAAAGTGAATTCGACGTTCGTGAGTCCGACGTGCGGTCAGCGAAGCTCCGGGACTTCGGATGCGAACAGCTTACCTGCAAAGATCCTTTCTTCTTCTGTCACAGGAAGTTCCTCCCTCGGATATAACGGAGCGGCGGATGCGGCGGTCTTTCGGTGCGTGCGGATGTCGGATGATGACGCACGGTGAGTGTTTTGCGCTTTTGCGCCGTGCGTGGTCAGATGCGTCTTATGATCTCGTCCGTGATGGCGCGGGTGCCTAGCGTGCCGCCTATGTCGGCGGTGCCCAGTCCGTCGTCGAGAGCGCCTTCCACCGCGCATTCTACGGCGTTCGCCTCCGCGCCGAGGTCGAAGGACAGACGGAGCATCATTGCCGCCGAAAGGATAGTGCCTATCGGATCCGCCTTGTCCAGCCCTGCAAGCGCGGGCGCGGAACCGTGGATGGCTTCGTACATTCCCACGGAAGTCGCTCCGAGGGACGCGGAGGGCATCACGCCTATGCTGCCCACTATCGCCGCCGTGAGGTCGGAGAGGATGTCGCCGAAGAGATTGGAAGTGAGCAGCACGTCGAATTGCGACGGCGCGAGCGCGAGCTGCATCGCCGCGTTGTCCACATACATCATGTCGAGCTGCACGGAAGGGTAGTCCTCCGCGATGTCGCTCACGACTTTGCGCCAGAGTTTCGAGGACGTGAGCACGTTGGCCTTGTCCACGAGGCAGACCTTTTTGCGGCGCGTTTCGGCAAGTTCGTACGCGATGCGCGCCACGCGCTCGATCTCTATCTCCGAATAACTCTCCGTGTCGTACGCCTCGCGTCCCGTCGCACCCGTGCGGTAGCCGCGCTCGCCGAAATAGATGCCGCCCGTGAGCTCCCTCACTGTGACGAGGTCTATGCCGCGCTCCACAATCTCATCCTTCAGGGATGAGGCGCCTCTCAGCGCGGGGAAGAGCTTCGCCGGACGGATGTTGGCGTAAAGACCGAGTTCCTTGCGCATGGCGAGCAGCGCCGCTTCGGGACGCACGGGGGCGCTGTCCCACTTGGGACCTCCCACCGCACCGAGCAGCACCGCGTCCGCGGCGTGCGCCGCCTTTACTGTTTCCTCGGGCAGAGGGTGTCCCGCGGCGTCGATCGCCGCGCCGCCTATGAGCGCTTCGGAAAAGACGAATTCGTGCTTGAATTTGTCCGCAACACATTCGAGCACCCGTCTTGCCGACGAAACTATCTCCGGTCCTATGCCGTCGCCGGGGAGCAGAAGTATCTTCGCTTTCATTGCTTCACCGCCTCCATGAGTCCGCCTTTTTCGAGAATGCGCGCGACATGCTCGTCCATGGGCGGAAGGGTATAGCTTTTGCCCGTGGTGACGTCTGTTAAAATGCCGTTTTCGAGAGTTAAAACGTCATTTTCGTTGATTTCATCCGCCATTTCGGGGCTTTCCACGATATAAAGACCGATATTGACCGCGTTGCGGAAGAAGATGCGCGCAAAACTTTTTGCGATGACCGCGCGCACTCCCGACGCCTTGATGGCGAGAGGCGCGTGCTCGCGGCTGGAGCCGCTGCCGAAGTTGCAGCCGCCCACGATGAAGTCGCCTTTGCGCACATTTTTCGCGAAGTCGGGATCTATGTCCTCCATGGCGTGCGCGCTGAGATTTTCCGCGCTCGCGTCGTTGAGATACCTTGCCGGTATTATCACGTCCGTGTTGACGTTGTCGCCGTATTTGAATACTTTTCCGCCTTGCATATTCACTCCTTCGGGCATGCCAGCACGCCCTGTATTGCGCTCTCCGCGGCAACGTAGGGAGAGGCGAGATATACCTCGGACGTCACGTCGCCCATGCGTCCCACGAAGTTGCGGTTGGTGGTGGCGACGGCGCGTTCGCCGTGCGCGAGTATGCCCATGTATCCGCCGAGGCAGGGACCGCACGTCGGGGTGGACACCGCCGCGCCGCTGTCGATAAAGATCGAGGTCAGCCCTTCGTCTATGCACTTTTTGTACACTTCCATGGTGGCGGGGATGACGATGCACCTCACGCCGTCCGCGACTTTTCTGCCCCGCATGACGCTTGCCGCGGCGCGCATATCGGACAGCCTGCCGTTGGTGCAGCTGCCTATCACTACCTGGTCGATCTTCAGCCCTTCCGGCACGTCTTTGCCGAAGAATTTCACGTTGGAGGGCAGGTGGGGGAACGCCACCGCCGGCATGACGGAGGAGAGGTCGAGCTCTATCGTGCGACCGTATTCCGCGTCATCGTCGGGTAAGACGACATCGCTTCCGGCGTATTCCGCGCCGCGCGAGCGGAGATATTCCGCCGCCGCTTCGTCCACGGGGAAGAACGCGTTCTTCGCGCCGCATTCCACCGCCATGTTGGCGATGGTCAGTCTGTCGTCGACGGAAAGCGCGGAAACGTTCCCGAAAAATTCGAGTGACTTGTAGGTCGCTCCGTCCACGCCGAGCATGCCGATGAGCGTAAGTATGACGTCCTTGCCCGTCACGAACCTTTTGAGGGAGCCGGTGAGCACGATTTTAACGGCCTCCGGCACTCTGAACCACAGCTTGCCCGTGAGCATTGCCGCCGCCATGTCCGTGGAGCCCACGCCCGTGGACACGCAGCCCAGCGCGCCGTAGGTGCAAGTGTGGCTGTCAGCGCCTATTACGAGCATGCCGGGACGGATGAGTCCGAGTTCGGGCAGGAGAGCGTGCTCCACGCCCGCGCGCCCTACGTCGTAAAAGTGCCTGATGCCCTGTTCCGCGGCAAAATCGCGCACCGTCTTGCACTGTTCGGCGGACTTGATGTCCTTTGCCGGCACGAAATGGTCGAGGACGAGCACGACTTTGTCGGGATATTTCACCCTCTCTCCCGCCTTTTTCATCTCCTTGATCGCAACGGGGGAGGTGATGTCGTTGCCGAGGACGAGATCGACGTCCGCGGTGATAAGCTCGCCCGCGGTTACGCTGCCGCGTCCCGTATGTCTTGCGAATATCTTTTGGGTTGCAGTCATTTTCATAAGCGCCTCACACGATTTTTCCTCTGCCCGTCAGCTTGTATTCGAAGCTGTCGGTGAGGGCGGACCAGCTTGCCTCTATGATGTCCGTCGAGACTCCCACCGTGGTCCAGGTGTCTTTTTTGTCCGACGAGGTGATGAGCACCCTTACCATTGCGCCCGTGGCGGCGGAAGAGTCCACCACACGCACCTTGTAGTCGATGAGCGCGACCTCGTCGATCTGCGGAAAATGTTTGATGAGAGCGGAGCGCAGCGCCTTGTCCAGCGCGTTGACGGGGCCGTTGCCCGTCTCGGACACTGAGGTGACTTCGCCGTTCACGCGGATGGCGACTTCCGCCGTGTTCACGCCGCCGGGACGGACGGCTTTGATGCAGTAATGCTCCAGCTCGAAAGAGGGGCTGAACGCGTTCATCATGCGTTCCGCCAGCAACACGAAACTGCCGTCCGCGTCCTCGAACTGGTATCCCTTCATCTCAAGCAGCTTGATCATATCCAGGATCTCTTTGGTCTTGGGATTGGATTTGTCGAGAGAGGGGAAGAGCCTCTCCAGCTTTTTTGCCACCGCGCTGCGTCCCGCGACTTCGCTGAGCAGTATGCTGTCGCGGTTGCCCACCGCTTCGGGCGAAACGTGCTCGAAAGTGCGCGGATCCTTGATGACCGCGTCCGAGTGCATGCCCGCCTTGTGCGCGAACGCCGCCGCGCCGACGTACGGCATTGCCGGATCGAGTTTGACGTTGCTTATCTCCGCCACCGCGTGCGCCGTGCGCGTGAGCGCGGTAAGATCCACGCCGCATTCGCAGTCGCCTTTGAGCACCAGATCCGCGATGATGGTGGAGAGATTGGCGTTGCCGCACCGTTCTCCGAATCCGAGGAAAGTGCCTTGTATATGCGTTGCGCCCGCGCGCACTCCCGCGAGCGACGACGCGACCGCCGTGCCCGTGTCGTTGTGGAAATGCACGCCTGTCGTGACTCCGGGCAGAGCCTCCGCTGCGGCTTTGGTCAGTTCGTACGCTTTGTCGGGGAAGATGCCGCCGTTGGTGTCGCACAGAGTCACCGTGTCCGCGCCGGCTTCCGCCGCCGTGCGTATGCAGAGGAGAGCGTAGTCTATGTCCTCCTCCGCGCCGTCGTAGAAGTGTTCCGCGTCAAAGACGACGCGTCTGCCGTGCGACGCCAGAAAACGCACGCTGTCGCGTATCATGCGGAGGTTCTCCTCCTTTGTCGCGTGCAGCACCTCTTCGACGTGCCTTACGCTCGTCTTGCCGAATATGCACACGGTCCGCGCACCCGTGGCGAGCAGCTTGCACAGTCCCTCGTCATTTTGGGCGGGAGTGTTCTTGCGGCATGTCGAGCCGAAAGCGGCAAGCCGCGGCGAGGAGCACTCCTGAAAGAACTCCGCGTCCTTCGGGTTGGACGCCGGATCGCCCCCCTCGACGAGATCTATGCCTATGCCGGAGAGCAGGGCGAAGATCTGTTTCTTGTCCGAGAGGGAGTAGCTTATCCCTGCCGCCTGCGCGCCGTCGCGCAGAGTGGTGTCGTAAAATTCCAGCCTCATGTCATTCCTCTTGCAGAAGTTTGTTGGTGGCGTTGATGTATGCGATGAGCGAGGCTTCCAGCACGTCCGTGGAGATGCCTTTGCCCGTCATCACCTTGCCGTCCTCCGGAGAGGCGAGCTTGACGGTGGCTTCGCCGAGCGCGTCCTTGCCTTCGGACACCGAATGCACCTGATAGTCCGTGAGCTTGAAGTTCTGTCCCGTGAGGGAGTTGATGGCTTTGAATCCCGCGTCCACGGGTCCGTCGCCCGTCATACGGTCGGAATGTATCCTGCCGTCCGCTTCGAGCGATATGAGTGCGGAGGCGGAATTCTTGTAGGCGGTCACCTCGTAGTCCTTGAGCGAATATATGCGCTTCACGCGGCGGCGGTAGATGCCTGAGAGCAGCGCGTCGATGTCGCTGCGCGTGACCTCTTTCTTGCGGTCGGCAAGCTCCTTGTAACGGGGGAAGTAAGCGTCCACCTGTTCCGGAGTGAGGGAGTAGCCCATTTCTTCGAGAAGTTCCGAAAACGCATGTTTACCGCTGTGTTTGCCGAGGAAAAGTGTGTTTTCGGGCACTCCGATGTCTTTCGGACTCATGATTTCGTAGGTCGCTTTGTTTGCCAGCACGCCGTGCTGGTGTATGCCGGATTCGTGCGCGAAAGCGTTCTTGCCCACGATTGCCTTGTTGGGCGGGAGCTTGATGCCGACGATGCCGCTCACGAGTTGACTTGTGCGGAAGATGCGTTCCGTCACCACGTCCGTGTACATGCCGAAACGGTCGCGGCGCGTCTTTATCGCCATGACGACTTCCTCCAGCGCGGCGTTGCCAGCGCGCTCGCCGATGCCGTTCACCGTGCACTCGATCTGCGACGCGCCCGCCTCCGCGGCGGCAAGCGAATTGGCGACCGCCATGCCGAGGTCGTTGTGGCAGTGCACCGCGATCGCGGCGCGGTCTATGCCTGCCACGTTTTCGCGGATGTAAGATATCATCTCCTTCATTTCGGCGGGCGTGGCGTATCCCACGGTGTCCGGGAAGTTGAGCGTCGTCGCGCCGGCTTCGAGCGCGGTGCGCGCGGCGCGGGCGAGAAACGCGTAAGGAGTGCGCGTCGCGTCCTCGAAGGAAAATTCCACATCGTCGGTGAGCGATTTTGCGTACTGCGTGTGCGTGCGTATCATCTCGACCGCCGTGTCCTCGTCGATGCGGAGCTTGTACTTAAGGTGTATCGGGGACGTCGCGAGAAAGACGTGCAGACGGGGATGCGCCGCGTCTTTCACCGCTTCCCACCCTTTGTCGATGTCCTCCTTGCGGCAGCGGCAGAGCGCGGCTACCGTGGCGTTTTTTATGACGGCGGAGATCTCTTTCACCGCCTTGAGTTCTCCCTCGCTCGCGGCGGGGAAGCCTGCTTCGATGACGTCCGCTCCGAGGCGTTCGAGAGCCTCCGCGACGTCGAGTTTTTCGTTGATGTGCATGCTGCAGCCGGGCGATTGTTCGCCGTCGCGCAGCGTCGTGTCGAAGATCCTTATCTTTCTTACTTGATTGACTTTTTCCTGATTTACGTCCATAACCTTTATTTTATATCCTCATTTTCGATGTATTAAGTCGCATTTTTGCGGAGATTGATAAAAAATATGCGCGGACGCAGGTGCATATCCGCCGCTTTCCGCCGCATGCGGCAATACCGTCACGGTATTGCTTTCATGCGGAAGCGGCGGCGCAGAGCAGCGCCGCGCGGTTATAGTCGTATCGTGCCGGAGAGGCTGTCCGAGCCGCGTTCGAGTGCCGCGCCGCCGGTGCGCGCCATTTCGATAATGTCGTAGGCGGAGAGCACTTTGACGAAGTTGTCCACTTTGTCGGTGGAGCCGGTCAGTTCCAGCATCATGCTGTCCGCGCACACGTCGATGGCTTTCGCGCCGAAGAGGGTGCACAGGTCCACGATCTCGCTGCGGCGCGCGCCGCCGACAGCGACTTTGATGAGCAGAAGTTCGCGCGCGGCGACGTTCTTGACGTCGAAGTCCATTACTCTCACCACGTCCTCCTGCTTTTCGAGCTGTGCGACGATCTGTTTCACGGTGTTCTGCGCGGCATAGACCGTGATGGTCATGCGCGACCATCTGTCGTCCTCCGTGGCGCATACGGTCAGTCCGTCGATGTTGTAGCCGCGGCGCGAGAAGAGCCCGGCTATGCGTGAGAGCACGCCCGGCTGGTTGTTGACGAGGATGGAGATTATCTGTCTTGTTGCGTTGTCCATATTTCTCCTCGGATTCCTTTGTCTGCTTCCGTTTTCGCTTTCTTATATTCCCGTATTGATCGGGATCCTGAAGTCTATGACGACGGGGAGAGGCCCGTCCAGTGCGGCAGCCACGGCTTCTTCGACGTCCTCGTCCTCGTTCACGGTCACACCGCGCGCGCCCATAGCCTGCGCGAGCGCGGCGTAATCGACGTTGAGATAAAGCGCGTTCACGCCGGAGCCTTTGACCTTCCGTGCCGTCTGCAGTTTGCGTATCATGCCGAGCGCGTTGTTGTTGAGCACCGCGACCACGAGCGGAACGTGGTGTTTGACGGCGGTGGTAAGCTCGTTCATGTTCATGTTGAACGATCCGTCCCCCGTGACGACCAGGCAGGTGTCGCCGCTTGCGAAATGCGCTCCTATCGCGGCTCCCATGCCGAAGCCCATTGCTCCGAGTCCTCCGCTGGTGAGGAAACGGCGGGGGGAGAAGATCTGCGCGTTGTGCGCCGCCCATTCCTGATGCAGTCCGACGTCCGTTGTGACGGTGACGTTCCGTCCGAGAGCCTGCGACAGCGCGCGGATTATCCGTGTGCCGCGGTTTTCTTCGCGGAAGTCCGCCAGCTCCGGATAAGCCCACACCGCCTCTTCCTTTTCGCCAAGGAGGGGCAGGAGAGCGTCGAGAGCCGCCGCCGCGTCGCCGATGACGGCGGCGGAAGCGTGCACGTTCTTGTCTATCTCCGCGCGGTCGGCGTCTATCTGCAGCAGAGGAATGCGCCGTTTGCGCAGTCCGTTGAACGCGCCGTATCTGCTGTTGAAGCGCGCTCCCACCGTGATGAAAAGGTCGCACTCCGACACCGCTTCCGCGGCGCGGATGTTGATGTCGGACAATACTCCGAGGTATCTCTCGTAGTCGGGAGGACAGCACCCTATGCCCATATACGACACCGTGACGGGCGCCTTGAGAAGACGCGCAAGCGCGAGTATTTGCTGTTCCGCGCCCGCCTGCGCGGCACCGCCGCCCGCGTATATCACGGGACGCTCGCTCGCCGCGATCATTTCCGCCGCGACGCGAAGCTGTTCCTCATCCGGTGCGGACGGGAGAGTGTGCTCCGGCACCGCGGGCTCGTATTCCGCCGAGCAGTCGAAGATGTCGGACGGTACGTCCACCAGCACGGGACCTTTTCTGCCGCTTTCCGCCAGCGCGAACGCGCGCCTTATCGCGGGAGCCATTTCGGACGCGCTCTTCACGATGATGCCGTACTTCGTCACGGGCATGGATACGTCGAAGATGTCCACTTCCTGAAAGCTGTCGTGTCCGAGCTGCGCCAAAGGGACGTTGCCCGTGATCGCAACGAGCGGCACGCTGTCCATATAAGCGTCCGCAAGTCCCGTGACGAGGTTGGTCGCGCCGGGGCCCGACGTTGCGAGCACTACGCCGGCTTTTCCGCTGCGCCTGGCATACCCCTCGGCGGCGAAACACGCGCCTTGCTCGTGCGCGGTGAGTACGTGCCGTATGGAGGACTTCGCCAGTGCGTCGTAAACGGACAGAATGCTCGCGCCGGGGTATCCGAAAATGTTCCGGACGCCCTGTTCTTCAAGACAGTTCACGAGTATTTTCGCACCGTTCAGCAGCATTCTTCCGCACGCGCGCCTTATGCGCGCTTTAACTCCTTACAAGAGATATCGCTTTATCAACTCATTTTACTACGCGTGCGCGTTTCCGTCAAGAAAAACAGCCTGCGGAGACGGCGTCCGGGCGCATATTTGCATAAAAATTACAAATTTTTGCATATTATACGCTGTGTTTGCGAAAAGAGGGGATTATGCAGAAAATTTATGCAAAATCGTTTGCCTTTTATAAACGTCGGTGGTAGTATGTTTGCATAATGAAACAAACAGGGAGGCAATCCATGAAAAAATTCAGCAAAATTCTGGTGATCGTGCTTGCGTTG
>DVJC01000010.1 GCA_018710835.1 Candidatus Limadaptatus stercoravium | reverse complement strand
CCACGGTGACTTTGATCCACTTTGCGGTGTACGTCGCGCTCTCGGATGGCATTGCAAAGTCGTATGTGAGCGAATCCGTCAGTTTCTCGCCGCCGTCGTACCAGCCCACGAACGTATAGCCGGGGTTCGTCGAAGCGCTCACCGTTGCCGCCGCGCCCGCGTTGTATACCCTCTTATCCGCAGCCGCCGTCCCTGCCGCCGCGCTGCTGCACGCAACGTCGAAAAACCCCCATTCCGCCGTATAAACGGTGTCTTCCGCAGGCATGGCGAACGTATAAGTCTGCCTGCCGTCGTCGAGTCTCGCGTCGTCCCCGTCGAACCATCCCAGCCATATCGCGCTCGTTTCGGGGGCGAGGTAATCGGGAGCGTATGCTTCGACCGTCACCTCTTCTCCCACTCTGAACCATCCGTTTCCGCTCACGTAACCTTCACCGTAAGACAGCGTCAGTGAATATTTGCGGATAAGTTCGTTCTCCGCGGCGTCGAGCGAGATGAGATAATCCGTTCCGCTGTCGAACGCCGCAACGGTGACCGTCAGCGCGTTCGCATCCTGCCATAAGCCGTCATTGCCGCACGACACCGTAAAAGAAAGCTCGTCGGTGCGGAACTCCTCTTCGCCTATCGTCACGATGTACGTGTCGGCGTTGACGACGGCATTCCACGTCAGCAGATAACCGTCGTAAGTATCGGCGACCGTCACCTCCGGCGCTTTGAGGCGCGCTTTCATGATGTCCGCACTCGCGCTTGTCGAGATCCAGCCGCTGCTTTTTGCGGTGATCCGCACCCTGTATTCTCCGGCGTCGTATCCGGACATGTCGTAGTGCGGCACAGACACGGTGTCCTTCAGTTCGCCGTTAACGTATATCTCGTAGTCTGACGCATTCATAACGCCGTTCCACGTCAGGACGGAAGTGGTGTCGTTGATCTCTATCCTTGTCGGAGCGGCAAGGATCTTGTGCGCATACTGTTTGCTCGTCCATGCCGAGTTTCTGGTGGACGTACCGTCGCCGCGGGCGCGTATGCGGACGGTATAATCGCCTGCGCTGTAATAATACGGAAAATCGAAGTACGTGTCCGTGACCGTTACGACGGACTCCTTCGGCGTCGTGTTGACCGAAACTTCATATCCGGTGGCTCCTTCGATCTCCTGCCACGAGAACCTGCTGCCATCTATGCTGACGGACGGCGCGGAAAGCTGGGAGGCGTACTCTTTCTCTTCCACCCACTCCGCATAGAGCGTCACGCCGTCTTCCGTAATGACGTCCTCCATGTCGTGGCGCCGGGTGAGGATATACCCTCCGTCCGTGTGTCCTCCGCTGTACCACCAGCCGTTGAACACATATCCCTCGCGTTCGGGCACGAAGTCGATGAGTCCGTTCTCCGTCATCATCGTCACGTCCTCCGCACCCGAATAGTTGAGCACAAACGTCACTTCCCTTTCAATGAAAGTGTAGACCGCATTCACGGTGACGGACGAAGTTATGCCGGAGAGATCGACCGTGTCCCACACTCCCGTATAGCCTTCCTTTTCGGGCACCGCCGGGATGTCTTCCGGCGCGACAGAACCGCCGTAGTCGAGCTCTATTTCCTTGACGGCGATCGCGTCCGCCACAAAACGCACGGTTATTTTGCGCGCCTGCCAATGCGCCGTAAGAGTGATGTCCTGACTCACGCGGGAACCGAAGTCGTACTTGCCGTCGCCCAAATACCACCCCGCAAAGATATACCCCGGACGGTCGGGATCTTCAGGCTGTTCCAATACGCCGCCGCGGCGCACCTGCACCGGGTCCACCGCACTTCCGCCCTGCGTGTCAAAAGTGACAGTAAAGAAAGCACCCCGGTTCGTCGTGCTCCCTCCGTCGTTGCAGGCGGCGAAGAGACAGACCGCGAGCACGAGGCACGCCAGCAAGGCTATGATGACTGTCACTCTCTTTTTCATACGCTTCCTCCCATTGTGCGTGTATCCCTCGGACGCCGCCTTCGCGCAAGCGCGCGTGAATTGGACGCATTAAACGCAGACGCGAAGCGCGCCGCAACCGCCGGGGAAACCACCCTTTTTCCTCAATCGTAAAGACCGAACCGTGCATTAAGTGTGTGTTTTGGCGGCTTTTTGAAAAAAAATTTTGTAAAACATAGTTAATTTTCGGCGTTTTGTCCGCCCATAAATAATGTTATTTATACAAAGTTACAAAAATGTCGCGTATCCGCCTACTTTCCATTTGGGGACGGGGCAAAAATGTAAAGTTTGTTGCCATTTTTGCCCCGTCCCCAAATGGAAACAAACGGAAGCCGTCCCCGAAACGGCAATCAAAAAACGCACCGCTCCGGCAACTCGGAACAGTGCGTTTTGCTCTACGGTAACGGTGCGGTCAGCGGATGATGATCTGATCGCGTTCCGCGCCGACGGAAACGTACTTGATTTCGCAATCGACTTGCTTCTCGATAAAGTCGACGTATTCGCGCGCGGCTTTCGGCAGGTCGGAGAACTTGCGGCAGCCGGAGGTGGGAGCTTTCCACCCTTCCTTGTAAACGATGTGCGGTTTTGCGGCGTTCAGCTTCTCGCCGAAGGGGAAATCGTAAGTCAGCTCGCCCGAACACTCGTATGCGTCCACGACGGGGATGCGGTCGAAGCCGTCCAGCACATCGAGTTTGGTGAGCGCGATCTCGTCCGCGCCCTGCACGCGGCAGCCGTAGCGCGAAGCCACGACGTCGAAGCCGCCCACGCGCCTTGGTCTGCCCGTCGCCGCGCCGTATTCGCCGCCCGCCTCACGCAGACGCACCGCCTCGTCGCCGAACATTTCCGCAGTGAAGGGGCCCTCTCCCACACAGGAGGAATAAGCCTTCATGATGCCGATGATCCTGTCGAGCTTGAGGTCGGGCACACCCGCACCGATGGGAGCGTACGCCGCGATGGTGTTGGATGACGACGTATAAGGATAGATGCCGAAGTCGATGTCGCGGAGCGCGCCGAGCTGAGCCTCGAACATGATGTTCTTCCCTTCGCGCGCGGCAAGTCCGAGATAAGCTCCGACGTCGCACACATACGGCTTGAAGCGGTCGCCGAACTCAGCGAGCCACTCCGATATCTCCGCCGCCGTATATTTCTTTGCGCCGGGGTACGCTCCGAGGCAGAGATTCTTCCAGTCCAGCACTTCTTCGATGCGCGCCCTCAGGTAGTCGGGGTGCAGCAGGTCGCCCATGCGGATCGCCTTTTTCATGTACTTGTCCGCGTATATCGGCGCAATGCCGCGGCGCGTGGAGCCGAACTTGCGCTCCGCGAGCCTGTCCTCTTCCAGGCAGTCCTGCTGGACGTTGTAGGGGAAGCAGATGACGGCGCGGTCGCTTATGCGGAGATTCTCAGGCGTGACTTCCACTCCGCCCTCGCGCAGTCTGTCGATCTCTCCCGCGAGGTGGTGCACGTCTATGACCATGCCGTTGCCCATGACGTTGACTTTGTCCTCGCGCAGTATCCCCGACGGCAGTAGATTGAGCACGAACTTGCCCTTTTCGTTTACGACGGTATGTCCCGCGTTGTTGCCGCCCTGATAGCGGACGATGACGTCCTGACTTTCGGAAAGGAGGTCCACCATCCTGCCCTTTCCTTCGTCACCCCAGTTGATTCCCACTATTGCCGTAAGCATAATGCACCTCGCATAAAACTTTATTCCGTTGAAAGCGCGCCGATACGCGCGCACACTCCGCCGACCGCCCGGCGGCTGTCCGTTATCCGGCAAAAACCGCCGCCCCGTCCGGCAGGATCACGACGCGGACCTCTCCCGCCGTGCAGTCATACCCTTATCGCGGACGCGGCGTGCGAGTCGTAAGGATTGGCTTTGAGCAGCGGTCTGACCACTTCTTCCACAAACTCTTCCGTCTGCTCCGGCGCGCAGCCGACGAACTGTCTGACGTCCATGATGGAGTCCAGCTCCTCTTTCGTCAGTTTGAACAGCGGATCCGCAAGTATGCGGCTGAGAAGGTCGTTCTCGCCGCCCTCTTCCTTGACGACAGCCGCCGCCGCGACGGAATGCTTCCTTATCGCCTCGTGCAGCTCCTGACGGTCGCCGCCCTTCTCCTTGACGCAGTACATGAGGATGTTCTCCGTCGCCATAAACGGCAGTTCACGGTTAAGATTGCGCTCGATGATCTTCGGATACAGCTTAAGTCCGCTTATCACGTTGATGTAAAGCGACAGCACGGCGTCCGCGGCGAGGAATGCCTCCGGCACGGAAATGCGCTTGTTCGCGCTGTCGTCGAGCGTGCGCTCGAACCACTGCGTCGCGGCGGTGACCGCGGGGTTCAGGCTGTCCGTGATGATGTAGCGCGAAAGCGAAGCCATGCGCTCGCTGCGCATGGGATTGCGCTTGTACGCCATTGCGGAAGACCCGATCTGTTTGCTCTCGAACGGCTCTTCCGCCTCCTTGAGGTTGGAAAGCAGCCGTATGTCGCTCGAAAACTTGGTCGCGCTCTGCGCAATGGAGCAAAGCACGGAAAGCACGTTGTAGTCCACCTTTCTGGAGTACGTCTGACCGCTCACGGGATAGGTGGCGTCAAAGCCCATCTTTTCCGCGATGAGGGAGTCGAGCTTCTTGACTTTCGCGCGGTCGCCTTCGAAAAGTTCGAGAAAACTCGCCGCCGTGCCCGTAGTGCCTTTGCAGCCCAGGAGTTTCAGCGAGCCGAGGCGGTATTCGAGATCATGGAAATCCATGACCAGATCGTGCAGCCACAGCGACGCGCGCTTGCCCACCGTCGTGGGCTGCGCCGGCTGGTAGTGCGTGTAGGCGAGGGTGGGCAGATCCTTGTGCGCTTCGGCGAAATCCGCCGTCTTTTCGATGGCGGTCAGCAGAAGGGAACGTATCTGCAAAAGCCCCTCTCTCATCTGGATGACGTCCGTATTGTCGCCGACGTAGCAGCTGGTCGCGCCCAGATGTATGATGGGCTTCGCCTTGGGGCACGTCTTGCCGTAAGTGAGGACGTGCGCCATGACGTCGTGCCTGACTTCCTTCTCACGCTCCGCGGCATAGGCGTAGTCGATGTCCGAAACGTGCGCTTTCATCTCCGCGATCTGCTCGTCGGTGATGGCGATGCCGAGCTCCTTTTCCGCCTCGGCAAGGGCGATCCAGAGCCTGCGCCATGTGGTGAACTTGAAGTCCGGAGAGAAAATGTGTTTCATCTTGTCGCTCGCATATCTTTCGCAAAGCGGAGAAACGTAGCTGTCCATATGACCTCCGAATAAAAAAGCGTCCCGCTCCCCTTCCGCACCGTCGCGGAAACAGCCGCGCGAACACTGCGGCGGATCCCGTCCGCCGACGCTGTAAATATAGCAAGCCGCACGAAAAATGTCAATTATTTCCTTGACAATGGCGGCGGCCGCGTATATAATGCCGCATATGAAGCAGGGACGCTTTCCGAAAGGGAGCGTCCCTCTCTCGTTTTAACGGAAAGCGGCGCGCGGTTCCGCCGCGCCGCCGCGGAACGAACAGGGCGAAATGACTTGCTATGTTGCAGGGAATTTAATATAATAATCATAAATTTCCGCGTATAACGCCGCGGAGAAGGAGTATGTTATGGTAATGTCCGAACTGTTCGGCAGCATGGTGTTCAACGATCAGGTCATGAGCGCGCGTCTGCCAAAGAACACTTACAAGGAATTCAAGGACTGCTGCGCGCACGACCGTCCCCTTCCGCTCGAAACCGCCAACATCATCGCAAACGCCATGAAAGACTGGGCGGTGGAAAAAGGGGTGACGCATTTCACGCACTGGTTCCAGCCCATGACGGGACTTTCCGCGGAAAAGCACGACTCGTTCATCTCCCCCACGGCGGACGGCGGCGTCATCATGGAGTTCAGCGGCAAGGAGCTGATCAAAGGCGAACCGGACGCAAGCTCCTTCCCCAGCGGCGGACTGCGCGCGACCTTCGAGGCGCGCGGATATACGGCATGGGATCCCACTTCCTACGCCTTCATCAAGGACGGCACGCTGTGCATACCGACGGCGTTCTGCAGCTACAACGGACAGGCTCTTGACAAAAAGACTCCTCTGCTCCGCTCCATGGAAGCGGTCAGCCGCGAAGGCGTCGCGCTGCTCAGGCTCTTCGGCAGAAAGACGGAGAAACTTTACTCCGCGGTAGGCCCCGAACAGGAATACTTCCTCATCGACAGCAAGGCGTTCGAAAAGCGCCGCGATCTGATGTACACGGGCAGGACGCTTTTCGGCGCGAGACCGCCCAAGGGACAGGAGCTTGAGGACCACTACTTCGGCGCGATCAAGCCCCGCGTGGCGGCGTTCATGAAGGATCTGGACGAGGAACTCTGGAAACTCGGCGTCCTCGCCAAGACCAAGCACAACGAAGTCGCTCCGGCGCAGCACGAACTTGCTCCCATCTACACCACCGTCAACGTGGCGACCGATCAGAACCAGCTCACCATGGAGATCATGCGCAAAGTCGCTGCAAAGCACGGACTGACCTGTCTGCTGCACGAGAAGCCTTTCGCGGGAGTAAACGGCAGCGGCAAGCACAACAACTGGTCGCTCGTCACCAACTTCGGTCACAACATTTTCGAACCGGGCAAGAGCCCCGCGGACAACGCGCAGTTCCTGCTCATCATCTCCCTCATGATAGCGGCGGTGGACAAGCATCAGGATCTTTTGCGCATCAGCGCGGCGAGCGCGGGCAACGACCACCGTCTGGGCGCGAACGAAGCTCCCCCCGCAATCGTCAGCATGTACCTCGGCGACGAACTCACCGGCATACTCGACGCCATCGCGGACGGCAGGACCTATTCCAAACGCGCCGCGTGCGAAGTGGAGATAGGCGTGCACGTGCTGCCCAAATTCGCAATGGACAGCACCGACCGCAACCGCACCTCTCCCCTGGCGTTCACGGGCAACAAATTCGAGTTCCGTATGCTCGGCTCCGCGTTCTCCATCGCGGACACCAACACGGTGCTCAACACTATCATGGCGGACGAGTTCCGCGCCGCGGCGGAAGAACTGAAAGGCGCGAAGGACTTCAACGCCTGCATACGCGACATCATCAGGCGCAACATGAAAGAACACGGCAGGATCGTGTTCAACGGCAACAACTACTCCGCCGAATGGGTGGAAGAGGCAAAGCGCAGAGGGCTGCTCAACCTGCCCACCACGGTGGACTGCCTGGAGCTGCTCGACTCTCCCGAGAACATCGCGCTCTTCACGCGCCACGGCGTGCTCACCGAGGAAGAGATCAGGAGCCGCAAGGACATCCTGGTCGAGAACTACTGCAAACTCATCAACATCGAGGGCAACACCATGCTCGACATGGCGGAAAAGGACGTGCTGCCGGCAGTCACCACCTACGAGCGCGAGCTCGCCGAAACGGCGAACGCAATGACCGCCGCCGGCGTGAAAGGCGCGCCGCAGAAGGAACTGCTTGCCAAGCTCGACGCACTTTACTCCGACGCCGTGAAGGCGATCGGCGCACTGAAAGAAGCGATCACCGCAGGCAAGGGCGCGGCGGACTGGATGGAATGCGGCAGAATATGCCGCGACCGTGTGATCCCGGCAATGAACGCGCTCCGCGCCGCCGCCGACGAGATGGAGATACACACCGCCAAGAAATACTGGCCCTTCCCCACCTACGGCGACCTGCTCTTCTCCGTCAACTGAACCGGATGAACCCGTACTCTCTCCTGCCGCGCCCGCGGCAGGAGATTTTTGAACTCTGCGGCCGTAAATACATGCACACCGACAAGACGAACGCCATGCGCGCGCTCGACCGCGCGAAAACCGAATACACCGCGCACACCTTTCTGCCGGAAGGCAGGACTCTCTCGCCCGACGAAGCGCCCTCCGGCGTGGAAGCGGCGGCAATGCTCGGCATACCTGCCGAGCGCGTGTTCAAGACTCTGGTGACCGCGGGCAAAAGCCTCGCGCACTATGTGTTCGTCATTCCCGTCGCGGAGGAACTCGACCTCAAAAAAGCGGCGCGCGCCGTCGGCGAGAAATCCGTGGAAATGGTGAAGTCCAGAGAGCTGCTTCCCCTCACGGGCTACGTCCACGGCGGCTGCTCCCCACTGGGCATGAAAAAGCAGTTCGTTACCGTCATCGACGAGAGCGTACTCTCCCTCCCGACATTCCTTTTCAGCGCGGGACGCATAGGCGTGCAGATAGAAACCTCGCCCGAAGGACTTGCGCGCGCCCTGCGCTACACCACGGCGGATCTCGTCAAGGACCGCTGACCGGCTCTCCCTTTCAGACTCAATTCCCGCACTCCCGTCCGCACGCGGTGTGCCGGACGTCCGCCGGCGCCGCCCTCACCCGCGACCGGGCTTCCCTCATGCTTCCGCGCCCGGCGGCGCACCGCTCTTCTTTGCAAAACCGCGTCCGTGCACGCTTCGGATCCGCGCCCCGCACGCCTTCAATTCATGTTAATAATACGGGTGTTGCTTTTTGCATATCTTTGTGTTATAATATTTGCGTTTCAAAAATTTCGGAATGTTTTTTTCGGAAAATTTTGCCGCCGGATCGGATTTTTCGGCACTCACCGTCGGACGCGAACGGGAAATGCGCAGACGGAATACGCATCAAGGAGAGTGATTATGGAACAGTTTGAAAAAACGGTAGCGCACTATGCGCATTGGATGCGCAAAATGAGCGACGTTTGCGTCGAAAGCAGCACCATCGACACTTCACTTTACGAAAAATACAACGTAAAACGCGGATTGCGCGACGTTGACGGCACGGGCGTCGTCGCCGGACTCACCGAGATAAGCGAGATCAACTCCTACAAGCTCGACGAGAACGGCAACCGCGTCGAGTGCCCCGGCGAGCTGTATTACCGCGGCATCCCCATTCAGGATCTCGTGGGCGGCTTCGTGAAAGAAAAGCGTTTCGGCTTTGAGGAAACGGTCTATCTGCTCCTCTTCGGCAAACTGCCCGACAAAAAGAAGCTGGAATACTTCAACGAAATGCTGGGCGAGTTCCGCAGGCTGCCCGAAAGTTTCGTGCGCGACATAATCATGAAAGCGCCGTCCACGGACATGATGAACGTCATCGCGCGCAGCGTGCTCACCCTGTACAGCTACGACAAACGCCCCGACGATATCTCGATCGCCAACGTACTCAGACAAAGCATACAGCTCGTCGCGCAGTTTCCCCTGCTCTCCGCCTACGGCTATCAGGTGTACGCGCACTACCACTCGGACAGCAGCCTCATCATACACAAGCCGCGCAAGGATCTGAGCACGGCGGAAAACATTCTCCGCCTCATTCGTCCCAACAAGAAGTATACGGAACTGGAAGCCCTCATCCTCGACCTCTGCCTCGTCCTGCACGCCGAACACGGCGGCGGCAACAACTCGACGTTCACCAACCACGTCGTGACAAGTTCCGGCACGGACACCTATTCCGCGGTCGCGGCGTCGCTCGGCTCTCTCAAGGGTCCGCGGCACGGCGGCGCTAACATCAAGGTGTCCAAGATGTTCGCCGATCTCAAGGCGACCACCCCGTGCACCGATTCCGCCATACGCGACTACGTCGCCCGTCTGCTCGACAAAAAGGCTTTCGACGGCGCGGGGCTCGTGTACGGCATAGGACACGCCGTGTATTCGCTCAGCGATCCGCGCGCCGACATCCTGCAGCACTACGCAAAAAAACTCGCAGTGGCAAAAGGGCTTGAGGACGACTACGAATACTACGAAAAAGTCGCGCGCATAGCCCCCGAAGTCATAGGCGAAAAACGCAGGATGTACAAGGGCGTCAGCGCGAACGTGGACTTCTATTCGGGGCTCATCTACACCATGCTCAAGATCCCGACCGAGCTTTATACGCCGCTTTTCTCCGTGGCGAGAATAGCCGGCTGGAGCGCGCACCGTATAGAGGAGCTCGCAAACCGCGGCAAGATCATCCGTCCCGGCTACACCGCCGTCGCCCCGCGCCAGGAGTACGTCCCTCTCGACGAGAGATGACGTACGCCGCCGGACGCGCGCACATCCGCGCCCGTGAGGGAGAAAACGCCCTTCCGCGGAAAAAGAAAACGAACGCTCCCGGACCTGTGTCCGGGAGCGTTTTGCGTCCTCAAGCCGTAGCCGCGCAAATCGGTTTTCGCACAAAACCGCAGTTAACCGTACCATTCATGCGAGTAAACAGCCGTTTTTGTTAAATATTCATCCGCCCAACACTGCACGGCGGAGTTCGTCCGCGGTCTTGACGGTGACGGTCGCGCCGTGCTCCAGCAGCACTTCGCGGGGACGGAAGCCCCATTCCACCCCGACAAAATCCACACCCGCATTCCGCGCCGTATCGGCGTCCACGTCCGAGTCGCCGATGTACACCGTTTTCTCATGCGGTATGCCGAGTGCGCGCATGACTTCGTTCACGGAATCGGGTGCCGGCTTGCGCCTGACTCCCTCCCGCTCCCCCACCGCCATGTCGAACAGCCCTTTGAAGTAGTCCTCCGCAAGCGTCTGCACTGCGAAATCCACTTTGTTGGAAACCACGGCGGTTTTCATTCCTTCCGCGTGCAATGCGGCGATAAGTTCCGGCACGCCGTCGTAAGGCTTGGTTTTGTCCGCACAGTGCACGGCGTAGTTTTTGCGGAACGCCCCGGCAAGCGCCGCCATTTCCTCTTCCGTCGTGCCCTGCGGTACTGCCCTTTCCAGCAGTTTACCCACTCCGTTACCCACAAAGGAGCGCACTTCGTCCTTCGTGCGCACGGGCATACCCACCTCCGCGAGCGACATGTTGAGGGTGTCGGTGAGGTCGTCCAAAGTGTCGAGTATCGTGCCGTCCATATCAAATACGGCGAGTCTGTATCGCATATCCTTTCCTCTCGGGCACACATCCTTTCCGCCTGCCGGCGCTCTCACATGCCCGCATGCACATATGATAGCACACTTCCCTTCTCCGCGCACGCATATATTCCCTTGCCGCCGATTTTCCCCGCTGCTCTCATCTGCTTCCCATTGCATACGCGCCGCGATGCCTTCGCTTGTGCGGCTGTTTTGGCATCTATTTGCTCAGGGACATATCCTATGGCAATGCGGCGGCATAATATATACAAAAGGAGCGGCGCAATGAACATCATCGACAAAAAGTTTTTCGACCTTGCGGACGAGATCCGCCACACAGGAGAAACGGAACTTTATCTCAAAATAAAGTCCTCTTTCGACGCGCTTCCGGCGGCGACGAAAAAGAGTCTCGCCACATTCTTCTCGCAATACGGTTACTGGGGCGGGCTCGATCCCGCGGGCGGTGTCTACGAGGAGATCGAGCTCAAAGCCGCCGCGCTTTCACGGCACATCGACGACTTCGAGTGGCTGTATGGGCGGCTTGCGGATTTCCGCTCCAAAAAGGTGCTCTTTTCCGTCCTCTCCAACTGGTACCGCTACGATTTCGACTCCCCGGCGCAATCGAAGGAATATTGCTTCGACGACTACTTCGACCTCGATCTGGTCAAATGCTCGAAAAACGAAGTCATCGCGGACCTCGGCGCATACATCGGCGACAGCGTGGTGTCGTATCTGATCAACTACGGCGCGGACTGCTATAAGAAGATCTACTGCTACGAGATCACCCCCGAGATCTTTGCCGCGCTGAGAGAAACGCTCTCCCGTTTCGAGCGGATAGATTTCCGCCTGAAAGGCGTTGCGGACAAAAATGGCGTCATGCGGCTCTCGCCGTGCGCCGCCAGCTCCTCCGCCAACACTCTCGCGGACAGCGGCGACGTCGAGGTGGAAGTGACCACCCTCGACGACGACATCGCCGAGCCTCTCACCATGATCAAGGCGGACATCGAGGGCAGCGAGTACAAGGCGCTCCTCGGAGCGGCACGCCACATACGCGAGGACCGGCCCAAACTTCTCATCTCAGTCTACCACAACAACGAGGACCTCTGGCGCATCCCGCGCCTTATCGACAGCCTGTCCTCAGGCTACACCTTCTACCTGCGCCACAAAGGCTCGCCTCTCTACCCCACCGAGATCACGCTTCTCGCCCTGTAAATCCGGGGTAAGCGTTGAGGACGGTTTTTACCGACAGGGCGTACGCCTTGCAACAGGCGTGGTTCATCTTGTATTGCAATTCCGTGAACAGGCGTTTGCTTTCGTAAAACGAAAGGCGATGCGCCGTTTTCGGCTCCCGGCTCCTTTACCGGCTTTTCCGGCGCAATTTGTTTCCGTTATTGAATCGTTTGAAAACGGCAGAACGGTCGCGGATTCGCTCTTTCGGCAATTTTTGAGAAAGTCGGTTTTTGAAAAATTCTGTTTCAGGGCTGTTGACAATGCTTTTTCAAAATATACCGCAGACAAAACCAATGTCGGGCGAAGACTCCGACAATCGAAGAAAACTCATTTTATGACTTCCGATTTTTGCCGCTCAAGGTTTCGGGGATGACAACATTCTCATCGTTTCCTTTATACCCGGTAAGGCGGTATCCCTCTTGCAGACAGAAACCGTTTTCCTCGACTTCCGTGAGTTTCCGTTTTTCCTCTTCGCATTTATCGCAGGAATAATGCTCGTCGACTCGCACTTCGCAGCGTTTTCTCTCTATCCCCAACGCCTTTTTTATTCTGCGGACATCGGAGGGAGTGACGCATTTGTCCGCATACAGGACATATCTCCTTGCTCTCACATCGTAAAGCAGTCTGCCGCGAGGAAAAGTGACGAAATCGCCCCACACCCTTCTGCCTTTAATTTTTTTGGCTCTGTCACAACAAATGGTTGATTTTTGACGAGAAATAGCGTATAATAATAGTAAGAAACAGTACCACCGAAGGAGGTAATTGGATATGCCTACTATCAAAGACGCATTAGATATTATCGGTAAGTTG
>DVJC01000041.1 GCA_018710835.1 Candidatus Limadaptatus stercoravium | reverse complement strand
ATCGTTCCCCCTTAAAAGGGAACCCACCATTTCGGGGGACACCTTCGGCGCTCGGGCACAAGCGACAGCATTGCGGCACCTCTGCGGTGCCGCAAATTATGCCACTTGCAATGCGCCCGCTTCGCGAAGAGATGGCGCATTGCTAGCGTACAGGACGTCTTGCCCTCGGCACTCACTTCGTCGCCGCCGAACTTGCAAGAGCGGCTTTGCCGCTGTGCAAGTTTTGACTAGGCGGCTCCAGCTTCGAATAAGCGTCCGTCGTGTATAAGAACGCTCGAATAAGTTCTCGTCGTGTTCAAACACGCTCCGGACAGGTGACTGTCAATAATTCCGCTAGCTCGGGAGCGCGAGGGGATAATCCCCTCGCTATGTGGTAATGATGTCGTCGACGGTGAGCATGATGCGGTTCTCGGCGATGGCGAGGTCGAGGCACTTCTCGATCCATTCCGTGACGGCTTTGGTCTTTTTGCCGCCGAAGAGATTCACGACCTCTTTCACCACGTCGGCGCGGCGCATGTTGAGCCCCGTTTCGACGGCGCAGCGAGCGGCGGCGATGATCTCTTCGGGGTGTATTCTGGTGATGTCGCGCTGCGTGCGCGTGTCGGAGGGGCGGAAGGTTTCCACCGCCTTGTCCGTGAAGAATACTTTGCCGAAGAACTCCTGCTTGAAGGACGCGAACTCGTCCGTGTACTGCGAGAGCGTCGCCACGGCGCGTTTCGCCGTCTTGGGCACATTGTACAAAAGCAGCAGTTTATCCAGCAAAACGGAGCTTTCAATCGGCGATTCCGTTTCTATAATGTCGCGGATGCGGTTTTCGATCTTCTCCTCGTTGACGAAGTTGAGCACATATTCCGCGCCGGCTTTCGCCATGGGTTTGGAGTAGTAGCTCTTGTACGGCGCACGGTAGCGCGCGGTGATCTCGCGCACGGTCTTTTTGGAGAGCACCTTCTTTTCGGTGAGGGTGGTGATGTGGTCCTTGATCCTGGTGATCTCGCGCCGCGTATTGTTGAAGAAGTTGACGGTCCAGAGCTGATAGGTGTTCCAGCCGAGCTTTTTCAGTATCTTGGTCTGCATGGCGACGCGGTCCTTGACGCCCTTGAGTTTGCAGCTGCTTTCGCTGTCGCAGATTATGGCGAGGATATACTTGTCCTTGTTGCGAGGATCCACCACGGCGACGTCTATCTTGAAGTCGCTCACGCCGACGTTGTAGTCGCAGAGTATGCCCTTGTCGCGCAGCTCCGCGGCGACGAGTTCGCCTATGCCGCCGCGCGCCGATGTGATGTCTTCGCTGGATATGGCGAGCATCTCTCTGCCGCGTTCGGCGTATTCGAGGAAGGCTTTCAGCCCGGCGACGCCTTTGCTGTCCGTGCGGTTGAGGTCGATCATGTTGCCCGTGATGCCGCTGAACACCTTCATTTCGTTGCGTGCGCGCGTGACGGCGACGTTGAGCCTCTTGTAGCCGCCCGCCTGGTTGATGGGGCCGAAGTTGAGGGAGAGTTTGCCGTTGGCGTCCGGCGCGTAACCCACGCTGAAGAGGATGACGTCGCGCTCGTCGCCCTGTACGCTTTCGAGGTTCTTGACAAAGAGCGGTTCGTCGCACTCATACGCCGCGGCTTCGAGGTTGAAGCGATGGATGAGCTTGTTAAGTTCGTTCTCGATGTAATTCTGCTGTGCGGTGTTGAAGGTGACGATGCCTATGCTCTGACCGCGCTGGGCGGGATCCTTGAGCCGCGCGATGACCTCCGCGACAAGCGCGTCGCCTTCCTTGCGGTTGCACTTGGACCCTCCGCGCTCGTACACGCCGTCCACGTACTTGAAGGACACTTTGCTGTTGAGCTCGTTGGGGGAGGGGAAGGTGAGCAGGGTGTTGTCGTAATACATTGCGTTGGAGAACGCTATGAGGCTCTCGTGGTTGGAGCGGTAGTGCCACAGCAGATGGTTCTCCGGCATGCCGAGTGCGAGGCAGTCGTCGAGGATGCTCTCGAGGTCCTCCACCTCGAAATGCTCGTCGTCCTTGTAATCCGAGCTGAAGAACGTGGTGGGAGGGAGCTGTTTCGGATCGCCGACGACGATGACGTTTTTGCCGCGCACGATGCTGCCCACCGCCTTGCATGTGGGCACCTGCGACGCCTCGTCGAATATGACGAGGTCGAACTTCTCCATGTCGATGTCCAGGAACTGGGACACCGACGTCGGGGACATGAGCATGCACGGACAGCACGCTTTGAGCACGTTGGGGATCTGCGCGAACAGTCCGCGCAGCGTCGTGCCTTTCATGTTCGTCTTTTCCGCGCGCATGAGAATGACGCGTTCGAGATTGTGGTCGCCCGTCGTGTCCGCGCGGGGGAGTCCGGCGACGAGCTTGCGGTAAAGCTCCTGACGCGTCAGACGCTCGTACTCTTCGGTGAGGTTCTTGAACTTGTTTGCCGCCTCCTCCAGCGTCAGCCCGGAGAACTGGCAGAGCACGTCGTCGAGATAGAGCTCGCTCTTGATGAAGTTGTAGTAGACGCACTTCTTGAAGCAGGACAGAATGTCGGCGGCGGAGATCTCGCCCACGTCGAGAGGTTCGAGAATGAAGTCGAAGCCGCTTCGGCGGCACTTGTCCACCATCTCCTGATAGCGGCACCAGCTGGGGATGAAGTCCAGGTTTTTCTGGACGTTGCTCACGTATTCGATGCGCGCGCCGATATCGTCGCCGCCCAGGAAATCGCCCGTGCGGAACACTTCCGAAAAAGCCTTGCCCGCGCGCTCGCAGCCGTCGTACGCCTCGATGAAGAAGGGGATGTAGCGGTGCAGTCCGTAACGGGTGAGTTCCACGCAGCTTTCATTGAACAGCCCCGCGTCGAATTCGGCGTAGAGTTTTGCCGCGCAGTCGTACAGTTCGGTCATTTTATCCACCCTGTCGCTCACGCCGGACAGCTCCGGCACCGCCATGCCGAACACGGCGGCGAGCTCGTCCCGTCTGCGCATGAGCGTGAGGCGGTTGGTCTCGCACTTGGAGAGGAATTCGAGGAAGAGAGTCCTGTCTTTCTTTTCGACGGAGGAGGGGATTATCTTCTTTACCGCGCGGCCGGGACTTCCCGTACGCACGGCTTCGTTGACTTCTCCGAGAGGAACGTCCGCAGGATACGCGCCGTACTTGCTTACGTATTCCGAGGAGAGCATGCGGTGTTTCTTCAACGCTTCGCGGAAGGATTCCAGCAAGCCTTTCGCGTCGCCCGCCGCGCTTTGCAGCGAGGGCGCGCCCTCTCCCGTGCTCTTCCTGTCGCACCACGAGAAGAATGCTTGCACGGATTCCGTGCCCAGCAGTTTGCATATGTCGTAGAGCGCGCGGAGTTTGGCGGTCGTGAGCGACACCGTGCGCATGTTGAAGAGCGGCAGAAGATTGCGTGCGTACTGCCTGAGATGCTTGAGCTCCAGCACATAGATCTCAAGCACGCTTTCGCCGTCGCGCCGCCACTTGTCGTCGTAGGCGAAACCGCCGATGTGACGGAAGGGGGATTTCTCGATGTCGCCGCACTCCTTGGCGCGCAGGGACAGCTCCGTCAGCACGTCGAGATAGTTGTTGAAGGAGCTTTCGGTAAGTTTTTCGTAGAAAATGCTGTCGATGTTGAGGCAGTCGGGCGCGTTCTCGTTGGCGAAATAGTCGAGGATCGCTTCGTAGAGAGAGAAGCCGAGATAACGCTTGCGGTGCATGGCGTCCAGCTCTTTCTGCAGTTTTTCGAGAGGGACGGCGATCTCCGCCGCCTTTTCGTCGAGATCCTGTTCCGTCGTCGCGTCGGCAAGCGCGAGAGTGTTGATGATGTGGTTGAGCACCTGATTTTTGTTGGCTTTGTTGGAGTGCAGCTCCAGGCAGAAGTCGCCCAGCCCTATGTTTTGCAGTCTGCGGTGCACGACGGACAGCGCCGCCATTTTCTCCGCGACGAAGAGCACCCTGCGTCCGCGCACGATGTTGTTGGCGATGATGTTGGTGATGGTCTGCGACTTGCCCGTACCGGGAGGTCCGTGAAGCACGAAACTCTTGGAAAGACTGTCGTAGATTGCGGAATACTGCGAACTGTCCGCGGAGATCGGCAGATACATCCTCTCACCGCCGATATATGCCTCGTCGCTGCTGCGGTCGGAGAGGTCGAAGGCACCTTCCGGCAGTTCCAGCCTGTTGTTGATGAGGGAGCGTACGATGGGATGCTCGCGGAAACGGTCGCTCTTGTACCTCACGTCGTGCCAGAGCAGATAATTGCCGAAGGACAGACTGGCGAGGAACACGTTGCCCAGCACGTCCCAGCCCTTGAAGCGCACCGTTTCGCGCTTGATGCGCTGCAGAACGGACAGCACCCCCTGCGGTGAGGAGAGATCCGCGGAGGAAAGCCCGCGCATGTCGAGGTCGAACTCCTGGTACAGGAATTCGAGCAGGGTGCTGTTCAGCCTGAGGTCGTCCGTGTTGACGTCCAGCGAATACACGGGCGCGGCTATGCCCTTGCGGCTTATCGTGACGGGGTAGAGGAAGAGGGGCGCGTATTTGTCCTCGCCCTGCTCCTGCTCCTTCCATTTGAGGAAGCCCGCCGCCAGATACAGCGTGAGGGTGCCCGTTTCCTCCTGGATGGACTTTTCCTTGCGGAAGAGGCGCAGGAGGGCGCTCTCGTGGTCTTTCGGTTCGAACACGGTGCGCAGCCTGCGGTTGCGGTATTCGTAGAGTATGTAGTCCGCAAAAGGCTTCAAAAAACCTCCGCGGTCGAATCCGTTGGTGAGCTTGTCAAGGCTTTCGAGGCTCTCTTTCGGCTTGCATTCGAGGGTGTAGGAGCGGATCTCCGCCATGTTCTCCACAAAGTCCTCTATGCTGGGCACGAGCAGTTTGACGACGGTCTGCGACACCTTGAAATTGAGCAGCGCGTTGCGCATGTCCATATCCAGCAGCCGCCTCTCCCATTGCGTGACGCGGCTTATCTCTTTCTCGCCGCCGATGTCGCCGCCGTATTCCTTGAGCTGTTTGGGCGCAAGGTCGGTGTAGTAGTCCTTGCTCTGCCTCAGGTCGTACCCGTTCTCGCCCTTCACCCTTTCGGGGAGAGGGAAGATGTGCATGATGCGCGCGCGTTTGATGTCTACGACGAATTCCGCGTCCGCGCCCTTTTTCAGCACCGCCTGTGCGCTCTTTTCCGCCTTTTCGAAGGACACGCCGCCGAACACGTCGCCTGCGCACACAAGACTGATGTCGCTCACGCCGCGTTCCGACTTTTTGCGCAGCATATCCACGTCGTCGCCTATCAGATTGGGCAGACATTCGTTGACGAGGAAACACCCGGCATACCACTTGCCGTCGATGAGCGACACGAGCGCGTTCTGCCCGTTGGCCTCCACCATTGCGGCGAGCATGAGCGCCGCCTCCAGGGGCGTCGCCGCGCCCGACACCAGAGTGTCGCGGTGATCCGATATGAGAGTGCGCCCGGCGACGGATTTGTCCTCGGCGCGCGTGAGTTTCTGATCGGCGAGGACGCTGTAGCATGCCGCAAAATGGTTGCGCACGTTGTTGCGCGTGCCTGAGTAGCCGGTGCAGGCGTTCAGGTTCCACCCCTGCAGTTTCTTGGACGCGAGATTGAGCAGTTTGTTGAGTTCCGCCGTGCGCCTGACGAAGGCGGCAAGACTGCCGGGATCCTCCGCGTAATCGCATTCGTTGAACGCGAGCAGCTCCACCGGAAAACGCTGGGACGCCGCGAGCGCGTCGTTCTCGTCGAACACCTCAAGGATTATCTCTCCCTTTTCGCTCTTGTCCAGCGCGACCATGTAAAGCGGGGACAGACTGACGCTCTCCTCGAATTTCGCCGTGGTGCGCCTGGGTATCCTCACGTCCGTTATCTCGTGGGGGAGGAGGAACTTCGGCTCCGAGCTTATCCTTATGCGCAGTCCCGATCTCTCCTCGTCCGAAGAATTCTTGACGTAAAGCCTTTTGATGGGGGAAATGCCGTTCTGCAAATGATAGTAGCTGACAACTTTCGCGCAGCTTGCCGTTATGTCGGCAAAACTTTTTTCACTCTGTTCCTGTGCCATAACAAACTCCTGACCGGATTATACCATAACCCGTCCGCAAGGGCAACCGCCGTACGCGCGCACGCGGACGCGAAAAAATGCGCGCAAACGGCAAAACACGATGTTTACATGCGGTAGGCGCGCGATCAACACCGTGTTGTGCGAAAAAAGTACAATGTTAAAAAATTATCACACGGGGATGAATCCGTACAGCAGCACGCCGCCCGCTGCGGAGAGGAGTATTATGGCGATGGGGGGCAGTTTCTTCTTTTTTATCTTCACGAAAGAGAGCAGAAGCAGTCCGATAAAAAGCCCGATGGCGATGTAGTCCGGCTTGAATGACGCGGTGTCGAACACGCCGTCCATGCCGAACAGCACCAGTATGCCCACCGTCACCGCGACGGAGAACAGCAGCCCCGTCACCGAACCGCTCACGTTGTCGAACACTTCCTGTACGACGGGACGGTTCATGTAGCGGGAGAAGAATTTCGCTATCAGTATAATGATTATGAGGGAGGGCAGCACGACGCCCAGCGTGCACATGACCGCGCCGCCTATGCCCGCGACTTCCTGTCCGGTATACGTCGCGATGTTGACCGCAAACGGACCGGGAGTGCTCTCGGATATGGCGATGAAGTCGAGCAGGACTTCCTGGCTCAGCCAGCCTTTGGCGACTATTTCTTCCATGATGAGCGGGATCATCGCGTGTCCGCCGCCTATGGTGAAGAGCCCGATCTTGAAGAAGGTCCAGAACAGCTGCAGTTCAAGCATTGTCTTGTCCTCCTTCACTGCCGCCCGGCAGCGGCGCCGGGCGCGCTTCGCGGACGTAGACGTCCTCCGCCGCCTTTTCCGCGCCGCAATCGTCCTCCGGCTGCATTCCCGCTGCCAGCAGCTCTTCGGGGCAGACTCCGGAGCGCGTCCTGTCCATGACGTAACCGGGCGTGCCGGTGCTCACTGCGATGAGGAATTTCCTCCTCGCCCAGACGTGCGCCCATGCGACGGCGGCGATCGAGATGCCGATGGACCCCAGCATGAGGTAGATCACGTTGATGTCCGTAAACGCGGCAAGGCAGAACATCGCCACGGCGAGCAGCACCGTCACGACCTTCTTTTTCATTTCCTTGAGGAACTTGAGCGCGGCGTGCACTATGAGCACGATCACGCCCACGCGTACACCCGTAAAGAGCGCGTTCACCCATTTGTTGTCGCGTACGAGGTCGAGGACGTAGGAGAGCGCGAGGATGACGAGAAACGCCGGCAGCACGACGCCGACGGTGGTGATCACGCCGCCTATGATACCGGCGCGTTTTGTGCCGATGAAGGTTGCGATGTTGATGGAGATCGCGCCCGGAGTGCTCTCCGCTATGGCGAAAATGTCGAGCAGTTCGCCGTGCGTCAGCCAGCCGCGCTTGTCCACGACTTCGTGCTCGATCATGGCGAGCATCGCGTATCCGCCACCGAATGAAAACAGCCCTATCTTGAAAAAGACGAGGAACATTTTCAGGCTTTCTTTGAGTTTTTCGGAAAGAGGCTGCTTCATATCTGCGGACATTATATAATATAGTGTGCGAAAACGCACCCGTTTTGAAGCAGAAATCCGCGCGCCGCGTTCGTTTACACGCTTTACTTTTCGCGCGCGGGAGTTTATTATTATTGCGAAAGGATCAGGGAGGTGCCTCATGAACGAATACGCAGCGGCGGACAAGTTCGCTTTCGACGGTACAGTCACGGACGTTTCCTTGTACGGCAACGGGCACATCAACGACACCTATGCGGTGACTTGCGAATGCGCGGACGGGAAGATCCGCTACATTCTCCAGCGGCTCAACTCCAACGTATTCCCGGACAGAAAGGGGCTCATGCGCAACATGATCGCGGTCACGGACTTTCTCCGCGCCGCCGTGGTGCGCGACGGCGGAGATCCCGAACGCGAGTGCCTCAACCTCATTCCGACCAAGGACGGAGAGAGGTATTACACTTCTCCCGAGGGCGAAGTGTGGCGCGCTACGCAGTTCATCGAGAACACCGACGCCTACCTCGTCGCCGACGACGCGGAGATGTTCCGCGACGCGGGACGCGCTTTCGGCAAATTCGTCGCCCGGCTTGCGGACTTCGACGCCGATTCCCTCTTCGAGGTCATCCCCGACTTCCACAACACGGCGAAGAGATATGAGGCGTTCGAGCGCGCGCTTTCGGCGGACTCCTGCGGCAGGGCGGCTTCCGCACGCTCGGAGATAGATTTCGTCCTTGCAAGAAAGGACGGCTGCTCGCGGCTCGTCGACGCGCTGAAGAGCGGCGAGATCCCCGTGCGCGTCACCCACAACGACACCAAACTCAACAACGTGCTTATCGATGTGGACACCAAGCGCGCCGTGTGCGTCATAGACCTCGACACCGTCATGCCCGGCACGATGCTCTACGACTTCGGCGACGGCGTCCGCGCCGGCTGCTCGACGGCGAAAGAGGACGAGCCCGACCTTTCCAAGGTGGACTTCGACATCGTGCTTTTCAGGGCGTTCGCTTCCGGCTTCCTCAAAGGCATGGAGGGCAGCGTGACTGCGGCGGAGAGGGCGCTCATGCCTGCCGCGGCAAGGCTCATGACCTTCGAGTGCGGCATGCGCTTCCTCACGGACTACCTTTCCGGGGACACCTACTTCAAGACCGCGTATGCCGAGCACAACCTCGTCCGCGCGCGTACGCAGTTCCGTCTGGTGGAGCGCATGGAATCGCTCGCCGCGGAGATGGCGGCGGCGGTGGCGGAGAGCGTCTGAAAGCCGCAATTTTGCAAAAACGGCGGTTTACGGCGTGAAAAAGCGCGCTTAACACCGCATACATGCCGTATCGTCGTCCCTGAGCGGCGGCGGACGGCACCGAACGACGGAATCAAATTTTGGGCGGACAGTACCGCCGGAGGTATACAATGAGCATTCTGGTTACGGGCGGAGCGGGCTACATCGGTTCGCACACCGTCATCGATCTGGTGGAAAACGGCATGGATCCCGTCATCGCGGACAACCTCTGCAACAGCAAGTTCGAAGCGGTGAAGAGAGTGCGGGAGCTTTGCGGCAGGGACGTGAAGTTCTACGAGTACGACCTGTGCGACATCGACAAGGTGCGCGATATCTTCGACAAAGAGGATATCGAGGCGGTCATACATTTTGCGGGACTGAAAGCGGTGGGCGAATCCGTCGAAAAGCCGCTGGAGTATTTCCGCAACAATCTCGGCAACACACTCAATCTCCTGCAGGTCATGCGGGAGCACGGTGTGAAGAATTTCGTCTTTTCTTCGTCGGCGACGGTTTACGGACAGCCTGAGAGTGTGCCCATCAGAGAGGATTTCCCTCTCTCCGTCACCAATCCTTACGGGCGTACGAAACTTATGATCGAGGACATTCTCCGCGACGTTTACCATGCCGACAACAGCATGAACATCGCGCTGCTGCGTTACTTCAATCCCATCGGCGCGCACAAGAGCGGAAGAATCGGCGAGGATCCCAACGGCATCCCC
Source organism: Candidatus Limadaptatus stercoravium (assembly GCA_018710835.1). Classification (GTDB taxonomy): domain Bacteria; phylum Bacillota; class Clostridia; order Christensenellales; family CAG-917; genus Limadaptatus; species Limadaptatus stercoravium. The sequence continues at coordinate 9,498 of DVJC01000041.1, read as the reverse complement.
AACAACCTGCTTCCCTATGTGTCGCAGGTGGCGATAGGCAAACTTGAGAAACTTTACGTCTTCGGCAACGATTATCCCACGCGCGACGGCACGGGCGTGCGCGATTACATCCATGTGCTCGACCTTGCCCGCGCGCATTCCCTCGCGCTCAGAAAGCTCGCCGAAAAGCCCGGCCTTGTCACCTACAACATCGGTACGGGCAAGGGCTACAGCGTGCTTGAGATCGTGCGCGCATTCGAGAAGGCGAGCGGCAGAAAAGTGCCGTACGAGATCATAGGCCGCCGTCCCGGCGACATCGCGGAGTGCTATGCCGATCCTTCTCTCGCAAAGAAGGAGATGGGCTTCGAGTGCCGTTACGGGCTCGACGAGATGTGCGAGGACTCCTGGCGCTGGCAGAGCATGAACCCGTCGGGATTCTGATCCGTCGCCCGCGCGGGTGATTTGTGAACGCAAAAAAACAGCGGCAGAAAGCCGCTGTTTTTGCATAGTCAGTATCGGAGTGAGCGTGGGACTCCGGCGAAACCGACTGTGCGTCTCGCAGGGAATGTTGTGCCCCCCCCTCCTACCGGGGACCCCACAAAATGTACATTTTGCGGGGAGCCCCATTCGGGCTTTCCTCCCCCGTGCAGTCTGTGTTGCCGTTCTCCCAAAATGCGGGACTAACGCTTTTCTCCTAAGAGTTTTTAATAGCGCACTCACATAATCAAGCGGAGAACGGTACTAACTGAACGACCTGCACGGGCGGAGGAAGGCGACTCGACGCGCAAGGCGCCCGTGCCTAGTTAAGTTCTCGTCTAGCTTGCGAGGTCGCAGGGTGCGCCGCGGCGTTCAAGCGGCGGCTATGCCGCCTGTGAACGCTTGGGATTCCCGCGAACAATCTCTACGGATTTTTTGCGGGAATCCCTTGGCTGAGCGGCGCGTGATTACGTCTTCGAACGAGAAAACGTTGAAAAGAAATTATAGTAAAACAAAAAAAGCTCCTTCCGTCGGGAAGGAGCTTTTTATCAAGCAACTTATGTTACTTTTCGGGTTTGGGTTCGGGGACGAGCATCGCCTGGCACTTGGTCATGATGTCGTTGAACTGAACCGCGTAGCTGTCCGCCGCACCGAAGATGGTGACTGCGCCTCTCGCGACCGCTTCGACAAATTCGTACCTGCCCGTGAGCACCGCGAGGCATCCGTCGGGATCGGGGAATTTGAAGAGCACGAAGGGATACTTGCGCTCGCCGTTGCCCGCCTTGGTCTTGCCCTGTTTGACGCGCAGATAGCTCTTGATCTCGGGATAGATCTCCTTGCCGCTCGCGTCCTTGGTGGGACCGACGATGAACTGATAGGTCCTGTCGGGCTGTTTCTTGGTCCAGTCGGCCATGTCGGGCCAGCCCAGCTTGTTCGCCGTGGAAAGCGCGCGCGTGATGAGGTACAGCGAAAGTTTGACTTTCAGATACTGCTCCCAGGGCTGCGACTTGTCCGGAGTGAACGAGGGCATGGTCTTGGTGAGCGTCAGCATCAGGAAGAGGAACTTGAGCGTGACGGGGTTGAGGATGTTCTTGAGGAGAGGGGAGACTATGCCCAGCATCTCCGCGGGAGAACTTCCTTTGAACACTCCGAGCAGACTTTTGATGGATTTGAAGTACATCTTCACCACTTTGAGTCCGTCGTATTTGCTGCCGTCCTTCATTTCGATATAGCCCGGATACTCGCCCTGGAACACCTTGAAGCGCTTGTCATGGGCGGCTTTGTCCGCCATATCCTGGGTGAGGAACACCATATAGCACGCGACGGGATTTGCGTCGTCTGCGGCGCGGAATTCCACCACGGCGTTGACTTTCTCGAATTTTTTCACCTGCGCCGGATCCTCTTCGAGGGGGACGCGCAGGGCAGGGAAGGCGGCGGCGAAGTATATCTTGGCAGTCAAGACGTCTTTATCGCTTGCTTTCATACCTACCTCCTTTTAGTCCTCGTCGGACCAGTCGTCTTCTTCGATCTCTTTGCCCATTATCTCCATGACGGTTTCCATTATGCCCTGGCTGGAGAGCTTGTACTTGGCATAAAGGTCCTCGGGTTTGCCGATGGGGCCGAACTCGTCGGGGATGCCTATCTTGGTCAGGATGCAGCGCTTGCCGCTCTGCGCGAGGACGGACGCGACCGCGTCGCCGAGACCGCCGATGACGTTGTGTTCCTCCACCGTGACGATACGGCGTGTCTTGACTGCCGCTTCGATGATGGCTTCCTCGTCGATGGGCTTGAGCGTGTGCATGTTGATGACCTGCGCGCTGACGCCCTGCTCTTCGAGCATATCGCCCGCGATGTACGCGTCACGCGTGGGCACGCCGCACGCGATGATGGTGACGTCGCCTCCGTCCTTGAGCTTCATCGCCTTGCCGATCTTGAAGTCCTTGCACCACTGGTCGTCCTCACTCTCGTGCAGGAGCGGCTCCATGCCGCGGCCGACGCGGAGATAGAAGGGACCGGGAACGTCGACGCACTGCTTGACGGCGATTGCCGTTTCGTATGCGTCGGCGGGGATGACGACGGTCATGTTCGGGATAGCGCGCATGATGGCGAAGTCCTCGATGCAATGGTGGGTGGAGCCGGCTGCGCCGAAGGACACGCCGCCGTGGGTGGCGATGACCTTGACGGGCAGTTTCTGATAGGCGCAGTCAGTCCTGATCTGCTCGCCGCCTCTCAGGCACGCGAAGATGGCGAAGGTGGACGCGAAGGGGATGAATCCGACTTTCGCAAGACCTGCCGCCACGCCGAAAAGGTTCTGTTCTGCGATACCGACGTTGAAGAGTCTGTCGGGGAAGGCTTCTCCGAGGAGGCCTATATTCGTGGATTTTGCCAGGTCGGCGGTCACGCCGACGATACGGGGATCTTTCGCGGCGAGTTCGGCGAGCGTTCTGCCGTACATTGCGCCGGAAGACATTTTGTTGCCGTCATAGACGTTCCATGCAGTTCCCATAGTGTTCCTCCTTAAAATTCTCTGTTCTTGACTTCGTTCAGGAACTTGTTAAGTTCGCTTTCTTCGGCGCCGAAAGAGCAGTAGTGGCTGGTCGCCTTGCCTTCGAACTGTTTGATGCCGAAGCCCTTGACGGTGTCGGAGATGATGGCGACGGGACCTTCCGTTGCCCATGCTTCCGCGAGCGTCTTGTCGACTTCTTCCATCTTGTTGCCGTTGCACTTCAGCACTTTGAATCCGAACGCGTCGAGCTTCTTGTCCAGCGGCTCGATGGACATGACGTCCTCGGTGTTGCCGTCGATCTCGAAGTGGTTGCGGTCGATGATCCAGATGAGGTTCTTGAGTTTGTAGTGGGCGGCGCACATTGCGGCTTCCCAGTTGGAGCCTTCCTGGCATTCGCCGTCGCCCGTCATGCAGACGACCTTGCTGTTGATGTTCTTAAGACGAAGGCCGAGCGCCATACCGACTGCCATGGGCATGCCGTGTCCGAGAGAACCGGTGGACGCGTCGCAGCCGCGGATCTTCTTGCTGTCCGGATGCATGCCGTATGCGGATTCCGTCTTGTTGAAGTTCTTCATGACTTCGTTGATGTCGAGGAATCCTTTCATGGCGAGGCAGGGGACATACGCGAGAGCGCAGTGACCTTTGGACATGATGAAGCGGTCTCTCTCGTCCCAGTCGGGATTTGCGGGATCGACGTTCAGATACTTGAAGTACAGCGCGATGAGCATATCCGCGCTGGACATGGATCCGCCGACGTGTCCCGAAGTGGCATTGAACGTGGTCTGCACGATGTGCAGGCGCAGTTCCTTTGCCTTTGCTTTGAGCTCAGCAACAGAAACATTGTTTGGCATATTTTGCCCTCCTACATAATTTTCCTTTTTGGTGCGAAACTATCCTGTCAAATAGTTTACTATTAAATTATAGAGTAAAAATATTCGCTCGTCAATACCGAATCTCGCATTATTTTGTATTAAAAACAAAGTAATATACAAATCCTAAAAGACATCCGCGCGCAGCGCGCGGGCGCGCGGCGTCCGTGCGGAGGAGAGCGGTATAATTCCTCCTTTTCCGCAAAGACTATACGCAGGAGGAAAACCATGAAGATTCTGAGAGAAATGGTGCGCAGCACGACCATGGGCATGGACGCGATAGACCACGTCATGCCCTATGTGAAAGACGAAACCCTTGCGGAAACGATGCGCGGACAGAAAGAGTGTCTGGGCGAAGCTCTCGCCGAAGCCAAGCGCGGACTCACCGGGACGGAGATCGCGGAATCGGAGGGGAGTAAGCTCTCCAAAACCGTCCTCAAAGCCAGTTCCGCCATCTCCGCCATGATCAACAACGATGCGTCCCACATCGCCCGCATGCTCATCGAAGGCTACGAAACCGGAATAGTGAGTCTGCAAAAATGCATCAATGAAATGCAAAAATCGCACGAAGAAGTGCCGATTTGTGCAAAAGATCTGCTGAAGAGTTATGATAAGCACATACGCGCTCTCCGCAAATACCTCTGAGAGGGCACTATCCGGCGATCTGCTTTGTCAGCCCCCGTATTCAGACCTCTTACGTACGACAAGTACGCCGCGAGTCCTGAATATGGGGGCTTTCGCGCATCTCATCCGAATATTGCCCTCTCAGTTGACGTAAAAGCATATGCTTCGGGCCCATCCAAATAACGCGGTTTAATCAACGAGGACCTAAATTGTCGGGGCCCCCGCCGAAGTTCTGTAAGAAATTTTGTGGGGTAAATTTTCGGGGTCCCCGCAGAAAATCCGTAAGGATTTTATGTGGGGTGTTATTCGGGGCCCCCGCAAAACGAATGTTTTGTGGGGTAGTAAAAGAGCGCCTGCGGCGCTCTTTTATTGTAGTTGCGTTTTGTGCGACGTCCTTTCGGACGGGCGATTACTTGAAGTAGCGGTTGAGCAGTCCTTCGAACGCCTTGCCGTGACGCGCTTCGTCGCGTGCCATTTCGTGCACGGTGTCGTGGATCGCGTCCAGACCTTCTTCCTTCGCGCGCTTTGCGAGGTCGAACTTGCCCTGAGTCGCGCCGTTTTCCGCCTCGACTCTCTTCATGAGGTTTTCCTTGGTGGAGGGGGACACGACCTCGCCGATGAGCTCCGCGAATTTCGCCGCATGCTCGGCTTCTTCGTATGCCGCTTTCTCCCAGTACAGACCGATCTCGGGGTAGCCTTCGCGGTGGGCGGCTCTCGCCATTGCGAGATACATACCGACCTCGGTGCACTCGCCTTCGAAGTTGGCGCGCAGACCTTCCATGATGTCGGCGGGGACGCCCTGTGCGACGCCGATGACGTGCTCTGCCGCCCAGGATCTGGAATTCTCGTCTATTTTGACGAACTTATCCTTGCCTGCCTTGCAGACGGGGCACTTTTCGGGGGCTTCGGGACCTTCGTGAACGTAACCGCAAACGGTGCATCTGAATTTTGCCATAATTTTTTCTCCTTTTGATACAACAGTATTTTTATTTTGGTTTACATTGTCGGCGGCGACGCCGGCACTTGCATCCGATACCTTTTCAAAGTCCTGTGCGCCGTGTTTGCAGACGGGGCACACGAAGTCGGGAGGCAGAGGTCCTTTGTGGACGTATCCGCATATCCGGCACACCCACACCTCTCCGCCGTCCGCCGGGGGAGCGGGAGCCGGGCGCGGCTTGACGTGGCTGTGATAGTAAGCGTAGGTCAGCTCCCTGCCGTCTTCGTCGAGCACCGTACTGCCGGTAACGGAAGCGACGAACATGGTGTGCGTGCCGAAGTCCACCGTGCTTTCCACCTTCATCTCAAAGAAGCCGAGCACTCCTTCCGCCGGGACTTTGCACCCGTTCGCGGCAGTGACGTATCTTACGTCGGCGAACTTGTCCGCATCTCTTCCGCTGCGCATTCCGAAGCCTTTGATGAGCGCGAACTCCGCCTTATCGGAGAGCAGCGCGACGGCGAACTTTCCGCTCTTTTCGATGAGCGTGTGTGTGTAGTTGAGCTTGTTGACCGTCACGGAGAATCTCTCCGGCTCCGAGGTCTGCTGCGAGAGCGTGTTGACGACGCACCCGCCGTACACGCCGTCCGCTTCCGACGACAGCACATACAGCCCGTAGCTGATCTTGAACAGCAAATTCATGACTTTTCCCCCTTACAATGCGCGCATAAACCCTTGAATATGATTTCCGCCTCGTCTATCTCCGCTTCCGGAAACATGGCTCTGGCGTGAGCTATGAACGCGCTTTCTTCCGCGTCGATGTCCGAGAGTTCTCCGCATTCGGTACAGATGAAGTGGGCGTGTGTGCGCGTGGTTTTGTCAAATCTCGACGGAGCGCCGGGGACGGGTATCTCACGCACCTTTCCCTCTTTCACCAGCATGCCCAGCACGCGGTAGACCGTGCCCAGACTGATGTTGGGGATCTCCTCCTTCACTCTCTCGCAAACGGTGAGTGCGGACGGATGATCGCACGAGGAGAGCACGGCGGACTCGATTGCCGACTTCTGGCGTGTATTGCGTTTTGCGGCGGCTTCTGTCTGCATGCGCCCCTCCTTAATGATAATCGTTATCATTATCATATCCGCTAAAAACCCGTTTGTCAACGGTATCCCGAAAAATTTTCCTTTCCGCACAAAAAATTCGCATATGCGAACAGGATCTCCGCCTGCGCGTGCGGCGGAGAAGGAGCCGTTCCGTTCGGGAATAATTGCGCCGTCCGGCAAAATGACTATTGAAACGCGCGCGTAAAATTGCTATTATTATAAGGTAAACCTGTACAAGGGGGATAATTATGAAAAAAACATGGTTCAAAGAACTTTCCGTCTATCAGATATGGCCGCGCAGTTTCTGTGACGGCAACGGCGACGGCATCGGCGACCTCAAGGGCGTGCTCGGCAAACTGGATTATATCAAAAGTCTGGGCGTGGACGCGATATGGTTCTCGCCGCTGTACGTTTCGCCGCAGAAGGACTACGGCTACGACATCGCCGACTATCGCAACATCAATCCCGAATACGGCACGATGGACGACTTCAAGGCGGTGCTCGACGGAGCGCATGAGAGAGGGATGAAGGTCATCATGGACCTTGTGGTCAACCACACTTCCGATCAGCACGAGTGGTTCAAAAAGAGCGCGGCGAAAGACCCGAAATACAAGGACTATTACATCTGGCGTCCGGGCAGGGGGAAGGACGGGAAGAAGTTCCCCAACAACTGGATGTCCACCTTCCCCGGCAACGCGTGGGAGTGGAATGAGGAGAGAGGGGAGTATTATCTCCACCTTTTCGCCGTCGAACAGCCCGACCTCAATCACGACAATCCCGCCGTGCGCGAGGAAGTCAAGAGCGTGATGCGCTTCTGGCTGGACATGGGGGTGGACGGTTTCAGAGAGGACGTCATCACCTACATCAGCAAGAGAGAGGGGCTGCCCGACGGATTCCCTCTGCCGATAATGCGCGGCATGGAGCACTATTCTCCGGGGCCGAACATCCACAAGTATCTGCTGGAATACAGACAGGTGGTCAAAGATTACGACGCTTTCCAACTCGGCGAAGCGCCCATGATGACGCCGAAGAACGCGCTCAAATACATCAGGGAAGGCAAGGATCAGCAGCTTGACATGATGTTCCAGTTCCAGCACATGGAGGCGGATTGCTTCATGACCAGCTACCTCAGGACGAAGTTCAACCTGCGCAAGCTGAAGAAGGTCTACCGCAACTGGCAGCATAAGATGTACGGCGTGGCGTGGAACACCAATTATCTCGAAAACCACGACCAGCCGCGCGTCATCTCGCGCTACGGCAGCGAGAAGTACCGCACCGAGAGCGGCAAGGCGCTCGCCACCCTCTACACATTCATGTCGGGCACGCACTTTGTCTATCAGGGGCAGGAGATAGGCATGCTGGACTATCCCTTCAAGGATTGGAGCGACTTTGTCGACGTCGCCACGTTCTGCGCGAAAGGGATAATGGAAAAGACGCACCTTTTCTCGAAGAAGAAGATATTCGAAAACTGCGCCTACGCGGCGCGCGACAACGCGCGCACCTGTATGCAGTGGAGCGCGGAGGCAAACGGCGGTTTCACTACGGGGACGCCGTGGTTCCATGTCAATCCCAACTATAAGGATATCAACGTCGCCGCCGAGGAGAGCGATCCCGGCTCGCTGCTCAACTACTACCGCAAGGTCATCGCGCTCAGGAAGGAATACAAGGACGCGGCGATCTACGGAAGATACGTCGAAAAAATGGCGTCCAGCAAAAAGATATTCGCCTACGACAAGATAGCCGAGGACGGCGGTGTGCTCACCGTGGTCATCAACATGACGGACAGGGAAGTGCCTGCCGCCCGCGCCGCGAAATGCGTGCCGGAAGGGGCGGAGCACATTCTCGGCAACTACGGCGGATCCATGGCGGCGGTGCTCAAACCGTACGAAGCGCACGTCTATTACAAGGCTCCGGCGAAATGACGGCATTCGGATTCGTCTGACAGCAAATTTTACAGAAACAGAGGTTTATAATGCAAAAACGCAACAAGATGTGCCCGTTCTGCTATTTCAGACAACTTTTCAAAGGCGCGCCGAAGAGGGAGGAGGAGCGTCCTCCCTATGACGGCGGAGCGGGCGAAACTCCGCTCATGGGGTGGTCGAGCTGGAACACGTTCCGCAACAATATCGACCGCGATCTCATCGTCGACACCGCCCGCGCCATGAAGGAAACCGGGCTGTACGACGCAGGCTACCGCTACGTCAATCTCGACGACAACTGGCACTCCAGCATGCGCGACGCGGACGGGAACTGGCAGGGGGATCTCGTGAGGTTCCCGGACGGGATACCCGCGCTCATAAGCGAGCTGAACGGAATGGGATTCAAGGTAGGTCTGTACTCCTCCAACGGGACGCTCACCTGCGAGGATCTGCCGGCGAGTCTGGGCAGAGAGCGTGACGACGCGCGCACGCTTGCCGAATGGGGCGCGGAGTATTTCAAGTACGATTTCTGCCACAACATACCCGTTCCGCGCTATGCGCCGCTCGTCTACGCGATAGAGGTGTCGCCGCTCGGCAGCGGAAAGGCGCGGGAGTACCAGGTGTCCAACGCGGTGCTTAAAGGATACGCGCGCAGGATGAGGTGTCCCGAACTCCCCGGCGGACAGTATGTGTCCGGCATGGACGCCGGAAGGGGAAGTATCGTCTTCGAGAACGTGACCGCGGACGCGGACGGAGAATACGTCCTCACCGTGTGCATCAAAAAGTACGGCAGATACGAGAAGTATCTCGGCGTCACGGTCAACGGCGCGGAGTGCGGCGGGATCATGTTCCCTCCGCAGAAAAAGTACAATCTGACCGCACGTTTTCAGACCGTGGTGCGGCTTAAGGCGGGCAGGAACGTCATCGAGCTCGGCAACCCCGTCGCAAATTCGCGCGACAGCGCGGCGATACAGTACCGCAGGATGTCGCAGTGCCTGAAAGACGCGGTGCGCGAAACGGCGGAAAAGCGCGGCACGGCTCCGAAACCCATCCTGTTCTCCATATGTGAATGGGGATGGCGCAAGCC
>DVJC01000040.1 GCA_018710835.1 Candidatus Limadaptatus stercoravium | reverse complement strand
CGTTCCTACGCGAATGGACAACGCGACCGACCGCAACGTGTATTACAGCATTCTGCGCACGCACAACGTGGTCATGTCCAACCTGATCGGTACGGGCGCGAGCTTCGACTTCAGCGGATATTCCGACGGCGGCAAGAAAGAAGCCGCGGATGAAGCCGCCGCCGCGGGCAGAGTGTCCACGATATATCAGACGGGCTTCCTCGACATCTACAACTGGCAGGACGTCAACGCGCTCAGTTTGATAGACAAAGATTCGATTGCCAGCAATTTGGGGCCGTTAATTGACATCGCGACGGGCATTCTCGGCAGTGCGCTCAATACGCCCGAATTCAGCTACATCGTCAAACACTACAACGGCGTCGCCTATGTGCACTTCGGCTTCGTGTCCACCGGAATCGGTGAGGAGAGTTATCTCGAACCGCACGGAAGCTGCTTCGAAGAGAACGGCAGAATGACGGAAATAAACACGGACATGATTGATGCGTTCAAAGATGATATTCCATTATTGCAGTATCCCATAAGAGTGTGGTGCTACCTGTCCAGCGAAACGGACATTCAGCCCGGCTCCACCTATACCGTCAACACGAGGTTCATCGACAGACTTCATCAGGCGTAAAACGACGCTTTGCAAGAACGCGGCGCCGTTCCCGGAAGGGGGCGGCGCTTTGTCTTGCGCTCCGGAACGCGGCAGGGGAGAGGCGCTCCCGCTTGCGTTTCCCGCTCCGGAAGAGGTTTTGCGCGCCTCCCCGGATCTTATACCGCTTGACATCGCGCGCGTTATTTATTAAACTGAAATGCAGATGAATTTACGGCGCGTGTTCGCGCGGAGAGGAAGATTATGACAAAAAGTGTCGGTCTTGTGTTGGAGGGCGGCGGCGTCAAGGGGGCATACGAACTCGGCGCTCTGATCGCTCTCACGGAAAAAGGTTATTCGTTCCATGCCGTTACCGGCACGTCGATAGGCGCGCTCAACGGAGCGGTAATGGCGTCGCAGGGCATCGAAAAACTTGCCGAATACTGGGAAGAAGCGAAGTATTGCCCGGTGTTCGATTTCGACGACGACATGGTGGCGAGGTTCAGACAGAAGGACTTCGACCTCGATCTCATCATTGCCGCGGGCAAGAAGCTGCTTTCCGCCCGTGAGATCATCAGGCAGTCTTACGAGCACACGCTCAAATTCGTCTACGACAGGCTGAAAGAGGATGAGATCCGCTCAAGTGCGATCGACTTCGGCTGCGTGACGTACAACATATCGGATATGGAGCCTTTCGAGGCGATGAAAAAGGATATCCCGGAAGGGAAACTCATCGATTATATCGTGGCTTCGGCGTGTTTCCCGATCTTTCCCCCGAAACAGATAGACGGCAAAAAGTTCATAGACGGCGGAGTGTACGACAATATGCCTATCAATCTGCTCGCCCGCACGGGGTGCAGGAAGATGATCGTCGTGCGCACCAATCCCGTGTCCAAACAACCGAAGCGCAGAATAGAGCAGCCCGATCTGGACATATTTTACATAACTCCGTCCGCAAATCTCGGCAGGGCGATGGCGTTCTCACCCGAACGCATCGAGAATCTCAAACAGCTGGGTTATGCGGACGCCGCACGGGCGATCGCAGAGGCGGAAGCCGCCCTTTCCGCCGCGGCGACAGACTGAACCATGGCTCAAAACAATAGACTTCTGCTGATTGACGCAAACAGTATCGTTCATCGCGCCTACCACGCCCTCCCCAATCTGATGACGTCGAAGGGAGCGCATACGGGCGCGATTTACGGTTTTCTCACCATATTTCTGCGCATAGTCGCGGAGCTTTCTCCGACGCACGTTGCGGCGGCGTTCGACCTCAAAGCCCCCACGTTCAGACACAAGCTGTACGCGCCTTACAAGGGCACCAGAAAGCCCATGGATGCGGAACTTGCCGAGCAGTTTGAGCCGCTCAAAGAGCTGCTCGCGCTGATGCGGGTGCCCGTCGTGAGCAAGGAAGGATACGAAGCCGACGACATTCTCGGCACACTGTCCGCGCATACGGACGACGACACGGTCATTCTCACGGGCGACCGCGACAGTTTCCAGCTGGTCAGCCCCACCACCAGAATCTACTGGACGAAGAAGGGCGTGAGCGATGTGGAGGTGATCGACCTCGCGCGGCTTGCCGCGGACGGCTTCACGCCTCAGAGTTTTATCGACTACAAAGCATTGCGCGGGGATCCCAGCGACAACATTCCGGGAGTGCCGGGTGTGGGCGAGAAAACGGCAAAACTACTGCTTGAACAATACAAAACGCTTGATGAAGTGCTGGATCATGCAAGTGAGGTGAAGGGGAAACTGGGTGAAACGCTGTCCGCCAGCCGTGAGATCGCCGAGCTCTCGCGCACTCTCGCCACCATCGATAAGGACGTGCCGCTCGAGATAGACGAAGAGTCGCTGCGTTTTTCCGGAGTGTATTCCGAAGACGTGCGGCGCAAACTTCAGGAGCTGGAGCTGAATTCGCTTGCCGGCAGGATGACTTTCGCTTCCGCGGACGGAACACCCGCCTCAGGTGCGTACGAAAAGACCGTCGTCAGGCTTTCCTCGTGCAAAGAGATCGCCGACGCCGCGGAAGGCGACCGTTTTGCTGTGGTCATAGGGGAGAGCGTGTCTTTCGCGTTTTCCGAGGATAAGGAATACTCCGTCGAATGCGCGCAGGATCTTTTTGCCGAGGGGCCCACGTTCGACGAAGCGCTGGACGCCGTGAAGAAACTTGCCGAAGGACGCACTCTCGTATGTTACGATTTCAAGGCGTTGAAGAAAAAGTACGGCTTCGCGCCGAAGGACTTTTTCGACGTCATGATCGCGGCTCATCTCACGCGCGGAAGCGCGCCCATCAAGTCCGTCGAGGCGGTGCTCGGCGCGGAGGGTATGGACGTCGGCGCGGCGGAGATGCTGCGTTACGCGCGCACCGCCGGGGAGTCGCTTGCGGCGCAGGGACTTGACAAACTGTTCTACGAGGTGGAGCAGCCGCTCGCACTCGTGCTCGCCGCGATGGAGGAGCGCGGGATATGCGTGGACGAGGACAGGCTCGCCGCGCTCAAAGTCAAATACGAAAACATACTTTCCGAGCTTACCGACAAGATATACGCCGCGGCGGGGACGACGTTCAACATCGCCTCTCCCAAACAGCTCGGGGAAGTGCTGTTCGACAAACTCGGACTGAAACACGGCAAAAAGACCAAGACGGGATATTCCGTCAGCGAGGACGTGCTCACGGGGCTTGCCGAAGCCCACCCCGTCGTGAAATACGTGCTGGAATGGCGGCACTATGCCAAGCTCCTCGGCACTTACGTCACGGGAATGCAGCCGCTGGTCAGCAGGGGAAAGATACACACCGAGTTCAACCAGTGCGTTACGGCGACGGGACGGCTGTCCTCCATGAATCCGAACCTCCAGAACATTCCCGTGCGAGGAGAAGAGGCGAAGGACGTGAAGAGCGCGTTCGTGGCGTCCGAAGGGTGTGTGCTGGTGTCCGCGGACTATTCGCAGATAGAGCTGCGCATGCTCGCGCACCTCAGCGGCGACGAGAAGCTCATCGAGGCGTACAACAATTCGGAGGATATACACGCGCTGACCGCGTCCAGGATCCTCGGCATTCCGCAGAGCGAAGTCACGCCGGCGCAGCGCAGGGACGCGAAAGCGGTCAATTTCGGGATCATATACGGGATGAGCGACTACGGCCTTTCGGAGAACATCTCCGTACCCGTCTACAAGGCGAAGGAATTTATCGAGAAATATTTCGCCACCTATCCCAAAGTGCGCGAATACATGGACGCCAACGTCGCGTTCGCGCGTGAACACGGCTATTCGGTCACGATGCTCGGACGGCGCAGAAATCTCAAGGACATCACGTCCTCCAACTATCTCACGCGGAGCGCGGCGGAACGCATGGCGATGAATACGCCTTTGCAGGGCTCGGCGGCGGACGTCGTGAAACTCGCCATGCTCGCGGTCGAGAAGCGGCTTGCCGGCATGAAGTCGAAGATGATACTGCAGATACACGACGAGCTCATCGTCGACGCCGCCGAGGACGAGGCGGACGAGATCGTCAGGATACTCAAAGAGGAAATGGAGAACGCCGTCAAACTGCGCGTGCCGCTCATCGCGGAGGCTAACACGGCGAAGAACTGGGGAGATCTCAAATAGGAGAAGAAAATGAAAGTTGCCGTCATAGGAGGAATAGGAACGGGAAAGTCGGAGGTGCTGCGTGTCGCGCGCGAAATGGGGCTCGCATGCCTTTCCGCGGACGAGATCAACGCCGATCTTCTGCGCAATCCCGAACACATAGCGAGGATCGCGGCGCGTTTTCCCGACTGCGTGGTGTGCGGCGTGGTGGACAAGCCGCGGCTTGCGTCGCTGGTGTTTTCCGACTCGGAAAGCAGGAAGGCTCTCAACGCCATAGCTCACCCGGAGATAGTGAAGAAGATATCGGAATGTGACGCGGATCCGCTTGTCGTCGAACTGCCGCTGCTGCTCGAAAGCGGTATGAAGGACGCTTTTGACGAAGTGATCCTGGTGACGGCGCCGCGCAGGGCTCGGCTGAAGAGGCTGGAGGGCAGAGGGCTTACGTCCGAGCGCGCACGCGCGATCATGCGCGCGCAGCTGCCTGTGTTCCTGCTCCGCCGCGCGGCGACGCGCACGATAGACAATTCCGGCTCGCTGGACGAGCTGCGCGAAGCGGCGCACGATCTGCTCCGCTTGCTCTGCGAATGACGAAATTGCCGTTTTATGCGGCGGATATAGGGAGGTAAATTATGATTTCCGGCAAAAAGATCGTGCTTACGGGTGCGAACAGCGGCATAGGACTTGAGGTGCTGAAGCTCCTCGTGCAGGGGGACAACAAGGTGCTGGCGGTCGATCTGCATACGGACAATCTCGCGCAGTTCGGCGCGGATAAGGTGACGGCGATGCAGTGCGACGTGTCGTCGAAAGAGGGCGTGGATGCCATATTCGCGGAGGCGGAAAGGACGCTCGGCGGCATAGACATTTTCTATGCCAACGCGGGCTTTCCGTACTACGAGAAGTTCGACTATGTGGACTGGGACCGCACCGCGCGCATTTTCGAAACCAACGTTTTTTCCCCGATATACTCCTACCAGAAGTACCGCGAGTATCTGAACGGCAGAGAGGGGCGGTTTGCAATGACCGTATCCGCCATAGGCAAGATGGGCATGCCCGGCTACGCGCTTTACAGCTCATCCAAATTCGCGGTGCAGGGTTTCCAGCAGGCGCTCAGGCTCGAAATGCCGGACAACATCAAAATGACGTGCCTTTATCCTGTCGCCACGGACACCAACTTCTTCAAGGCGGCGGTGGAGGGGCAACACAAGGTCATCCGGCAGAAGCCTTTCCCCGTGCAGAAACCGCAGCATGTGGCGAAAGCCATGGTGAAAGGACTCGAACGCGGCAAAAAGTACGTCAACCCGTGCAAACTCTTTTCGTTTGCGATGGTACTGTTCGCCCTGTTTCCCTTCGTCCGCACGGTTTACTGGAAGCTGGAGAAGAAGAAGCTCGACAATTTCGAAGCCCAGAAGTGACCGTGCCGGTGCGGAGCGGCTTTCCGTACCGTATCCTGTGGATAAACGAGGAGGCGCTTATGTTGGAAAAAGGAATGCAAGCCCCTGATTTTTCGCTTGTCGATAAGGACGGCAATATTGTGTCTTTGTCGGATTTCGCAGGCAAAAAGGTCGTGGTTTATTTTTATCCCAAAGATAATACGCCCGGATGCACACGTCAGGCCTGCGCGTTTGCGGCGGCGTACGGCGAATTCGAAAAGAGAGGAGTTGTCGTGATAGGCATCAGCAAGGACGGTGTGGCGTCGCACGCGAAGTTCGCAGAGAAGTACGGTCTGCCGTTTATTCTGCTTTCCGATCCCGACCTCACTGCGATCAAGGCGTACGGGGTGTGGCAGGAGAAAAAGATGTACGGAAAGACGGTTATGGGAGTTGCACGCACCACGTTTATTGTCGGAGAGGACGGCATGATAGAGGAGGTGATGCCTAAGGTCAATCCCGACACCAACGCCGGCGACGTGCTCGCGCTGCTTTGACGCGGAAGGCACGCCGTTTTCGGCCCCGGAGGGGCGGAGAGTCCCGAATTTTTTTGCGCGAACGCGACAGGCGGTTGATTTTCGGCAATAATGTGATATAATCACTGTACCTGCGTCGCGTTACCCTCGGCGTGGGGGTGTACCGGCTTCGACAGCCGGTCTGAGGCGGGGTAAGCATGCCGCAGGCTCGTCTGCG
>DVJC01000039.1 GCA_018710835.1 Candidatus Limadaptatus stercoravium | reverse complement strand
CGGGGGACACCTTCGGCGCTCGGGCACGAGCGACATCGTTGCGACACCTCTGCGGTGCCGCAAATTATGCCACTTGCAATGCGCCCGCTTCGCGAAGAGATGGCGCATTGCTAGCGTACAGGACGTCTTGCCCGACGCGATTGACGCGCTGCACGCGTAACAATCGCTGGACCTTCGGTTCGGCACTCTGTCCCTGTCCGATGTGCAAGTCCGGGGTCCCCGCAAAAAATCTGCAAGGATTTTTTGTGGGGTATTTTTTGGCTGGGCGGCTCCAGCTCCGAATAAGCGCCCGTCGTTTTCAAGTGCGCCCTGAACAAGTGCACGTTGATTAAACCGCGATATTTGAGCGTCAGACAAGGAAAAGCCTCTCCGCACAAGAGGAGCGTACTAAAACGTACGTGACTTGCAGAGCGGAAAGGCTTTGACGCAGTATCACGCAATTTACCCCACAAAATTTCCTGCGGAAATTGTTGCGGGGACCCCGTCCTGAAAATCTAAGTCGTACGGCACTGAGAGGGCAATCTGGGGACCCCCACAAAATATGCATTTTGTGGGGAGCTCCTTTAGATGAAGAACGCGAAAGGCGCATCAACGCGGACGCGCAGCGTACTTTCCGTACGTAAGCGATCGCGCCCTGAGCCTGACAAAGTTATTCGCCAATCTGCCCCATCACGAAATCAGAGATTTTGTGATGGGGACCCCTGATGATTTAAGTTCACGTTGATTAAACCGCGATATTTGAGCGTCAGACAAGGAAAAGCCCTCCCCGAAAAAGGGCGCGTACTTAGTCGTACGTAACCGCATTTTGGGGAGGGCTTTGACGCAGTATCACGCCAAATAGCGCGGTTTAATCTCTGGTGCGGCGCAGATGGCGCAGGAACGGCGGCACCTGCTTCCCTCCGTTGCCGAGGTCGATACGTCCGGAAGGAATGCCGGACGCGGGAGCGGCAGGTTCGGGAGCGGGTTCGGGCGCCGTGGGACGGACGGGTTCCGGCTCGGCAGGAGCTTCGGGCTGCTGGGGAGCAAGACGTCCGCCGAACACGGGACGGTCGCGGAATATATCGCGGTTGTACTCGCTTCTGACGGGCTCGACCACCTCTTCTTTCTTTTCAGCGTCGGAGGCGATGTCGGAAATGGCGGACTCCAGCGAACGCGCCGCGCTCACGGGAGCGGAGCCTACGGACCTTGCCGGCGCATTGTGCTTGTCTACGAAACCGGTGGCTATGATGGTGATCTCGATGTCCTTCTTGTCGGGACGGAAATCGGTGCCGAAGATTATGTTGGCGCTGGGATCGACCACCTGACGAATGATCTCGCAAGCCTCGGTGACTTCGCTCAGCATCATGTCCTCGCCGCCGCAGATGTTGACGATAATGCCCGTCGCGCCTTCGATGTCAGTCTCAAGCAGAGGGCTGAAAACCGCGTTTCTAACCGCCTCGATCACACGTTTCTCGCCTTTGCCGTAGCCGATGCCCATGTGTGCGAGTCCGCGTTTTTTGAGTATTGTCTTGACGTCTGCGAAGTCGAGATTGATGAGTTCGGGATTGGCGATGACGTCGCTCACGCCCTGAACGCCCTGACGGAGAACGTCGTCAGCGATCTCGAAAGCGCGCTTGAAGCCGACCTTCTTGTCGAGCACTTCGATGAGTTTCTGATTAGGTATGATGAGCAGCGTATCCACAAAATTCTTGAGGTTGCGGATGCCGATCTCGGCGTTCTTCATGCGCTGCGCGCCCTCGAACACGAAAGGTTTGGTCACGACGGCGACGGTGAGAATGCCCATGGATTTCGCAATCTCCGCCACGACGGGAGCGGCTCCCGTACCCGTGCCGCCGCCCATGCCGGCGGTGATGAAGAGGAGGTCTATGCCTTCGAGTGCTTTCTTGATCTCCTCGCGCGACTCCTCGGCGGCCATTTTGCCGATTTCGGGGTTGGAGCCGGCGCCGAGTCCTCCCGTCTTGCCGACGCCGATCTGGATCTTGCACTCCTCCGGCACAAGGGACATGTTGAGCGCCTGCATATCGGTGTTCATGACGATGAAGCTCGCGCTCTTGATGCCCGCGCGGATCATGTTGTTGACGGCGTTGTTGCCGCCGCCGCCCACACCCACGACGACGATGTTGGCTTTGCCCGGCTCTTTGCGCGGAACGGGTGCGTACATCTCCTCCTCTTCGGCGTCGTCCGAAGCATAGCCGTACTCGTTGTGTTTCGGTTCTTCTTCGGTTTCCTGCGTGCCGGAATAGCCGAATTTCTCAAAATCTATCATAAGTTACCTCCGTTGAAAACGCGTTTTGATATAAGAGCCTAAGCTCGTCTTTGACAATGATTCCGCAACCACGAACAGCGACAGCAGCGAACTGTCGTCCGGCCGCGTGAAACCGGGCACTTTGGGGGCGCATATCTCCACCGTACGCCCCAGCTTTTCGGCAATGACCGTGCGCGCTCCGCGTATGGACGCAAACCCCTCTCCCGTGAGATACACGGGAAGATAGGTGGGCGTATCCGCACCGCCGATTATCCCTGCGACGACCTCGGCGAAATATTCCAGCCGCGCGCGGACTATCTCGCACGCTTCCGCGGCATAAACGACGTGTTCGCCGTCGGTGGCGAGGACGGCGTCGTCGGAATAAGAAAGGTTGAGGTCGATAAGTTCCTTGGCGCGTTCGGCAAGCTCGAAAGGCACGCCGAGCACCTCGTATATGTCGGCGGCGACGTGGCCGCCTCCCATGGAAAAGGATTTGAGCACTTCAAGCCCTTCTCCTCTGCCCACCGCGACGGACGTGGAAAGATAGCCGGCGTCGATGACGACGTAGGACGCGTCGCGCTGCTCTCTCTCGAACATAGCCATGCACTCCGCCCACGGAGAAGCCACGAAACGGACTTCCCTGAAACCGGCGCGTTTTGCCGCGCCTTCGGCAAGCTCGGTGAAGCTCCTCTCCGCAAGCATGTACGAAACGGTGGCGGACACTCTGCCCGCATTCATACCGCGGACGTCGAAGTAAAGTTTGTCGGAAGTGTCGACGGAATAGCATATCGGGGAGGAACCTATCAAAACGTAAGCGCCGTCGTCGAAAACTCCGCCCTTTGCCGCCAGATACTCTATGTCCGCGTCAACCACTCTGCGGACTCTGTCGAGCGTCACGGTGACCGGACGGTTGACAAGGGTGACGAACTCTCCCGGAACGCCGACGAACAAACGGCGCGGAACGACGCCGGATGCGGCAAGCGTTTCTTTCAGCGCGTCGCAGACGGCAGACGCCGCGGCGTCGGCATCGAAAAACTCCCCGTCGGAATAACCGTCGTACTCTTTGACCGTCCTGGCTTTCACATCGTATACGGACTGCGCTTTTTTGCACCCGGCAACAGCGGTGACGGTCCTCGAAGTGACGTCCAATACGACGATATCCTTGTTGAACAGTGCGCTCATATTACCCCGTTCGCGCGCATATACGCAAGCGCGATTTATAATAATACTATTTTTATTATATAATAAATGAACCCGCTGTCAATGCTTTTACGTTAAAAAAACGGATTTTTGTAAGATCTCTTCCGTCCGGCGCGTGAAAATGTCGCATTCCGCGGCGGAAGGCGTAAAAAAGACGGAGAAGAACGCGCTTTCCGTGCGGCGGCGCGCCGCGGTAAAACGGGGCGCGCCGCACAGCGGTCACCGCACGGCGGTCACGCGCGCTATCTTTCCGCCCAGAGAGGAGAAAACTTCCTCGATGCGTTCGTAGCCGCGGTCTATATAGCGCACTCCCGACACGGTGCTGCGCCCTTCCGCGCCGAGCGCAGCCACGACAAGTCCCGCGCCTCCCCTGAGATCCGCCGCACGCAGTTCCGCTCCCCTCATCCCTCCGCTGCCGTCCACGAAAGCCGTGTTGCCGGCAAGAGCTATCCGCGCCCCCATTTTGCGCAGTTCCGCCACATGCGAAAATCTGTCCTCGAACACCGTTTCCCTCATGGTGCTCATGCCCGACGCGTAGCACTGGCACGCCATGAACGGAGCCTGCATATCCGTCGGGAAAAGCGGATAAGGCCCCGTGCTGACGTCGGTGGGCGCAAGCATACCGTCGCTTTCGAACACCATCACCCCTCCGTGCTCGACCAAAAAGGTGTGCGCGCCGAGGAAGGGCGAGATCACCGCCCCCATGACCGAGGAATCCGCGCCGGAAAGTTCCACCCTTCCGCCGCATACGGCTACCGCCGCCATTACCGTACCGGCGACTATCCTGTCGGGGACGGGCACCGCCGCCGCGCCGTCAAGACAGTCAACCCCTCTCACCGTCACGACAGGAGTCCCCTCTCCTGATATATCCGCGCCCATTTTCCTGAGGAGCCGCACAAGCGACACTATCTCCGGCTCTCTCGCCGCACCGACGAGCCTTGTCGTGCCCTCCGCCTTGACGGAAGCCATGATGAGATTCTCCGTCGCACCGACGCTGGGATATTTGAGCAGTATCTCCGCGCCGTGCAGCTTCTGCGCGGTGCAGCGGACGAAATCCTCTCCGTATTCCACGCGCGCGCCGAGTCTTGAAAATCCGTCGAAGTGAATGTCCAGCGGACGCGCGCCTATCCTGCATCCGCCGGGAGTGAAAAGCCGCACCTCTCCGCATTCGGCGAGCAGCGCGCCGAGCATGAACACCGAGGAGCGCATCGCGCACGCAAGATGCGCGGGTATCTCGGTCAAAGCAGGCGTGCCGGACACGGTGATGTCACGTCCGTTCCTCTCCGCGCGCACTCCGAGCGCGCGAAGCACTTCCGTCATGTCGGCGACGTCCGTGATCTGCGGACACCCCCTGACGGTGACGGGCTCCGGAGTGAGCACGCTTGCGGCGAGCATGGGAAGCACGGCATTTTTAGCGCCGCATACCTGCACTCTTCCGTTGAGGGATTCTCCCCCGTCGATGACGAACACGTCTTCTTTCATACATTCCTCCCCCGCAGTCTTTGCGGCATTGCCGCGGCGGGCGCGCCCGTCCTCTCCGCAAGAGGACCGAGGAACACACCCGAAGAGTACCTGGACACGGAAAGCAGCGCCCCGACCGCCGCGAAGTAACACACCAGCGAACTTCCCCCCGCGCTGACGAAAGGCAGCGGAAGCCCCGTCGGCGGGACCGCTCCGCAGACGACGGCGACGTTCATGAGAGTCTGCAGCGCGAGAAGCGCGGTTATCCCCGCGGCGAGATAACACGAGTATCTGTCCCGTGCGCGCGCCGCGATCAGCGTGCCGCGGACTATGATCACCGCAAACAGCGCAAGCACTCCGAGCACTCCGAAAAAGCCCGTTTCCTCGCCGATGACGGAAAGGATGAAATCGCTCTCCGCAAACGGAAGGAACAGATACTTCTGTCTGGAATTGAACAGCCCCACCCCGAAAAGTCCGCCCGATCCCAGCGCGTAGTAGGACTGAATAAGCTGATAACCTTCGTCCAGCGGCGACGACCACGGATCGAGAAACGCGAGCAGTCTGCGCACGCGGTAAGGTTCGGCGACAATGAGCGCGATCCCCAAAGCGGCGACGGGGACGAGTATGACCGCAAGATGCGTCGGCTTCGCCCCCGCCGCGAACAGGAGGACAAACGCCGCCGCGCCCACGCATATCGTCACGGACATGTTTGGTTCGAGCAGCAGGAGCAGACAGACAAGTCCGGCTGTTGCGAGGAATACAAGCGCACGCGGAAACGTGCCCACTCCCTTTTTCGCGGCGAAAGCGGCGAGGAACGCCACCATAGCGAACTTCGCGTATTCGGAGGGCTGCACCGTGAAAAATCCGAGATTTATCCACCGTTTCGCGCCGTAGCTCTCCACGCCGAAGCCGGGGACGAACACCGCCGC
>DVJC01000038.1 GCA_018710835.1 Candidatus Limadaptatus stercoravium | reverse complement strand
TCCCGGCATGTTCTTAGCAGTGGGAAAGGCGCGGAATGTTCCGCGCCTTTCCTTTTGTCGGTCGGTTTTTTAAGGTGTCATTTCGTGCCGAAGAGGCGGTCGCCCGCGTCGCCGAGGCCGGGGAGAATGTAGCCGTGCTCGTTGAGGCAGCGGTCGAGAGTGGAGACGAATATCTCCACATCCGGGTGCGCTTCCGCCACGGTTTCGATGCCGGTGGGAGCGGCGATGATGCTCATGAGCATGATCTTTTTGCAGCCGCGGTCCTTGAGGAAGCCTATCGCCGCGGACGCGCTGCCGCCCGTTGCGAGCATGGGATCGAGCAGGATAGCCACGCTGTTCTCGATGCCGTCGGGGAGCTTGCAGTAGTATTCGTGCGGCTCCAGCGTTTCCTCGTCGCGGTAGAGTCCGATGTGTCCCACTTTGGCGGTGGGGAAGAGAGTGTGCACGCCGTTCACCATGCCGAGTCCCGCGCGGAGAATGGGCACGACCGCGACGGCGTTGTCCGCCACCATGGTCTGCTCGGTGAGTTCGAGGGGAGTCTGCACCATGACCTTTTTGGTGGGGACGTGTTTGAAGCTCTCGTACACCATGAGGGTGGTGATCTCCTCCACCAGTTCGCGGAACTCTTTCATGCCCGTGTTGACGTCGCGGAGGATCGCGATCTTATGACGGATGAGCGGATGGTCGAGTATGGTCACGTTGGAGTAGTCTTTCATTTTTCTTCCTCCGTATTTTCGGTATTGAGCGCGGCGTTTTCCTCCGCTGCGTCTTCGCCCGTGAGGATGTCGTCCTCTTCGGCGGGCACGTCGTCCTCGGGGTGGTTGAGCTTGGGTTCGACGGACGCTTCCACTGCCGCGGAGGGCACGCTGGCCTCCTCTTCGCCCTGACCGAGTTTGCTCTTCTCGATCCTGTTCATCACCGCGTAGGTGATTATGCCGAGGATGAGCGCGGTGGCGATGGAAGTGACGGTGATCGCCTTATCCACAAGTCCGTTGTCGGCGATGTGGTAGGGGATCCGGATCGCGAGTCCGCCTATACCGGCGATGAGGATCGCGCTGACGACGAAGAGGTTCTTGTTCTCTCCGAGGTCGATGTCCTTGAACATCTTGAGTCCGCTCACCGCGATGAAGCCGTACAGGGTGAAGCACACGCCGCCCATGACTGCCGCCGGTATGGTCTGCAGCAGCGCCATGATGGGAGAGAGGAAGGAGAGCACTATGCACATGATCGCCGTGACGAAGATGGTGCGTACGGACGCGTTGCCCGTGATGGCGACGCAGCCCACGGATTCGCCGTAAGTGGTGTTGGGGCAGATGCCGAGCACGGTGCCGGCGATGGAGCCCACGCCGTCGCCGAGAAGAGTGCGCTTGAGTCCGGGTTCGCCTTCGACGAGGTCGCGGCCGATGATGGAGCTCAGGTTCTTGTGGTCGGCGATGTGCTCCGCGAACACGACCAGCGCGACGGGGATGAATGCAAGCGCGACTTCCGCGACGCCCTGTCCGTTGAGCAGCACTGCCTGCACGGTTTCGCCGGCGGCGTTCTCGTATGTGATGTTGGACGCGCCGTTGATGATCTCCTTTATGCCTTCGATGAGCGCGAAGTCGGGGTAGTTGAGGAACGCGGTCACGCCGACGAAGTTGCCCGCCTCGTCCACGAAGTTGTTCACCAGCGGTCCGAAGTCCACTATCTTGAGGTAGTCCACGTCGAAAGCGAGTCCGAACGCGGTGAATATCGCCGCCACGACGTAGCCCATGCCGATGCCGATGATGAAGGGGATGAGCTTCATGGTCTTGAAACGCTTCTGACCGGAGCAGACCACGACGGTGAAGAATGTGATGAGTCCGCAAAGCAGAGCGACGAGGTTGTAGCCGCCGTTGACGGTGTCGCCCGCCGCGGTGGTGATGTTGGTCACCGCGCTGCCCGCAAGGGAAAGACCGATGAGCGCGACCGTAGGTCCGATGACCACGGGGGGCATGAGCTTGGACACCCATTTCGTGCCGGCGAAATGAATGACTATCGCAATGACGACGTACACCAGTCCGGCGAATATCGAGCCGACGAGTATGCCGAGGTAGCCGAACGCCGTCGCCGTGATGAGCGAGCTGATGAATGCGAACGAACTTCCGAGGAATACCGGGCTCTTGAAGCGCGTGAAGAGCAGGTAGACGATGGTGCCCACGCCCGCGCCGAGGATAGCCGACGGGACCTGTGTGGGAAGTCCTATCGCCACGGGGACCGCAATGGTGGCCGCCATGATGGCGAGCAGCTGCTGCAGTGCGAGCACGAGCAGTTTCCCGAACGGGGGCTTGTCGTTGATGTCGTAGACTAGATTGACTGCCATTTGATATATCTCCCTGATTTATTTATCTGCGGTGCATAAAAAAACGTCCCCTAAGGAACGTTCGCATCATTGCGGGAAATCAACGGTTGCCAAAACGGGCGTGATGCAAATCCCCGTAAGCAGTCCTTTGAAATCCCTCATCTCTCCCTCCGGGAGACGTCATCCGTCCCCGAACATTTTTCAAATTATAGCACGGAAAGAAGAATTTTGACAAGACTTTTTTTGATGTCCGGACAACTTATATTCCGCGGCCGCGCATACGCGTGCGCGTCATCTTCCGAGCAACGCTTTTATCTCCTCCGTGCTTGCGGTGAAGTCGGGGACGTAGTCCTCCGTCGCGCTGCCGGGCTCCTGCGAGAAACCGTTCTCAAGTCCCGCGGCGAAGAAAGAGTCCAGCGCCGCGCGGTACTCCGCTTCCGTCACCCTGCGCGAGAGCAGAGGGTGGTCCTTTACGGCGGGGACGGGGAAGTATTGCGCCATGACGCTGACGTAAAGCGATCTGTCCGCGGCGGCGATCATGCGCATGACTCCGTCGGTGTTTCTTTCCGCGCCGGGCAGCACGAGGTGGCGTACGCACACCCCCTTTTTCATCATGCCGTCCGCCCCGAACACGTCCTCCGGAGTCTGTCTGCGCATTTCCGCAAGGGCGGCGGACGCGCGCTCGGAGTAGTCGGGATATGCGCCGTATTCTTTTGCCAGCGCGTCGTCGGAGTATTTGAAGTCCGGCAGCCATATATCTACAAGCCCTTCGAGCGCCCGGAGGTCGGACACGTCGTCTGCGCCGCCGCTGTTCCACACAACAGGCAGTTCAGAGCGCATTTTGAACTCTTTAAGTACGGGAATAAGCTGTTTTGTCCACGGCGTAGGGGTGACGAGATTGATGTTGGCGGCACCGTGTTCTTCAAGGACGCCGAAGAGGCGGAGCAGTTCCGCACCGCTCACGTTCACGCCTTTGCCGCCGCGCGAGATCTCGTAGTTCTGGCAGAAAGGGCAGCGCATTCCGCATCCGGAGAAGAACACCGTTCCGCTTCCGCGTGTGCCGGAGATGCACGGCTCTTCGAAAAAGTGAAGCCCCGCGCGCGCTATCCTGAATGTGACCGCATTCATATCCATACGGGCAGTATGCGCCCGTGCACGGAATTTGTCAACGGAGAGTCGTCGGATTTGCGGTTTACAGACGTGGCGGAGTGGTGTATAATGATTGCGTTGTGCCGCGCGGGCGCGGATGCGCCGCCGCGGCTGATCCCAAGTTACACCCGAAGGAGGAGTTATGGCAACAGTCGGTACCATCTCGAGAGGAATCAAAGCGCCCATCGTCAAAAAGGGAGACGACCTTCCCGTCATAGTCGCGGAGAGTCTGCTCGCCGCGGCGGCGGATCCCGTCACGGGATTCAAGGTGCAGGACCGCGACGTGCTCGCGGTGACGGAGGCGGTCGTGGCGCGCGCGCAGGGCAACTACGCCACCGTGGATCAGATCGCCAAGGACGTCCGCGCAAGGACGGGCGGCGGTACGGTGGGGCTCATCTTCCCCATTCTTTCGCGCAACCGCTTCTCCATGCTGCTCAAAGGCATCGCCAAGGGCGTGGACAAGCTCGTCATCATGCTCAGCTATCCTTCCGACGAGGTCGGCAACCACCTCATGGATATGGACGCGCTCGACGCCCACGGAGTCAATCCGTACACGGACGTTTTCACCGAAAAACAGGTGTACGAAACTTTCGGCGAAGTGCGCCATCCTTTCACGGGCATGGACTATATCGCGCTCTATAAGGAGATGGCGGGCGCGGGGGCGGAGATCATCCTTGCCAACCGTCCCCAGGAGATATTGAAGTACACCAAGGTCGTCATCAACGCGGATATCCACACCCGTTTCCGCACCAAACGCATCCTGCTTGACGCCGGCGCGGAAAAAGTCGTGTCCATGCACGAGATTCTTTCCGCTCCCGTGGACGGCAGCGGCTATAACCCCGACTACGGCATCCTCGGCTCCAACCTCGCCACCGACGACAGCGTGAAGCTCTTCCCGCGCGACTGCGACAAGTTCGTGGAAAGGGTGCAGAGCATACTTCTCGAAAAGACGGGCAAAAAGGTGGAAGTCATGGTGTACGGCGACGGCGCGTTCAAGGATCCCGTCGGCAAGATATGGGAGCTTGCCGATCCCGTCGTTTCTCCCGCCTATACACCGGGGCTGGTCGGCACGCCCAACGAACTTAAGCTCAAATACCTTGCCGACAACGCCATCGGCGACCTCCGCGGCGAGGACGCCAAGCGCGCCATCCAGGACATGATCAAGAAGAAGCCCGACTCCCTCTTCGCCTCCCAGGCGTCGCAGGGCACGACACCCCGTCGTCTTACCGACCTCCTCGGCTCTCTTGCCGACCTCACCTCCGGCTCCGGCGACAAGGGCACGCCTATAGTGTATATCCAGAATTATTTCACCAACTACGCCGATTAAACCGCGCTATTTGGCGAATTGCTTTGTCAAGCGCCTGCGGGCTGAACAGTCACGTACGATATAGTACGCTCCTGTCCATCCGCAGGCGCTTTTCGCGCACTTCATCCAAATATCGCGGTTTAATTGACGTGCACTTGTTCAGGGCGCACTTGAAAACGATGAACACTCGTTCGAAGACATAATACGCGCCGCTCACCCAAGGGAGCCCCGCAAAAAATCTCTGCGGATTTTTTGCGGGGACCCCAAGCGTTCACAGGCGGCGCAGCCGCCGCTTGAACGCCGCGGCGCGAAAAGTGAGTGCCGAGCACTAGATGCAACACTAAGTAGACACGGGTGTAAGTGTGCGAGTGCCGAATTCCTCCGCCCGTGCAGGGATTTCAGTAAGTACCGTTTTCCGCTTGGTTATGTGAGTGCGATATTAAAAATTCTTGTATAGGTATGCCGTAAGTCCCGCATTTTGAGAGTACTTAAACTTTGTTCTGCACGGGGGAGGAAAGCCCGAAGGGAAGGAGGGGGTACAACATTCCCCGCGAGACGTGAAGCCGGTCTTTCCGGAGTTACATGCCCATTCCGGGGAAAGAGTGTATCTGCATCCGACATATTTCGCGCGGCGGAGGATTTTTTCGGTGACGGACGGAAAATTTGCGCGGTGCGGACGGGATAGCGTTGAGGGGTGGAAAGAGTTTTTTCGGAAGAGGGCGCGGAAGCGCGCGGCGGTCGCCGCGGCGCCGTGCCGCGCAGAAAAGATGCGGAATGGCGGAGCGGAGCGCGTCCGAAACGTCCGCGTGCGCGCGCGGCGCGCAGGTATATGCTTTCTCCCGCGAAGGCGGCCTGCTACGCATTGCAGGCGGCGGCGATGGTGCTGCTCGCGTCCGTGGACGAGTTCGGCGGCGCGCTGGCGTTGGGGCTTTTTGCCGGGCTGTGCTATGCGCGGCAGAATCTGCTCCTCGTCGCGCCCGTTTACGCCCTCTCCGTGATCGCGTTCGCGCCCTCTCCGTGGACGCTGCTTTACGTCGCGGTACCCGTCGTGGTTTTTGCGGCGGTATATTTCGCCTTTTACAGACTGCGCAGGAATGTGCACATCGTTTTCACCACTCTCGCGGCGGCTGCCGCGGAGATACCGCATGCGGTGCTTTCGGTGCTTTTCGGGGGCAGTCTGACAGCCGGCATACTCTCGTTCGTGCTTGCCGGCGCATTTGCATTTTGTGCACAAACCGTATGTTATGCAGTGCTTTTAAGGGGTGTAAAGACACGTTTTACGCCGGATGAGCTTATAGCCGGAGGACTTGCCGTCATTGCGTTCGCCTATGCGGCGGCAGGGGCGGAGGTGCAGGGCTTCGTGCTCGTTTTCGCTTTGGTGCCCTTCTTTTCGATGCTGTTCGTATACGGGGTGTCCGGGGCGGCGGCGTTTGCGTTCGCGGTGCTTGCCGGCGCGGGCGGAACGCTCGCTTTCGGCTCGCTCGATTTTCTTGCGTTCGCGGTGCTGGGCGCCGCAGCCGCAGCCGCGCTCGTGCCTTTTACCAAATGGGCGTCCGCTGTCGGGATCGCGGGCGTTTACGCCGTTGTATGGCTCGCGTTCGGAGAGGACGCGTGGGGATGGGAGAATCTCATTTCCGCCGCGCTTGGCGCGGGAGCGTTCCTCCTCCTTCCCAGGCATTTCGTCAGCGGCATATTCGGAGGCAGAAAAGGGACGGCGGCTATAGGAAGCATAGTCAACCGCAACCGTTCGGAAATGGCGGCGAGGCTGCTTTCGGTGAGCAAGGTCTTTTACGATATGTCCGGCAGTATGAAGGAGATGGACAGCGGCACCAACCGTTACACCCCGGAGAGGCTCGCCGCGGAAGTGGCAAAGAACTATTGCGGCAGATGTCAGGAGAGGGAGGCTTGTTTTTCATCGCTCGGCGGCGACACGTCCGCGGTCATTCTGCCCATGGCGGAGGCGGCGATGACCAGGGGGAAGGTCACAATACTCGATATGCCGCCGTTCGTCACCAGCCGTTGCGCGAAGATGTACAATCTCGCGTCCGTCGTGTCCAGCGCGGCGGAGGCGTACCGCAGGCGCATGGAGGAATCCGGCGAAGTGAACGAAACCAAGCGGCTGATGTCGGAACAGTTCGCCGGAGTGTCGCTGGTGCTCGATTCGCTGGCGAGAGAATGCGGCGAAAAGGTGTGTTTCGGCGAGGAGGGGCAGGAAGCTATCGCGACGGAGTTGCTGAGGCACAATATCGTCGCCGGAGAGATAGCCGTGAGCGGAGAGGGCGAGTCGGCTTCCGTCGCGCTCACGGTGCGCGCGTCGGACGCGGACAAACTCGTATTGCCGCGCATAGTGTCCGCGTGCGTGGGGACAGCGCTCGAAAAGACGGCGGTGACTCCGCGCGGCGACGAGTGCGTGGTGCACCTCGCGGCGCGCCCCGTGTTCGAAGTGGCGTACGGTTCGGCGGAGAAAAACCGCAGCGGCGAGAAGGTGTCGGGGGATACTAAAAGCGTGCTGTGTCCCTCGCGCAGGCGCAGACTGTTCGCGCTGTCTGACGGCATGGGCAGCGGCGAGCGCGCCGCGCGCGCCAGCCGCGATGCGATCGCCATGGTGGAGAATTTTTACCGCGCGGGCTTCGACAACGCGGTCATACTCACTCTCGTCAACAAACTCCTGTGTCTGACTTCGGACGAGAGTTTTTCCTCGCTGGACATCTGCGTCATCGACACGGTGTCGGGCGGACTCGACATCATCAAAATGGGCGCGGTTTCCACATTCGTGTGCCACAGAGGGAGCGCGGAGATAATATCCTGCGCCGCGCCGCCCGCCGGCATCATCGAACGCGCCGTGCCCCTCACCGCGCGCAGGCAGCTGTACGACGGGGACATGGTGGTCATGATGTCCGACGGCGTCTACGACGCGCTTGACGAACAGGGGGTGCTGGACGCGGTGGAACAGATCCGCACCTCCAATCCCCAGGTGCTTGCGGACCGGCTGCTCGAACGCGCGCTCGCCGCGGGTGCGGAGGACGACTGCACCGTGCTTGTCATGCGCCTTTTCGCACGCTAGAACCGCTGCCGGCGCAAGAACGGGACGGGCACGCCCGTCCCGTCCGGCAGTTTTTTGCGAAAATTTATTCAATGCGGACCGCGCGAAAGCGTTCGCGCGCTAATGACCGCGGACGACCGCGGAAGTCCGCAGCTCTTGCAAATGAGTGAGAATTGTTTTATAATCGTTATATTATGAAAACGGTTGCGGGAAAAGAATTCCGTCTGAGCGTGCCCTCCGGCGCGCGCATTGCGCTTGCGTTTTCGGGCGGACGCGATTCCGTCGTGCTGTTCGACCTTCTGGCGGCGGCGGGAGCGGACTTCTTTGCCGTACACGTCGAACACGGTATCCGCGGCGAAAACTCCGTAAAAGACGCCGAGTTCGCCGAGCGTTTCTGCCGCGGGCGCGGCGTGGACGTGAAGGTGTATCACGTGGACGCGCTCAGGATCGCACGCGAGAGAGGGATGACCGTCGAACAGGCGGCGCGCGAGGCGCGCTACGGAGTGTTCGGCAAGCTGCTTGCGGACGGGGAATGCGATCTCGTCGCGCTCGCGCATCACGCCGACGACCAGACCGAAACCGTGCTCATGCGCATTTTCCGCGGAACGGGTATACGCGGACTGCGCGGCATGAACGAGCGTTCGGGGCGGTATTTCAGGCCGCTGCTGTCGGTGCCGCGGTCGGAGATAGACGCGTATGCGGCGGAGAAGGGGCTGCCGTATACCGATGACGAAACCAATTCCGACGAGCGCTATACGCGGAATTTCGTCCGCGCGGAGCTGAAAAGGATAAAGCAGAGATTCCCGGCGGTCAACGAGGCGGTGGCGCGGCTCGCGCGCAACGCCGCCGAGGCGGACGATTTCATGGAAGAATCCGCGCCGTATCCCGTCGTGTCCGACGGAGAGGTCAAAGTGCCGCTTTCCGCATTCGGCACACCGGCGCTTGCCAAGAAAACGCTGGCGCGCGCCTGCGCCGCGCTCGGCGTGGAGCAGGACGTCGAGGAGAAACACTACGCCGCGGTTCTCGCGCTGGCGCATTCGGCAAACGGCAGCCGTACGGAGCTTTCGCATTCCCTCACCGCGCATATCGACGGCGGATACGTCGTACTGACGAGGGGGCGGGAACGTAAGGACGAAAGGGAGATCCCGTTTCCGCGCGCAGGCACGGCGCGGCTCATGGGCGCAGTCATCGAAAGTGTGCCGCCCGGCGACGTGGTCCCCGGCGGCGGCGCGCTGTACGCGGACGCGGACAAGATCCCCGACGGCGCGGTGCTCCGCAAGCGCAGGGAAGGGGACCGCATCACGAAGTTCGGGGGAGGGACGAAGAGCTTCGGCGACTTCCTCACGGACAGAAAAGTCCCTCTGCGCAAGAGGGACGGCATCACGGTCTGCGCCGCCGGCAGCGAGATACTCTTTGCCGTAGGGGTGGAGATATCGGACAAAGTCCGCGTGGGTGCGGACACTGTGAACGCGATCAAAATAACAGAGGATAAATAATGTACGGTAAGGAAATCGCTAAGGTACTCGTCTCCCGTGAGGAGATAGCAAAGAGAGTGAAGGAACTCGCCGCGGAGATCAACCGCGACTACGCCGGCAAACCGCTTCTCGTGGTGTGCATACTGCGCGGCGCGACGATCTTCTTTGCGGATCTGTTCCGCGAACTGACGGGGGACGTCGAGGTGGATTTCATCGCGGTGTCCAGCTACGGCTCAGGCGCGGCGTCGTCCGGCGAGGTGAAGATGCTCAAGGACTTTTCATCCCCCGTCGCGGGCAAGAATCTGCTCATTGTCGAGGACATCATCGACACGGGAGTCACCCTCGTCTATCTCAAGAAACTCCTTGAGGCGCGCGCGCCCGAGTCCGTCAGACTCTGCGCGCTGCTGGACAAGCCCTCCCGCCGCAAGGTGGAGCTGAAGGGGGACTACATCGGCTTCGAGATCCCCAACGAGTACGTCGTGGGCTACGGGCTGGACTATGCGGAGAAATTCCGCAATCTGCCCGACGTATGCGTGCTCGCACCGGAGGTATATGGGGGCTGATCCTGCCGCTCTCAGGGAGCTTGCGTCGCTCTTCGCGCCCCGTGCGAAACTCTTTGCCGTGGGCGGGTTCTGCCGTGACAGACTGCTTGGCGTGACGCCGCGCGATCTGGACGTTTGCTCCGAACTCGGCGTTGAAGAAGTCAAAACGCTGCTTTCAACCTCGCGTTTTGAAGTGAGCGGTAAGTGCATGCGGCTGGGTACGGCGAGGATAAGCGCGGAGGGATTCTCCGCGGAATACACCGCGTTCAGGACGGACAGCTATCCCGACGGCAGCGGAGTGCACCGTCCCGTCGGCGTGACTTTCACGCGGGACATGCGTGCCGACGCTTTAAGGCGGGACTTCACCTGCAACGCGGTTTATTTCGATCCGCTGACGGAAGAGTACACCGACTTTTTCGGCGGCAGGGAGGACATCAAGGCGAAAGTGCTCCGCGCCGTGCGCGAGCCGGACGGAGTGTTCGGCGAGGACGGACTCAGGGTGCTGCGCCTGGTGCGCTTCGCCGCCGAACTCGGCTTTTCTCCGGAGGGTGCAACTTTCCTTTCCGCGAAGCGCAATGCGGCGAAGGTGCTTGATATAACAAAGGAGAGGGTATTCGCGGAGCTGGACAAGACCTTCTCCGCCGACACGGCTTATCCCGAACTCGGTGTGACAGACGGGCACGTCCGCGGACTGCGGCTCATGGACGATATCGGGCTGATCGATCTGCTCATCCCGGAGCTTGCCGCCTTGCGCGGACTCGAACAGCCCAGGAAGTATCACGTCTACGACGCGTACCGCCATTCGGTCGAGGCGTACGCGGCGGCGCCTCCGTCCGTGAGATGGGCGGCGCTAATGCACGATATAGGCAAAAAGCCGGCGTGCGACAGGCAGGGTAATATGCACGGGCACGACGTCATAGGCGCGGAGCTTGCGTTCGCGCGGCTTACCGCGCTCGGTATGCCTCTCCGCCGCGCGGAGAGAACGGCGGAACTCGTACGCCGCCACATGATCGATCTCAAGGGCGACATGTCGGAGCAGAAGCTCCGCCTCTTTCTGCTGGAGCACACCGGCATCGCGGACGATCTCATCGCCTTGAAACGCGCGGACGCGTATGCGACGCGCGGTACGGATCCCGGCAGGCTGCGCATAGAGCGCGTGTGGAGCGAAATGCACTCGGACGGCACTCCGCTTGCGGTGAAGGATCTGCCCGTGGACGGCAGGGATGCGGAGGAGGCGGGACTTCATGGCAAAGAGATCGGGGACGCGCTTTCCGCATTGCTGCGCGAGTCCGCGGTCAACCCCGTACTGCGCGACCGCCCGCGTGCGCTCGCGTTCCTTAAAAGGCGCGCGGAAAAGGCGGATTGAGCGGCGCAATGCGTTGAACCTTTCCGCTTCCGATGCGCGGATGTCCGACGGATATAAGACGGAAATGGCGCAAAGACGGGCGCGAACGGAAAAAATCCGCGGTTTTCGACAAAAACCGAAAAAAGGCAGTTTTGCGCATATTATCATACAGAGGGCGCCGGGCGGCAACCGCCGCCGCGTCCTACTGCAAAGCCGACAGGCAAAAGGAGAAAGAGAATGAGTACGGCAGAGATTCTCACCATAGTGTTCGCCGCCGTTGCGGCGGTGAGCGGGATCGCGGCGATCGTCATCGCGCTGATGAAAAGGAGTGCGTCCGGCGGCGCGTTCGACGGCCGCGCGCTTCGCGAGGAACAAAAGCGTGACAAAGAGGATATCATACACGAGGTGGATTTCGTGCGCAAGGCCATCTCCGAGTCCAACACGCAGAGCAACACCGCAGTCACCAACATGCTCGGCGCATATCTCGACAGCGCGGAGAAAAAGACGAACGGGCTCATCGAATACATGGGCAAGGCGATGCAGCAGCTCGCGCAGGCGGAGAAGGAAAACGCCGACAAGACTGACGAAGTCGTCGGCAAAAACCTGGAGGCGGTCAAGACGGAGTTCAAGACCGGCGTCGCGGACATGCGCGGCGATCTCGGCAAGCAGTTTACGGAGATCAGGCAGGAGCTTGCGCAGCAGGTGGACCGCATGCGCGGCGAGATGAGGGAGAGGCTCTCCGAGGTGCGCGCCGACAACGAGAAACAGCTAGAAAAGATGCGCGCCACCGTGGACGAGAAACTTTCCGAAACGCTCAACACGCGCATACAGGCGGCGTTCCAGCAGGTGAGCGAGCGGCTGGACAGCGTGCAGAAGGGCTTCGGCGAGATGAGGGAGCTGACGTCGAGCGTGGGCAACCTCAACCGCATCTTCTCCAACGTCAAGACGCGCGGCAACTGGGGCGAAGTGTCCCTGCAGAGCCTGCTGGAGCAGATCCTCGCGCCGGAACAATACAAGACGCAGTTCTACGTCACTCCGCGCTCCCGCGAGGCGGTGGACTTCGCCATCGTCATGCCGGGGCAGGCGGGCGAGGAGGTGTATCTCCCCATCGATGCGAAATTTCCGCTGGAGGACTACTACCGCCTTCTCGACGCGTCCGACGACGGCGACAAGGCGGCGGTGGAGCTTGCGCGCAAAGCGCTGCGCGACCGCGTGAAGAGCGAGGCGCGTTCCATCAACGAGAAGTACATAAAGGTGCCGCGCACCACCAATTTCGCCGTGCTGTACGTCCCCAACGAGGGGCTGTATGCGGAGATCCTGCGCGACGGCTCGTTCGCCAGCGATCTGCAGACGCAGTACCGCGTGACCGTGTGCGGACCGACCACGATATCCGCGCTGCTCAACAGCCTGCAGGTGGGATTCACCACGCTCAGGATCCAGAAAAAGAGCGGCGAGATCATCAAACTCATGCAGGCGGTGCGCACGGACTTTGCGAGGTTTACGGGACTCATCGATAAGATCAAGAAACAGGCTCAGACCGTTGTCAACACCGTGGAGGACATCGACAACCGCAACCGGATCCTCACCAAGAAACTCGACAAACTCGGCGACGACATGCCGGAGGGCTACGTCGAAGGGGAGGCGGCGGCAAGCCTGGACGCACCGCCTGCGGGAGAGGAAGAATGAGAGCGGATCTGCACATCCACACCTCCGCCTCGGACGGGCTCAAGACTCCGCGCGAGGCGGCGGAACATATGCACGGCCTCGGCGTGGAGCTCATCTCCGTCACCGACCACGACACGGTATCGGGGCTTGACGAGGCGGCGGAAGAGTGCCGCGCGCTGGGCGTGCGCTTCGTGCCCGGCATAGAGATCTCCGCCCATTCAAACAGCGAGATCCACATTTTAGGCTACAATATTGACTATAAGAACCCCGATTTTTGCGAACAGATCGCAAAAGTCAAGGATATGCGCCGCGCGCGCAATCTGCTCATAGGGGAGAAGCTCGCAGGGTGCGGAGTGGAGCTCGGCATCGACTTCTCCTCGGACGGACTGGGCAGGATGAACATCGCGCGGCTCATGGTGGAGAAGGGATACGCTAAGGATGTGCAGGACGCGTTCAACCGTTATCTCGGACCTAACGGCAAGGCGTATTCAGACGTCCGCCGCACCTCGCCGCTGGAGGCGGTGAAGCTCATTGCCGCGTTCGGCGGAGTACCCGTCCTCGCGCACCCGAAGAAGTATCTGCAGCAAAAGACGCTGCGTCTGCTCGTCGAGGGGCTCAAGCCCTTCGGACTCAAGGGGATCGAGGTCTATTATCCCACCCACACAGCGGATGACGTCGCCGCGCTCTCCGCCGTCGCCGACCGCTACGGGCTCATCCGCACCGGCGGCAGCGACTATCACGGCGAAGAGGACAAACCCCTCGACTACCGCCCCTCCTCCGCCACCCTGAAAATGCTGGGTGTGTTGAGGCAGGGTTGACTGTTGCTGTACGTCACGCACGGCGGTTGTTATTTGTTGCAGCTGTGCGAGATTTTAGGTTGATAGTGTGGGAGTGTGAGGGCGGCTAGCGCCGGGCCTACTATTGCCGTTCGTCACGTACGGCGGTTGTTATTTGTTGCAGCTGTGCGCGATTTTAGGTTGATAGTGTGGGAGCGCGAGGGCGGCTAGCGCCGGGCCTACTATTGCCGTTCGTCACGCATGGCGGTTGTTATTTATTGAAACGGTGCGGGATGTCATGTAATAGTGTGGGAGCGCGAGGGTGTAATACCCTCGTCCCCCGCAACGCCGCGGAGGATGATGCGCTTTTGCGGTTTGTATGTGTCGCGGCGGATGCGCAGAGTGCGCACGAGGACGCCGTCCGAGAAATATTCCAGCCAGCCTTCGGATTTCAGTCCGTCCTTGCCCCATGTGTCCACGACCTCTTCGCCGTGAGCGAGGGAGGAGTCGGAAATGTATTCGATCTCTTTGGGGATGGTGGCGACGGTTTCGGAGCGGCGGCGGATGTCGTAACCTCCGGACACGCCGTACATTTCGGCACGGAGATATTTGCCGTCGGCGGTCATTTTAACCGTTACGGGCGCGGAGAGAGTGTTGGCAAAGCGCAGGTCGCTCGCGGAGGACACCATGGCGTCGAAAGAGGGCGCGACGTAACTCACGGGCAGGGAATGGGGGTGCACGCAGGTGACGACGAGGTCGGCGAGCAGAGCGCAGTTGTAGAGAGTGCCGGACACCTGGCACACGCCGCCGCCCACGCCTTCCACGAAGGTGCCGTCCTGAATGATGTATGCCGGGCGGTAGCCGCGCTCCTCGGTGCGCGCTCCCACCGTATCGTTGAAAGAGAACTCGTCCTCGGGCAGGATGACGGAGCCGTCGACGGCTTTCGCGGCAAGGGCGATGTTGTGTTTGCGGTTCTCGGAGCTGTCGCCGTAATAGGTGGAGAATTTCGCTATCATGGTGATCTCCGGCGTTTCGGCGCGCGACACGGTTTGCGGATGGAATGTCATACCGCATAATATGCAGCCGCACAGCAAAATGCACACGAGAGCGGTGGCCGCGGCGTACCGCGGAGTTTTGTCTTTCGTATCCGTCGCCATGGAGATAGTATGCGCACTTGCGCGCGGCATATGCCGCGGGAGCGGCGTATTGTTTGCGCGGCGTTTCAGGGCGTGATTGACACCTTGCGCGGCGTATAATATAATTGTCGGGTGAGGTGGAATATGGAATATACCGAAAGATATAACGAATGGCTCGCGGCGGCGGAGCTCACCGCGGACGAGCGCGAAAGACTGCGCTCCATGACCGAGGAGGAAAAGAAGGAATGCTTCTGGGCGCCGCTGGAGTTCGGCACCGCGGGCATGCGCGGCATCATCGACCTCGGCGTGAACAGAATGAACCGTTTTACCGTCGGGAGAGCCACCAAAGGGCTTGCGGACTATATATGTTCGCTGGGCGGGGACGCGAAGGAGCGCGGCGTGGTCATCGCGCGCGACACGCGCAGAAAGTCGGGCGAATTCGCGGTGCTGACGGCGAAGATCCTTGCCGCAAACGGGATCAGGGCATACCTCTACGAGGACGTGCGCCCCGTGCCCATGTGCTCCTTCGCAGTACGGAAACTCGGCGCGGAAGCGGGGGTGATGATCACCGCGTCCCACAACCCGAAGGTGTACAACGGCTATAAGGTCTACGGGGCGGACGGCGCGCAGATGTCGCCCGAAAGCACGGATAAAGTGGTCGGATTTATCGAGAAAACCCCGTATTTCGGCATTAAGTCGATTGACGCGGACTTCACTGAAGACAGCGTGAAAGGTCTTGACGGCGCCTGCGCCGCGGAGAACGTGACCGTCGTCGGTGCGTCCCTCGACGCGGAATATTTCGCCGCGGTGGAGCGGCTCGGGCTCTCGCCGGAGGCGGTGGAAGAGTACGGCGGCAAGGTGAAGATCGTCTACACGCCCGTGCACGGGACGGGATATATGCCCGTGACGAAGGTGCTGGGACATATGGGCATAAGCGTCACCGTCGTGCCCGAACAGGCGAAGCCGGACACGGAGTTCTCAACCGTGCGCGTACCCAATCCCGAAGAGGCGGACACCCTCGCGCTCGGAGTGAAACTCGCGGACGAGATCGGCAGCGACGTCGTCATAGGCACAGATCCGGACGCGGACAGAATGGGCGTCGCGGTGCGCGACGGAGAGGGGAAGTTCGTGTTGCTGAACGGCAATCAGACGGGCGCGCTCATGACGGAGTACATCCTCCGCCGCAGGAAGGAGAGCGGCACGCTGCCCGTTAACGGCGCCATCGTCAAGACCATCGTCACTACGGAACTCGCGCGGAAGATCGCG
>DVJC01000037.1 GCA_018710835.1 Candidatus Limadaptatus stercoravium | reverse complement strand
GCGTATCACGCCGGCAAGCTGGACGAGGCGTTCGGCACGGGCACGGCGGCAGTCATCTCTCCCGTGGGCACCATTGCGTATAAGGATCTTATCATGGAGATCAACGGCGGCAAGATGGGCAAGATCACGGGTTGGCTGTACGACCGTATCACTGGCATTCAGACCGAGCGTTATCCCGATGAATTCGGCTGGGTGTACAGAGTCAAGTAATCAAGACGTCATGCGCAAAAACGGCAGTTCAACTGCCGTTTTTGCTATGTAAAACGCTGTTGATGCGCGTGATCACGCAATTATGTGCGCGCCTACGGGATGAGATCCGCCCGCAAACGCGCGCGCCCGTGTACTGAAACATATGCGCCGGAGAACGAACCGTATGTGCAATCGCTTCGGCACTTCGGGCGCGTGAAAGCACATACGCTGCGGACAGAAACGGGCGGCGCTGTAATTGCGCAAACGAGCGGCGTGTCGTTCCGTCGGCGTGCGGCGGCCGCGGGCACGGCGCGGCGTGAGCGGTGCGCCGGGCGTGTGCCGTGAGAGTCTGCGACGCTTCGAACGTTTCGCTCAAGACGGCGCGGAAAGCGCATCCGGCTTTCAAACTCTGCCGTCTAAGGGCTCGAACCGCACGGGCAGGCATGCAGAATTCGGGAGCGTTGGGAAGTATGGACGAAAAGAAAGTCAGCAAAGAAAAAAACAAGGTGGGCGCCTTCGATGCCGCCGTCAAGTATCTTGCCACCTCTCCGCGCTCCGAGAAAGAAGTGCGGGACAGGCTGTATAAGAAGGGCTACCGCAAGAGCGAGGTCGAGGAAGCGATCGCCCGCGCCAAAGGTTACGGCTATATAGACGACGAGAAGTACGTCGCCGATTTCGTGGAGTATTACGGCGCGCGGATGGGCAGAAAGCAGCTGGAATACAAGCTGGTCGCCGAGAAAGGCATACCGCGCGAGCTTGCGCGGTTCGGGATAGCCGACGCGCTCTCCGACGAAGAGGAGAGGGCAAAGGCACTCGAAACGGCGCGGAAGTATATTGCGGCAAAGCGCATAACGGAGAGGAAAGACCTTGCCAAAGTCGGCGCGTTCCTCTACCGCAAAGGGTTCGAGAGGGACATGATAGACAGCGTGCTGAACACGGTCGCCGACGGACCGGGCGACTTTGACGACTGAACGCAAGCCGTACGCGGCGTCCCCGACATGAGGGGGTAAACGTCGGAATGTCGGCGGAAAACGAGGTTTATTGTATGGAAAACGACGATAAAATCGCTGTTTTGAAAAATGATCTTTCATCGTTGCAATTCGCTCTGCCCGTGCGGACCGAAGAGGGCAACAAGGGGGATTTCGGCAGATGCGTAGTTATGGGCGGCAGTGCCAATTACGTCGGCGCGCCGCAGTTCGCCGCGGAAAGCGCGGCGGAAGTGATCGCGCTGCTCGGCGAAGCGGCGATGCGTTCCGGCGCCGGCACGACCGTGCTTGCCGTGCCTGATTTTCTTGCGTCCGCGCTGTATCCCGTCGTGCATTATTCGGCTATCTTCCCCCTTCCGTCTAGCGGCGGCGGCATAGCTTTCGACCGTGAAACCGCGCTCCGTCTGTCGCATAGGGCGACCTCTTTTGCCGTCGGCATGGGTATGGCGGACGGCGATGCCGGGAGTTGGGTGCGCTTCCTTCTGGACGAAACGGACTGCCGCATCGTGCTGGACGCAGACGGGCTGAAATGCGCGTCGGGGACAGGCGGCTTCAAGGGACGCGCGGTGCTCACTCCGCATACGGGGGAGTTTGCGGCGATGACGGGACTCGGCGCGGAGGAGATCAAGGCCCATTCCGCGCGGCTCTGCCGTGAGTATGCGGCGGAGCACGACTGCGTGCTTGTCCTGAAAGGACACGAGAGCGTGATCAGCGACGGCAGGGAAGTGTGGATCAATTCCACCGGCAACTCCCGACTCTCGAAAGGGGGCAGCGGCGATGTGCTCTCCGGCATCATAGGCGGGCTGCTGGCTTGGAACGTTCCGCCCCTGCTTGCGGCAAGGACGGGTGCGTACGTGCTGGGACGGAGTGCGGAATTCAGCCGCGTTAACGCGCTCGCCCATCTGCCGGACGACATCATGCACTGTATCCCGCTCGCTTTCGACGAATTGCAGGGTGTGATGAGGTTGTGACCTGAAACAAGTTTTATTGTGGCAAAACGCGCGGTAAAACGCGCGTTTTGCATTTTGCTGATGATTTTCGAGCGGACGCCGAGACCGCTGTTCATGCGGACGGGCGCATTGTCTTTTTACGGTACGGAAGTTGTCATATACGGCTCCGGCGGCGCTGTTTCGGGGCGAAGCCGCCTTTTTTACGGTCCGGGTTCACTTTTGCGCGGCGGAAACAGAGCACGAAAGGCGGCGCAGGCGGCGAGGGCAGTCTTGTGAAAACAGCTGCGGTCCTGCGACGCCGCAGGCGGTGCGGCTTGCGGAAGAATGAGTCAGGTCTCGAAAAAGCCGAGTGAAACGAGGAGAGCTTCGTTGACTCTCGCCATCATCACGGCGGGGAGTTCGCCTATCTTTTCTTTGAGGCGTTGTTTGTCTATGGTGCGTATCTGTTCGAGCAGGACGACGGAGTTCTGGGGCAGTCCGCAGGTTTCGGCGGGGACGGCGATGTGGGTGGGGAGTTTCGCTTTGTCCAGTCTGGAAGTTATCGCGGCGGCGATTACGGTGGGACTGTAACGGTTGCCGACGTTGTTCTGCACGACAAGCACGGGGCGCACGCCCCCTTGTTCGCTTCCGACCACGGGACTGAGATCGGCATAGTAGATTTCGCCGCGTTTTACCATTTCCATACCCCCGGATCATTGCCCTGCGGCGCGGTTTTTATACGGGAAATACCGCGGATGCGGACAATTTTCCGCTGCGCATGCCTGACCGCCCGTGTGTTCCGTCCGGAGGCTGTACCCTGTCCGGCAGTCCGTCGGGCGGTACGGAGGATCCGAGCCGTGCTCCGCGTCCGCGCGCAGAGGCATTACGTTACAACTTATGCGTGTGCGCGCCGTTGTGCCCCGGAGATACTTTGAGGGCAGTTGGCGCATTCGCTTGCGTTTGCGGCGGTTTTAATGTAAAATTGCACCGATAAAAAAACTTCGGAGGAGTTATGTACAGAATCGGTATAGTGGGTTACGGCAACCTCGGCAGAGCGTGTGAGAAGATCGCCGCCGCGAGTAATGATTTCGAGCTTGCGGGCATTTTCACGAGGAGGGATCCGGCGGCTATGAGCTCGCCTTTCGGCACCCCGTTTTACAAGCAGTCCGACCTGGCGGAGTTTGAGGGCAAGATCGACGTGCTCGCGCTTTGCACAGGCTCCGCCAACGATCTTGTGGATCTCGGCAAAACGGCGGCGGCGCACTTCAACACCGTGGACAGCTTCGACACCCACGCGAAAATGCGCGGTTACGTCACCGATATGGAGAAGATCGCGTCCGGGAGCGGACATCTTTCCTTCATCGGCATAGGTTGGGATCCCGGTCTTTTCTCGCTGATGCGCGCGCTTTTCGGCGGAGTGCTCGCGGACGGCAACACCCAGACCTTCTGGGGCAAAGGCGTGTCGCAGGGGCACAGCGAAGCGGTGCGCAAGATAGACGGCGTGGTGAAAGGCATACAGTACACCGTACCCAAACAGGCGGCGCTGGACGCG
This sequence comes from Candidatus Limadaptatus stercoravium, assembly GCA_018710835.1. GTDB lineage: Bacteria > Bacillota > Clostridia > Christensenellales > CAG-917 > Limadaptatus > Limadaptatus stercoravium. The sequence continues at coordinate 21,655 of DVJC01000037.1, read as the reverse complement.
GCGAGAAGGGGAGAGGGCGCGTCCCTCACCACCCGTGACAAGCACCTGCGCGAATGTTTCGTCGTGGCGGCGGAAGGCGCGGACAAGGCGGAGATCGAACGCAGGATCGTGACCATGCCCAACTATTTCGACGAATACGACACCGTGGTGCATTTCATAACGGCGGAGGAATTCGACCGCGATCATAACAGGATGCCCCACGGCGGTTTCGTGCTGCGGAGCGGAGAGGTGAACGGACAGCGTCAGAGGGTGGAGTTCTCCCTCGCTCTCGACAGCAACCCCGACTTCACTGCGAGCGTGCTCATGGCGTATGCCAAAGCCAACTGCAAGATGTACGCCGCAGGCGTGCGCGGTGCGAAGACCATCCTCGACATTCCGGTCATCGCGCTCACCGACGAGGACAGGATAGATTTCATCGCGCATACGCTGTGACCATGAGGCGATACGACACCGTATTTTTCGATCTCGACGGCACGATAACGGACAGTAAGCCCGGCATTGTACGCTGCATAAAATACGCGCTTGACGCAAAGGGCATCCCTTACACCGAGGCGCAGCTTGACGGTATGGTGGGACCTCCCTTCCGCGTGTCCATGCGCGGCATACTGGGGATAAAGGACGGGGAGCTCATCGAGGAGCTCATCCGCATTTACCGCGGAGAGTACGAGGCGGGCGGCTGGAGAGAGTGCACGGTGTACGACGGCATGCGCGAACTTCTCGCGCGGCTGAGAGAGGGCGGCATACGGCTTGCCGTCGCAACTTCCAAACCGTTGAAATTCACCGTGATGATGCTCGACTCGCTGGGACTTTCCGGGGAGTTCGCGTTCATAGGCGGCGCGGAGAGCGACAGCTCGCGCGACAGCAAGATCGAAGTCATCCGCTATGTCATGCAAAACCTCGGCATGGAGAGCGCGGACGGCGCGCTGATGGTCGGCGACAGAATGTACGACACGGACGGCGCGCGCGAGGCGGGCATGGACTCCGCCGGCGTGCTGTGGGGCTACGGCGGCAGGGAAGAACTGACGGCGCACGGCGCGAAGTACGTATTTTCATCTCCGGAGGAGCTGGGCGGATTTCTGCTTGCCGAACGGGTGTAATGCGCAAAAGGCGTGTTTAACGATACGTTTCGCGCGGTAACACGGCTTTTTATGCGGCGGCGCGGGGAAACGTATGTATGATAGGAGGGCGCGGCGGACTTCTCCGGCGGACGCCGTGAGGGCGCGCGCGAGTGAACGTAAAGACAAAGAGCAGAACCGTTCCGGCGGCGGCCGGGGCGGTTTTTTGATGCAGGGAGCGCGGACGCGCGGACGGAAGGGCGGTAAAGCCGCGCCGTTTGCGCACGGTGCGGATGAGAGGCGGCGCGCCCGACAAAATGTCCGTAAATCCCGTCGGGGAGCCGCGATTTCCTTTACAGGCGCGCGGGAGCGTGGTATAATAATCCAACAATTTACGTTGCAAGGCGGTAGAAATCATGGCGTATAAAGGAATGGCGCAGATTGACAAGAAAGAGCTTTGGACCATCCCCAACATCATCACTTATTTCCGCATTCTCTGCATCCCGGCGTATATCCTGCTGATGGCGTTTGCCGGCGTGAACGCGGATCCCGTGCTTCTCTATATTGCGCTCGGCGTATTTGCCGTAGCGGCGGGAAGCGACCTCGTGGACGGCTGGATCGCAAGGCGGTTCAACATGACTTCCGGCATAGGTATGGCGCTGGATCCTCTTGCGGACAAACTCATGCACATTTCCGTGCTGTTCTGCCTCTCTCTCTGCACGGGGCTGACTCCTCTCGGCGAAGCCACCGACGGATTGAGCGCGCTCGGAGCCGCGACAATGCAGGCGAGCGGCGGCTGGTATGTGCACTACGCGTTCGTCATTCTGCTTCTCCTGAAGGAGGGCATAATGGTGTGCGCCGCGCCCGCGGTCATGAAAAAGGGCGCGAAAGTGCAGGCCAACTGGATGGGCAAGGTGGCGTCGTTCACCGTTTCCGTGGGCGTGCTGCTCGCATTCTTCCATCCCTATGTCGCGTTTGCGGACTGGGGCATACTCGCGTGGGGCGTGTGCATGAGCTATGCGGCGGCGATAGGGTATCTCGCGGACATTCTCCGCCAGATCCGCAAGATCAACCGCGGCGAGATGCAGGCGGTGACTGCCGAGAGCGCAAAGACCACGGACAGCAGCAACAATCCTCTCGCAGACGCGGACGGGAAACATTCCGCCGCAGACGCCGTGAATTATACCGTGTCCGCGCAGGACGGAGCGGCGGACGGCGGAGATGACGCCGGCAGGGACTGAACAGACAATACAAATCGGACGAAGAATAAAGGATTTCGGAACTATGGACAAAATGGACAAAACTTACGATCCCTCTTTCGAGAAGCGGATCTACGACTTCTGGCTCAAGGGCAGGTATTTCGAGGCCCATCCCAACGACGAGAAAGAGCCTTTCACCATCATGATGCCTCCTCCCAATATCACGGGACAGCTGCACATGGGACATGCGCTCAATCAGACCGTGCAGGACATCATCATACGTTTCAAGCGCATGAACGGCTATGAAGCGCTGTGGCTGCCCGGCACCGATCACGCGTCCATCGCCACGGAAGTCAAGATCGTGGAACAGATGAAGAAAGAGGAAGGACTCACCAAGGCGGACGTCGGCAGGGAAGGTTTCCTCGAACGCGCATGGGCGTGGAAAGAGAAGTACGGCGGCAGGATCGTCGAGCAGCTCAAGCGCCTGGGCACCTCCTGCGACTGGTCCAAGGAAGCCTTCACGATGGACAAGAACCTTTCGGCGGCGGTCGTGGACGCTTTCGTGAAGTATTACAAGAAAGGGCTCATCTACCGCGGCGACCGCATCATCAACTGGTGCCCGCACTGCAAGACGGCGCTCTCCGACGCCGAGGTCAATTACAACGAACAGCAGTCCAATCTGTGGTATTACCGCTATCCTTTCGCCGACGGCGACGGATATATCACCATTGCGACGACGCGTCCCGAAACGATGCTCGGCGACACCGCGGTGGCGGTCAATCCCAAGGACGAGCGCATGAAGGAATACGTCGGACGTATGCTCCGTCTGCCGCTTACGGACAGGATCATTCCCGTCGTTGCGGACGATTATGTCGAGATCGGTTTCGGTACGGGCGCGGTCAAGATCACGCCCGCGCACGATCCCAACGACTTCGAGCTGGGACTCAGGCACGACCTGCCCGTCATCCGCGTCATAGACGACGACGGCAGGATGAACGAGAACGCCGGCAAGTACCGCGGCATGGACAGAATGGAGTGCAGAAAAGCTGTCGTGGAGGATCTGAAAGAGCAGGGGTATCTGGAAAAGATCGAGCCTTACGCGCACAACGTGGGCGAGTGTTACCGCTGCGGCGAAACGGTGGAAGCGATAGTTTCCAAACAGTGGTTCGTGAAGATGAAGCCGCTTGCCGAGCCTGCCATTAAGGCGGTGAAGAGCAAGAAGGTGGAGTTCATACCCAAGCGTTTCGAAAAGACGTATTTCAACTGGATGGAGAACATCAAGGACTGGTGCATCTCCCGTCAGCTGTGGTGGGGGCACCGTATCCCCGCATGGTACTGCGACGACTGCGGCGAGACCGTGGTGGCGAAGACGGCGCCGGAGTGCTGCCCGAAGTGCGGCGGACATCTCCGTCAGGACGAGGATGTGCTGGACACATGGTTCTCCTCGGCTCTCTGGCCGTTCAGCACGCTGGGTTATCCGCGCAAGAACAAGAATCTTTCCTATTTCTATCCCACCAATGTGCTCGTCACCGCGTACGATATCATATTCTTCTGGGTGGCGCGCATGATATTCAGCGGGATAGAGATGATGAACGAACCTCCGTTCTCCGAAGTGCTCATCCACGGCATCGTCCGCGACGCCGAGGGCAGGAAAATGTCCAAGAGTCTGGGCAACGGCATCGATCCTCTCGAAATAATCGACCGCTACGGTGCGGACGCGCTGCGTTTCTCCCTTGCGACGGGCATTGCTCCCGGCAGCGACACGCGCTTTACCGAGGGCAAGATCGAAAGCTGCCGCAACTTCATCAACAAACTGTGGAATGCGAGCCGCTTCGTCATCATGAACGTGACGGACGAGGACGACCTCTCCTTCCCGAAGAGGCTGAACGGCGCGGATAAGTGGATCCTGACAAGACTCAACGACGTCGTGAAGGACGTGACCATCAACCTCAACAAGTACGAGATAGGGCTCGCCGCGGCGAAACTTTACGACTTCACGTGGTCGGAGTTCTGCGACTGGTACATCGAGATGTCCAAGCCCATGCTGTACAGCGGCGATAAGAAGGCGCATTCCCACGCCGCCGCCATGCTGACTTATGTGCTGACCAATATCCTCAAACTGCTGCATCCGTTCGTTCCGTTCATCACGGAGGAGATATACTCCAAATACGCGCCGAAGGGCAGCGTGCTTATGGTGTCCGAGTGGCCGGCATACAATAAAAAGACGGTGTTCCGCAGCGAGGAGAAGAACTTCGAGGCGCTGAGGGAAACCATCGTCGCCGTCCGCAACATGCGCGCCGAGATGAACGTGCCCGCGGGCAAGAAGATCAAGGCGTACGTGATCGCCGCGGACGATAAGTTCATGCGGCAGGCGGAGACTTATCTGGAGAAACTCGCCGGCGTGAGCGAAGTCACGTTTGTCGCCGACAGAAGCGAAGTGGCGGAAAAGACCGCCGCGATAGTCACTTCGGCGGCGGAAGTGCTCCTGCCTCTCGGCGATATGGTGGATACGGAGAAGGAGAAGGAGCGCCTGCAAAAGGAGATCGTTAGGGCGGAAGCCGAGGTGAAGAGGCTGGAAACTCTGCTTGCGAACAAGGGATTCGTGTCCAAAGCTCCGCAGAAACTCGTGGACGGCGAACGCGAGAAACTCGCCCAGGCAGCCGAAAGGTGCGGCAAACTCAAAGAAAAACTGCACATATTGGAGTGATATGAAGTGTCTTAAAGCCACGCTGTCCTATTTCTTCGACAAGGGAGCGCAGATGGTGCTGCTCGCTGTCGTGCCCGCGCTGCTCTCCGCGCTGGTGTTTTCGCCGTCGGCAGGGCTGTATTTCCTCATGTGTTACGGGGATCTGCACGCGGACAGCTTCGCGTCGCTTTACACGCAGATGCACTTCCTCTCGTACGATTTCTTCTGGGCGGGCATAATAGGACTCGTGCTGTACTTCTTCGTCATCGCGCTGCTGTTCGGCATAGTGGACAGACATATGAGGATAGGGGAGTTCACCGTATCCTTTCGCCGCGCCAAGACGCGTATAAACTACAACATTCTCACCGCGCTCAAGTTCGGCGTCACGGCCGGGGTGATCTTCGAGGTCGGCGACTTGCTGCTCACGCTGCTTTACTACGCGTGGGCAAGCGTTTTCGGCTCCGGCGAAGCGTGGCTGGTGTTCGGCATACTGTCGTGGGCGGCAGTGTCGGCGATGCTGCTGTACACCATGGCGGCGATACTTCTCTGGCCGCCGTTCATGCTGCACACCGGACTGCGCTCGCGCGACGCGTTCAAGATGGGGTGGAGGCAGATGTCGGGCAGATTGCCGTCCAGTGTGCTGACTTTGCTGGTGTGCATCGTGCCGTTCGTCGTCGTCATGAGCGTGATAGGAGCGGTGACTTCGAGCACCGTGGCGCGCGTGGTTATGGACGGCGTCGCCATGGCGGTGTGCCTGCCTTACTACATAACGCTGATGTATGTGCAGTTCTATGACGTGACGGGTACGGAGCGCATGGACCTGCAAAAGACGGACATATGGTCCAAGAAGGTCGCGCGCCGCGACAGAAAACGGCTGCGCGGCAAGGATTAGCGGTTTATCCGTTCAAAACCGGCAGTTAAAGTGCCGGTCGTGAGGAAATATGGAATTCAAATATGCGATATCGCTGTTGTTCTCCAACATGGGTTACGTGCTCAGGATCTTCGCCTGGGTGCTCATATCCATGGTCGTCACCGTGTGCGTAGGCGCGGCGATCATGGTGCCTGTTTTCGACGCGCTGGGCGAGACCGCCGCGGTGTCGTCGGCTTACGGCGCTTTCACGAGCGAGATAAGCGCGTTTCTGGACGACGGCATAAGCATACGCGCTTTCGTCGACAGCGTGCCTGCCGCAGTAGGAGATCTGCTTACCGCGGTGGCGTCGGAGGGCGGACTGCTTGCGGCGCTCATCATAGAACTTATTTTTCTGTACGCGCTGTATTCGTTCCTGCTGTCGTTCAGCTACTATCCGACGGCGTATTCGGTCAAGCAGCTGATGTCGTCCAACATGCGCATAGGTCTGGCGTCCTCGATGGCGCTCAACTTCAAGCAGTCGGTGCGTTTTGCGGTGTGCAGGGTGTCCGTATCCGTGCCGATCGACGTGTGCCTGATCACGCTTGCGTGTCTGCTGTTCTGGGGACTTTTCACCGCGGTGGGAGTGTTCGCTTTCCCGATACTCATCCTTGCGGGGATCGCAGTCGTTTCTCTCAGGAGCACTTTCTTTGCCGGTTGGCTGCCAAGACTGCTTTTCGTGCAGGGGGAGTGCATGTACACTTCCTTCGGGCGCAGCCTGCGCGCGGTCAAACTCAATATCAAAGGACTGATGAAAGCGTTCGTCATCACGTTCTTTGCCGCATATGCGCTCGTGGCGGGACTTTCGCTGCCCACGTTCGGGCTGATCGTCATCGTGGTGCCTTCGCTCAACTACTTCATTTTCAGGACGATAGAACTCGTCGGCTACTACAAGATGAACGGGCTGAGTTTCTACACCGACGCGGCGAACGTCGTCGATACGGTGGAATTCGGCTATCGCGCGGAGAATCAATACGGAAACTCCGAAGACAATAATGCGGGTGAACAATGACGTTCAGGATGTTTTTCGGCTGGATCAAGACGTGCATGGTGATCGCGATCGCGCTTGCCGGTACGGCCATCGTCGTTTTGGACGCGGTGATGATATCGGGTGCGGTGCCCGCTTTCGAGACCGCCAACGTCACCGTTGCGGCGGTTTCGCTCGCCGCCGCCGCGCTAATAGTCGTTTTTGCCGTTCTGCTGCTCGTCAACAGCTGGTATAAGCTGCGCGACGACGGCATTTTCGCCATGATGGCGGTGTTCGGCGACACGGTTGCGTACAACGACATACGCCGCATTTCCGTCAACGCCGTCACATACGAGATATTCGTCGCGTGGCAGAAGGACGGCGAGGGACCGGAAACCGTGACCAGACTGAACCTGACGGAAAAGGATTCCAAGGTCATGCTCACGGAATTGGAACGCCGCTGTGCGTTCGCAACGGTGGACACATTCACTCCGCCCGAAAAGAAAAACAAGAAGAAAGACTGACGCGGCTGCGCGCCCGCACGCGGTTCAATACGTGTGCGGCAGGCGCGACGGACGCGGATGCGCGGTGCGGAGAAAGTCCGCCGCGGGCGGAATGCCGGTATGTGTGCGTTTCCGGACGCATCGGACGCGTTTTTCGGCTGCCGCGCCGAATATCATTGAAAGATCCGACTTTAAATGTCGGACAAATCGGGTTTTATGAGTTTTACACACAGCAGAACATCAGATATTTCCGACGCCGCCTTCCGTCCTTTCGGAGAGGAGCTGAAGCCTGTCCTCAAAGATTATCTCACGGGGAAGAAGTACGTCGGCAGCGACTATTCGTATTACGCTTACATACAGTGGTTTTCCGAGGGCGAATACTGCGACACGGGCAGCGTGCTGTATCTCCGTGCGCGTATGGACGGAGGGCTGTACTACTGGCCTCCGCTCGTGAAGGAGGGGTGCGGCGTGAGCGTCGAACAAGCCGCCGCGGCACTGCCTGCGGACGCGTGTTTCGCGTTCTGCACGGAAGAATTCGTGACGGCGACGTACGGCGGATATTACATCTACACCCACCGCGACTGGGCGGAGTACATTTACAAGGCTTCCGATTTCATCGCGCTCGCCGGCAAGCGTTATCACGCCAAGCGCAACCACATCGCCAAATTCACCAAAAACTATTCCTCGACCATGGAGAGGCTGAAAGAGGAGGACATCCCGGACATCGTGAATTTCGAGCGCGCATGGCTGGAGGCGAGGGATTTCGACGGCAGCGCCGAAGAGAGCGCGGCAAGAGAAAGCAGCATCGTGAAGGGCTGGATAAGGGCGGCGCTCCGCGGAGAGCTGGTGTGCGACATACTGCGCGTTGACGGCAGGATGGCGGGCATCGCCATCGGCGAGATCACTCCTACGGGCACGGCGATCGAGATGTACGAGAAAGCGGACACGTCCTACGAGGGAGTGTACAGCTATCTCGCGCACGAATTCGCGGCGAGGAACTTCGCGGAGTGCGAGTACATCAACCGCCAGGAGGATATGGGACTCGAGGGACTGCGCAAGTCCAAGATGAGCTATTATCCCGCGTTCCTGCTCGAAAAATTCGTTCTCAAACCTGCCGCCGTCTACTCCGACTGCTATGCCGAGCGCGCCAGCCGTCTTAACGCGCGGCTGCTGGACAGGGTAGGCATACCGCGCGCCCGTTTCGACGTCAGGGAGCTCGCGGCGGAGGACTACGACGCGGTGTATTCCTTCCTGGAAGGCGAGCGCGGCAAGCTGGACAACAAACTTTTCTTCCTCAATTACACTCCGGAGGAACTGCGCGGCGTACTGACGCACGGCACGATGCTCGGCGCGTTCGACGGAGAGAGGCTGATTGCGACCTGCGCCGTCGACCGCGACAGGGAATACGGCGCGAAACTCGCGGAGATATGCGGCGACAGGAGCGGCGCGCAATACTACGAGTTCAGCGGCATAATGACCGCGGAGGACTACCGCGGGCGCGGAGTGTCTGCAACTCTCTGCCGCGACGCGATAGCGTACGCCCGGCGCGAACTTTCTCCCTGCACACTTTGCGCGGTGGTGCAGTACGACAACGCTCCGTCGCTCAACAACCTCAAGGCGCTCGGCTTTTCCGCCGTAGTCACCAAGCCGTACAACGAGTACACGTTCACCTACCTCACGCTTTCCGTGTGACGGCGAAGCCCGTCCGCGCGGCGTAAGAGGAGAGCGGCGCTCCCGTATCCGCGGCGGCGCGTCCCGTCTTCCGTCCGCATGCGAAAACCTTACGGTGCGTCATAAAAACCGCCCCCGTCAGCAATCGCGGGGCGGTTTTCGACATTTTACTAGATATGTGGCGTAAATTGCACATCAGTCGTCTAAATCCTGCAAAAATTAACTATGTTTTACAAAAAATTTTTGAAAAAGGCTTCAGAACACACACTTAATGCACGGTTTGCTTTTTAGACTGGTCGTGTAACATGCGGTGCGGCGGCGCGGCGGAGAGGCAATACGCCCGTGTCAGCCGCGGCGGACGGCCTTGTTCCCGCACCGCATGCCGGCCCTTCGGGTGCCGGAGTCACGACGTAAGTTTCGGCTCATGCCGTTGCTTATTACTCCCATTTGCGGAACGCGGACCCTGTGTCCGCGTTTCGCGTTTTATCCTGCGGAAAGCGCGGACGGCTTCGCGGCTTCTTTGCGGTGCGGCTGCGGAAACTTGCCGTGCATGCCGGTGCATTCCGCAGACATTGAGCATCCCCGGAGCGGGGCGGTACGCCGGACCGGGAAAAGTATGCCGCGTATAAAGAGGTGCGGCGGCGCGGAAGCGTCAGTGCGCACACGCGACCGCCGGAGAGCGGGGAAAAGTAGCGGCGGCGCCTCCGCGCAGGAGCGCGGAAGCGCATTATCACGCTTGTCCGGGCGGCGTCGGGCAATCTTTCGTTTGACTATTGCGCGCGCGTATAATATAATCTTTTTTAATGAGGTATTTTATGGTTAAACTTTTCGACGAAAAAATGTGTTATTCGCGCGGCACGCTTGTGCCCGCCGCAGAGTGCAGGGACGCTTCCGCGAAGCGCACCATGGCATATTCCGTGCTTTCCTCGCACAACACGTCCGGCGACGACGGCGCGCTCAGAGTGCGTTTCGACGCGATGGCTTCCCACGACATTACATACGTCGGCATCATTCAGTCCGCAAGAGCGAGCGGACTCGATAAATTCCCCGTGCCGTACGTGCTCACCAACTGCCACAACAGCCTGTGCGCGGTGGGCGGCACCATCAACGAGGACGACCATGTGTTCGGACTGTCCGCGGCGAAGAAGTACGGCGGAATATATGTGCCTGCGAACGCCGCCGTCATACACAGTTATATGCGCGAGATGTTCGCCGCGCCGGGCAAAATGATCCTGGGCAGCGACAGCCACACGCGTTACGGCGCGCTGGGCACAATGGCGATAGGCGAGGGCGGACCGGAGCTTGTCAAGCAGCTGCTCGGCCGCACCTACGACGTGAATTATCCTCGCGTCATCGCCGTCGAGCTCAAGGGCAGAGTGCGCAAGGGCGTAGGTCCTCAGGACGTGGCTCTCGCGCTCATCGGCGCGACGTTCGGGAGCGGCTTTGTCAAGAACGCCGTGCTCGAATTCGTGGGCGACGGTATAGACGGGCTTTCGGTGGAATACCGCAACGGCATCGACGTCATGACGACGGAGAGCACGTGTCTTTCCTCCGTGTGGCGCACGGACGGCAAAGTGAAGGAATATCTCGCGGCATACGGCAGAGAGAGCGAATACAAGTGCATCGAGCCGGGCGAGGGAGCGCTCTACGACGGAGCGGTCGTCATCGACCTCGGCAAGGTCGAGCCCATGATCGCGCTCCCGTTCCATCCCTCCAACGTCGTCACGCTTGCGGAACTCATCGCCCACCCGCGCGAGATCCTCGAACAGACGGAAGAGAACGGTTGCAAACTGCTCGGACTGAAGCCGGGCGGGTTCAGACTCACGGACAAGATACACGACGGCAGGATCCTCGTGTCGCAGGGAGTCATCGCGGGCTGCGCGGGCGGCACTTACGACAACATCGCGGCGGCGGCGAACATCCTCGCCGGCAAACAGGTGGGGACGGGCGCGTTCAATCTCACGGTGTATCCGGGCAGCCAGCCCACCAACCTCGCGCTGGTCAGGAACGGGTATATCGCAAGCCTCATCGAGAGCGGCGCGGTGCTCAAACCCTGCTTCTGCGGACCGTGTTTCGGCGCGGGCGACGTGCCGTGCAACAACGGGTTCTCCGTCCGCCACACAACGCGCAACTTCGAGCGGCGCGAAGGCTCCAAGCCTTCGGAAGGGCAGGTTGCTTCCGTCGCGCTCATGGACGCGCGTTCCATTGCCGCGACAGCGGCTAACGGCGGCGTGCTCACATCCGCGCTCGGCATTGACTTCGACGACAGCGTGAAGCCTTTCGAGTACGTTCCCTCCGTGTACGAGTCGCGCGTGTACAACGGCTTCGGCAAGGCGGATCCCTCGGCGGAACTGGTGTACGGTCCCAACATAACCGACATTCCCGCGAGCGAGCCTCTTGCTGACAACCTCGCCGTCAAGCTGTGCAGCGTCATCAACGACCCGGTCACCACCACGGACGAGCTCATCCCTTCCGGCGAAACCTCGTCTTACCGCAGCAATCCGCTCCGTCTTGCGGAGTTTGCGCTGAGCCGCAAGGATCCCGGCTACGTCGGACGCTCCAAGGCGGTGCGCGACGGCGACAACGCCGACGTTAAAGCGGCGGCGGAACTGTGCGGCGTGAAGGGCGGGCTCACCATAGGCAGCGCGATCTTTGCGGTCAAACCCGGCGACGGCAGCGCGCGCGAACAGGCGGCAAGCTGTCAGCGGTTCCTGGGCGGCAGCGCGAACATCGCCCGCGAGTACGCGACCAAGAGATACCGTTCCAACCTCATCAACTGGGGTATGCTTCCGCTGCTCAGCGCGGACACTGAGTTCGAAGTGGGCGACATTGTTGTCATACCCGGCGTGAGGAATGCGGTGGAGCGCGGCGATAAACGCATTGCGGCAAAACTTGTGCGCGGCGGAAAGGCGCGCGACATCGTTCTCGGCATGGACGCGCTCACGGACACGGAGAAGCGCATCGTGCTGGACGGGTGCCTCATCAACTACTACAAATACGACAGAAAATGAAGGGAAAATTATGCCTATAACACAGTTTTTGGAGAGGAACGCGGACCTTTACGGGGATGAAACGTGCCTCGTGGAGATAAATCCCGAACTGAAAGAGAAACACAAGCTGACATGGAAGGACTACGCCCTCGTCGAGGTGACTCCGCATGAGGAGCACCGCCGCGAGATGACATGGAAGGAGTTCGACGCGCTGTCCGACAAATTTGCCAATCTTCTCCTCTCGCGCGGTCTGCGCAGGGGAGAGAAAGTGGGCATACTCCTCATGAACTGCCTTGAATGGCTGCCTATATATTTCGGCATCCTCAAGGCGGGCGGACTCGCCGTACCGCTCAACTACCGCTATACGGCGGACGAGATAAAATACTGCCTCGACCTTGCCGACGTGAGCGTGCTCGTGTTCGGGAAGGAGTTCATCGGACGCGTTGAATCCGTGTTCGGTGAGCTGACGAAGATCGAGGGTATGCTCTTCGTGGGCGAGGACTGCCCGACGTTTGCGGAGAGTTACGACGAGCTGATCGCCGCCGCTTCCGACGCGCGTCCCGGCATAGAACTTGACGACGAGGATTACGCCGCAATCTACTTTTCCAGCGGCACGACCGGCTTCCCGAAGGCTATCCTGCACCGCCACAAAGCGCTCATGCGCGCGGCCGTAACGGAGCAGCACCACCACTCACAGACGCACGACGACGTCTTCCTGTGCATGCCGCCACTCTATCACACGGGCGCGAAAATGCACTGGTTCGGGAGTCTGGTTTCCGGCAGCCGCGCCGTGCTCCTGAAGGGCGTGAGCCCTAAGTGGATAATGCAGACCGTGTCCGAGGAGAAAGTGTCCATCGTGTGGCTGCTCGTCCCATGGGCGCAGGACATTCTGGACGCCATCGACAGCGGCGAGATAAAACTTGCCGACTACGACCTCTCGCATTGGCGCCTTATGCACATAGGCGCGCAGCCCGTGCCGCCGTCGCTGATACAGCGCTGGACGAAGGTGTTCCCCCGTCATCAGTACGACACCAACTACGGGCTGAGCGAGAGTATAGGTCCCGGCTGCGTGCACCTCGGCGTGGAGAACATACGCAAAGTCGGCGCGATAGGCAAGGCGGGTTACGGCTGGCAGACGCGCATAGTGGACGACGCCCGCAACGATGTGGAGCAGGGCGAAGTGGGCGAGCTTGCGGTCAAGGGCGACGGAGTCATGGTGTGCTACTACCGCGACGAAAAGGCGACCGCCGCCGTGCTTGCGGACGGCTGGCTGTTCACGGGAGATATGGCGCGTGAGGACGAGGAAGGCTTCATCTATCTCGTGGACAGAAAAAAGGACGTCATCATCACGGGGGGAGAGAACCTTTATCCCGTGCAGATAGAGGACTTCATCCGCTCCTGCGAAGCGGTGAGGGACGTCGCCGTCATAGGGCTTCCCGACGCCAGACTCGGCGAGATAGCCGCCGCGATCGTGGAGCTCAAGCCCGAATACGCGGGCTGGACGGAGAGCGACGTCAACGCATTCTGCGCCGCGCTGCCGCGTTACAAACGCCCGCGCAAGATCATCTTCGACAAAGTGCCGAGGAATGCGACAGGCAAGATCGAGAAGCCGAAGCTGAGAGAGAAATACTGCGGAGGCGAAAGCCTTGTGGAAGTGCAGGTCACGCACTGAACGGATGTTAATATCGTAAAACCGTGCAGTAAAGTGCGGTTTTGCGCGAGTGAACCGCGAATGAGCGGAAAGCAAATACAGTTGAGGACAGAGAAATGAAGAAACTTATGCTTGGCAACGAAGCCATCGCGCGCGGCGCGTTCGAAGCGGGCGTCAGAGTGGTGTCCGCCTATCCCGGCACGCCGTCCACGGAAGTGAGCGAGTACATCTCGAAGTACCCTGAGGTGTACGCCGAATGGGCGCCCAACGAAAAGGTCGCCTTCGAGGTGGCTGCCGGCGCGTCCTACGCCGGCGCACGCAGTATGGTGTGCATGAAGCACGTCGGCGTCAACGTGGCGGCGGATCCGATGTTCACCGCCGCATACACGGGCGTGAACGGCGGACTGGTCATTCTCGCCGCGGACGATCCCGGCATGCATAGCTCGCAGAACGAGCAGGACACGCGCTTTTACGCAAGGAGTGCGCACATCCCGATGCTTGAGCCCGCGGACAGCGCGGAGGCGAAGGAATTCACGAAACTCGCGTTCGAGCTTTCCGAAAAGTACGATACGCCGGTGTTCGTGCGCACGACCACGAGGCTCGCGCACTCGCAGAGTTTCGTGGAGGAAGAGGAGAGAAACGAAGTCCCGCTCCGTCCCTACGTCAAGGACGTGAGCAAATACACGATGATGCCGTCCTCCGCCATAGGCAGACACGTTGTCGTGGAAGCGCGCGAGGACAGGCTCGCCGCCGACGTGAACGGTTTTGAGATCAACCGCGAGGAGATGAGGGACGACTCTCTCGGCGTGATATGCAGCGGCGTGGTGTACGAGTACGTCCGCGAGGCGCTGCCGGACGCGTCCGTGCTCAAAATGGGCATGGTCTATCCGCTCGCGGTCGAAAAGGCGCGCGAGTTTGCAAAGAAAGTGAAAAGGCTGGTCGTCGTGGAGGAACTGGAGCCGTTCATGGAGAATCAGCTCAAGGCGCACGGCGTCATGTGCGAGGGCAAAAATCTCTTCTCCAAGCAGGGCGAACTGTCCGTCGCGATCATCAAGGAGAAGCTCCTCGGCGTGCAGACAAAGGCGGAGAAGCTCGACCTTCCCGTCCGTCCTCCCGTCATGTGCGCCGGATGTCCGCACCGCGGAGTGTTCTACATTCTCAATAAGCTCAAACTCACGGTGTCCGCGGACATCGGGTGCTACACCCTCGGCGCGCAGCCGCCGCTTGCCGCGGTGGACACGGTGCTGTGCATGGGCGCGAGCGTGGGCATGGCGCACGGGTTCGAGAAGGCGAGAGGGAGAGAGCAGTCCGAACACACCGTCGCGGTCATTGGCGACAGCACGTTCATCCACAGCGGTATAACGGGGCTTATCAACGCCGTGTACAACATGAGCAACATAACGCTCATCATTCTCGACAACTCCACCACGGGCATGACGGGACATCAGCAGCATCCGGCGACGGGGCTCACGCTCAAGCAGCAGCCCGCGCCCGTGCTCGACATCGTCGCGCTGTGCAGGACGGTCGGATGCGCGAGCGTGAGAGTGGTGGACAGCTACGACCTCGCGGAAGTGGAAAAGGCGGTGAAAGAGGAAGTGAAGCGCGACGGCGTGTCCGTCATTGTCGCCAAGCGCCCCTGCGCGCTGCTGGACCGCAACTATCCTCCCGCCTGCAAGGTGGAGGACTGCAGAAAGTGCGGCATGTGTTTCAGGCTCGGTTGCCCCGCGATAGAGAAGCAGGAGGACGGATCCGCGCGCATCAACGCGTCGCTGTGCGTGGGGTGCGGTCTGTGCTCGAAGGTATGCCGTTTCGGCGCGATAAAGGAGGGAGTGAGATGAAGGCTAACATTCTCATCGTAGGTGTAGGCGGACAGGGTACGCTGCTCGCGTCCAGGATACTCGGCGCGCTTGCGGCGATAGAGGGCAGCGACTGCAAGCTGTCCGAGGTGCACGGTATGTCCCAGAGGGGCGGCAGCGTGGTGACTCACGTCAAGATCGCACCCGAAGTCACAAGCCCCATCGTGGGAGTCGGCGACGCGGACATCGTGCTCGCGTTCGAGGAGCTGGAGGCTCTCCGCTACATCGGTTTCCTGAAGCCGGGCGGCACGGTGGTAGTCAACACGCAGCGCATTCTTCCCATGCCCGTCATTACGGGGGCGAGGAAATACCCGGATGATATCCTCGACGAACTGAAAGCGCGCGCGGGGAAGGTGATCGCGCTGGACGCGCTTGCCAAGGCGGAAGAGATAGGCGAGCTCCGCTCCGTCAACGTGGTTATGCTCGGCGCGCTTGCCGCCGACCTCGGAGTGCCGTTTGATAAAATCGACGCCGCGCTGAAAGCCGCCGTCAAACCCAAACTTTACGAAATCAACCGCCGCGCTCTGGAGTGCGGCTACAACTCCACGGAGGAATTATGAGATATTACAACAAAAAGATAGAAACCATGTCCCGCGACGAGATGACCGCGCTGCAGTCGGCGAGGCTCGTCGACGTAGTAAAGCGCACCTACGAGGGCGCGGCTTACTTCCGCGAAAAGATGGACGCGATAGGGCTGAAGCCTGAGGACATCAAGGGCATCGAGGACATTGCGAAACTTCCTTTCACCACCAAGGCGGACCTCAGGGCGAATTATCCTTTCGGGTGCTTTGCGCTGCCCAAGAGCGAGATATCGCGCGTGCACGCGTCAAGCGGCACGACGGGCAAGCTGACGGTGGTGGGACTCACCAACCGCGACATCGACGACTGGGCGGAATGCGCGGCGCGCGCTCTGGTCATGGCAGGGTGCGGCAAGGGCGACATCGTGCACGTGTCCTACGGCTACGGGCTGTTTACGGGCGGACTCGGACTGCACTACGGTTCCGAGAAGCTCGGCTCGATGACTGTGCCAGCGTCCGCGGGCAACACCATGCGCCAGATCACACTTCTCAAGGATTTCGGCGCGACGGCGCTTGCCTGCACTCCGTCGTATGCGATGGTCATAGGCGAGGGCATAGAGAAAGCGGGACTTGACATCAAGGACTTCAAGCTGCGCGTCGGCATCTTCGGCGCGGAGCCGTGGTCGGAGAATATGAAGAAGGAGATAGAGCGCAAGCTGAACATCACCGCCTACGACATCTACGGGCTGAGCGAGATCAGCGGCCCCGGCGTGTCCATGAGCTGCCCCTATGCGTGCGGACTGCACGTCATGGAGGACTTCTTCTACCCGGAGATCGTGGACCCCGCGACGCTCCTTCCCGTGCCGGACGGCACGCCCGGAGAGCTGGTGTTCACCACGCTCAACAAGCAGGGTATGCCGCTCATCCGCTACCGCACGCGCGACATCAGCGCACTGTATCACGAGAAGTGCGAGTGCGGCAGGACGCTCGTCAGAATGAAGCGCGTCAGCGGCAGGACGGACGATATGCTCATCATCCGCGGCGTCAACGTATTCCCGTCGCAGATAGAGTCCGTGCTCATGAACATCAACGAGATCGTAGGCTCGCACTACCAGATCATAGTCGACCGCGCCGGCAATCTCGATACCATGGAGATACAGGTGGAGCTTGCTCCGCACGCGTTCTCGGACGAGGTCAAGGACGTCGAGAGCATCCGCCGCAGGATAGAGCACGACATGATGGGCAACCTGGGCGTGGGCGCGAAGATCACCCTCGTGTCCCCCGACAGCCTGCCGCTTTCCGAAGGCAAGACGGTCAGGATCATCGACAAACGCAAGATATAAGGAGGAAATTATGCTCGTAAACCAGATAGCCGTGTTTTTGGAAAACAGAAAGGGCAGACTCCACGCGCTGCTCGGCGCATTGTCCGACGCGGGCGTCAACGTGGAGAGCCTCAATATCGCGGACACGAAAGATTTCGGCATCGTCAGGCTGGTCACCGACGACAACGACAAGGCGGAGTCCGCGCTCGCCGCGGCAGGCTTCACTACCGCGCGGGGCAACCTCGTCGGCATAGAAGTGCCCGACAAGCCCGGTTCTCTCACCGCAACGCTCGGCAAGCTCAGCGAAGAGGGCGTGAACCTCGAATACGTTTACTCCTATTCGCGCAGCGGCGGCAAGGCGCTCATTCTCTTCAAGACTGACGACGTTGCAAGAGCGGAGGCACTGCTGAAATAGTTCCGGCGGTCCGAGGTGTACTTTTCCTTTCCGCGCGGCATAAAATGTTGCAGTCGGAGGGAAAGTGGACCTGCACGCGGAAGTCGATCTGGGCAGAATATGCCGCAATCTGGAGTCGGTGCGCGCACGCACGGGCGTGCGCGTGCTTCTCATGGTGAAAGCGGACGCTTACGGGCACGGCATGCGCGAAGTTGCGCGCGCAGCCGAACCGTATGCTGACTTTTTCGGTGTGGCTACGGTCGGCGAAGGAGAGGCGCTCCGCGCCGACGGGCGGACTCTTCCCGTGCTCGCCGCGGTGTGTCCCGCCGAGGAACTTGCAAGAGCCGCCGCATGCGGTCTGACCGCAGCCGTCGCGGACGGCGAAACGCTCCGCGCGCTTGCGGATATGCCGGCGGCCGCGCGTCCGCCGTTCCACGTCAAGTTCGATACAGGAATGCACCGGTTGGGTTTTCCCGCAGAGGACGCGGCGGAAGTACTGGAGTTTCTGCGCTCGCACGGGCTGAAACCCGACGGGGTGTATTCGCACTTCCGCGAGCCCGGCGAGGAGCAATCCGACGTGTTCCGAGGTATAGCAAGAGCGTTCAGAGCGGAATATCCTGCCGTAACGGCGCACATGGCTTCATCGTCATCATTGGGGATGAAGGACTCCGCGTACGACATGGTGCGCATAGGTCATGCCGCGTATCTCGGTGCGATGACGGTAAAGAGCCGCGTCATAGCCGTGCGCCAAGCAAAAGCAGGGGAGTGCGTCGGATACGGCCGTCATGTTCTTCCCCGTGATACCTCGCTTGCGGTGGTGTTCGGCGGCTATTTCGACGGGGTGTACCGCGAAAGCCCCTCTCCCGTTCTCATCGGGGACACGCTGTGTCCCGCGGTCGGGAGCGTGTGCATGGATATGTTCGCCGTGGACACGGGGGACGCCGAAGTGCGCGTAGGCGACGAGGCGGTGCTGCTCGGCGGCGCGCTGACCGCCGAAAAGGTCGCGGCGGCGAGAGGAACTACCGACTACGAAGTCATGACTTGCTGGCAGGGCAGGGTGAAGAGGAGTTACGTTGACAAAAGAGGAAGCGAGAAGGAAAGCGAACGCCGCGGCGGCGAAAATGAGCGACGCGGAGCGGGAATGGGCGTCGGGTGCGATCACTGACGCGCTCATTTCGCTTGACGTTTTCAAGAAGAGCCGCAGGCCTTTCGTGTTCATGTCCGCGGAGGGAGAGCCGGACACCGAGGCACTGATAGGGCTGTTCCTCGCCATGGAGCGCGAAGTGTCCGTTCCCCGTGTCAGAGGGGACGCGATGGACGCCGTCCGCATTACGCCTTATACGGATTTCAAACGTAACCGCTGGGGAATTTACGAACCTGTGAAGGGAATGATCGCAAGCGAATGCGATCTTGCCGTCGTGCCCGTAGTGGCGTTCGACGGTCTGAAACGGGCGGGACACGGGAAAGGTTATTACGACAGATTTTTCGCGCGTTACCCTGAGTGCGTGAAGGTGGGGATAGCCTTTTCGTGCAGGAGAGCGGAGGGGCTGGAAACTGAAACGCACGACGTGCCGCTTGATTTCATGATAACGGAAAAGGAAATAATCACCGCGGATAACGCCGCCGTATACAACGTGTTCGGAGAAGAGCCATGAGGATAGTCGCAGGCAGGTACAGAGGAAGAAAACTCACGCCGCCGTCCGACGACAGCGTCCGTCCCACCACGGACAGGATCAAGGAAACGGTGTTCAACATCCTGCAATGGGATGTGGAGGGCGCGCGGGTGCTGGATCTGTTTGCAGGCAGCGGCGCGCTCGGCATAGAGTGCCTGTCGCGCGGCGCGGCGGAAGTGGTGTTCGCGGACAAAAGCCCCGCAAGCGTCGCGCTTATCAGACAAAATCTCAAAGGTATAGAAGGCAGTTACAGAGTTCTCACAGCGGATTTCACGGGCGTTCTGCGTTCGGGAGAGGATAAGTTCGACCTCATTTTCATAGATCCGCCGTACAAGAGCGGACTCGGAGAGCTTGCGGTGGACGCCGCGTTCGATCTCGGAAGAGTGGCGGAGGGCGGCACGGTGGTGTACGAGCACTCATCCGAGCTTCCTTTCAAGTGCGCGCGTGAAGACGTAAAGGTGCGCACCAAGGTCATGGGATCCGTGACCGTGGAGTTCATACGGAAAAAGACTACGGGGCTTGTCACGGGCACGTTCGATCCGGTCACCAAGGGGCATATGGAGGTCATCGAGGAAGCGTTGCGTCTTTTCGACGAAGTCGTCGTCGCCGTGCTGGTCAATCCCGAAAAGCAGTGCATGTTCACCCCGGAAGAACGTCTTGCTCTCCTTAACGCGGCTTTATCAGACAATACGCGCGTAAAAACCCTTTATTCGGAGGATTACGCCGTCGATGTCGCACGCCGCGTCGGCGCGGACAAGCTGGTGCGCGGAGTGAGGGGAGAGGGTGACGAGGCGTACGAGAACGCAATGGCGGAGTACAACCGCGCGCACGGTTTCGACACCGTGTTCGTCACGCCGGAGAGGTATGCCGACGTGTCCTCGACGCGCGCCAGGGAACTTATCTCAAAAGGGGACTTCCGTTTGCTGCCGGAGAATGCTATAATTACTGCGGAAGAGATCATCAGAAGAAAGGGGAAGCCCTGAGGAGCGTATTATGGAAACCATCGACATGCTCATCAACGAGATCGAGAGCGAGATACTCAAGGCAAAACGCGCGACGTTCAGCACCACGGATATAGTGCTCAACAGACAGGTCATGCTCGACCTCGTTACGCGTCTTCGCGCCAGCTATCCCATCGTGCTGAAAGAGGCTGCGCAGATCAAGAAGGACCGCGACGACATCCTCGCCAAGGCGGAAGCGTACGCCAACAAGACCATGGACGCGGCGGAGGAACAGGCGAGGCAGATGATGTCCGAGTCCGAAGTGCTGAAAAAAGCCGCCGAGGAAGCGGATGCAATGCGTGCGGAAGCGGAGGAAAACTACCGCAAGATGGACTATCAGGCGCGCTCTCTCGCTTTCAATCTGCTCGACAGTGCGGAAAAGGTCATGAAGGAAGGCATATCCACCATAGCGGACCGCAAGCGCAAGCTCGTCGAGGAGTGAATGCGGCAGGAATTAAATTGCCGTGCGGATGTTACGGACATTACATCTGTAAGCAATTTGAAAAAGCAAGCAACAGGGACGCATTGCGCGTCCCTGTTGTTTGTCCGTTTTGCCAAAACAAAAGATCGGCTCCTGTTACAATCCGTTCTCAAATGTACGTCTTTACAAGTGTGCAGAGGAGATTAAGAAAGCGGAGAAGCTCTTGAACATCTTCTCTCGGCAAGTCGCGGCACAGCGCTTCCGCCGCGCATGCCGCAAGCGCGTTGAAGCGGGCAGGATCGGTTTTCATACCATATAATATTCCCGGCGCAAATTTCTTGACATTTCGCGCCAAATCCGTTGACAAAAAGGCGCGGAAGCAATATACTGTTCTCACTGTGCGGCCATGGCGGAACTGGCAGACGCGTACGTTTGAGGGGCGTATGGATAACACCGTCCGAGTTCAAGTCTCGGTGGCCGCACCAGAACTAAAAACACCCGAAGTCATTCGGGTGTTTTTAGTTCTATCCGTCAATGTATATTAAAAAGAATTTGCAAAGGCTGTTATGAGGAAAATAATCGTCGGGTTAGTACAATTGCCTTTCTTTTTCAATACGAAAAAGCCGAGTTATGTAACTCGGCTTTTCGTGTGATTAAGTTTTGTTGTTTACATCTTGGCGATGTACTTGGACAGCTCCGTGAAGATGACACCGAGGCCGTATGCGCCCGCGTCGGGGTAGCCGATGGACTTCTCGCCGACGGTGCCCGCTCTGCCGAGCTTTGCGACGACGGTCTTGGTGTTCTCCGCGCCGGCGACCGCCGCTTTCGCGCCGAGGTCGAT
>DVJC01000009.1 GCA_018710835.1 Candidatus Limadaptatus stercoravium | reverse complement strand
TACAAGTTCGACGGGCTGACGCTAAACATCCTTTACGAAAACGGGGCGCTGGTAAAAGCTGCGACGCGCGGCGACGGCGTTACGGGCGAGGAAGTGACCGCGCAGGTAAAGACCATATCCGGCGTGCCGAGGAACATCTCGTACAAAGGAAAGATAGAGATCCAGGGCGAGGGCATCATGCGGCTGAGCGCTCTTGCCGAGTACAACGCGAGAAGCTCAGAGCCGCTCAAGAACGCGCGCAACGGCGCGGCGGGGGCGATACGCAATCTCGATCCCGCCGTTACCGCGGAAAGGCACCTCTCGTTCATGGCGTACAACATCGGTTACAGCGACCGCCGCTTCGAGTCGCAGGCGGAGATGCACGCCTTCCTGAAGGAAGAGGGGTTTGAAACGGAAAGCGATTTCACTGTGATAAAAGGCGTTAAAGAGGCGTTCGCTTTTACGGAAAAGGTCAACGCTCTGCGTCCTTCGCTGGATTTCCTCATAGACGGCGTGGTGTTCAAGGTCAATGATACCGCGCTCCGCGGGGAGATAGGTTACACGGAGAAGTTCCCCAAGTGGGCGATAGCCTACAAATTCAAGGCGGACGAGATGACGACGCTGCTGGAGGACGTGGTTTGGCAGGTGTCCAGGAGCGCGAAGCTCAATCCTCTCGCTGTGCTGGAGCCGGTGGACATCGGCGGCGTGACCGTAAAGCGCGCAACGCTCAACAATTACGGCGACATCCTGAAAAAGAAGGTGCGTATAGGCGACCGCGTATTCATACGCAGGAGCAACGACGTCATCCCGGAGATCACCGGAGTTGCCGAAGAGATGCCCGGCGCGAAAGACGTGGAGAAACCGGCCGTGTGTCCCGCATGCGGCGCACCCGTGAGGGAAGAGGGCGCGTTCCTCTACTGCACGGGAGAACACTGCGCGCCGCAGATCGTGTCCGCGCTCGACCACTTCGCGTCCAAGGACGCGATGGACATAGACGGATTTTCGGAAAAGACCGCAGAGCAGTTCTACAACGAATTGCACCTTACTTCGCCTGTGCAGCTGATGCGGCTGAAAAAGGATGATATATCGGGGCTCGACCGTTTCGGCGACAAGAAGGCGGAGAACCTTATCGGCGCGATAAACGCGGCGAAGGACACCACCATGGACAGGCTGCTGTTCGCGCTGGGAGTGGACGGCATAGGCAAAAAGACCGCCAAGGATCTAGCCGCGCGCTTCGGCACTTTCGACGCGCTCGCCGCGGCGGACAGGGACGCGCTCACAGCCGTGGACGGCATAGGCGGCGTGCTTGCCGACAACATCATTTCCTTCTTTGCCGACGAGAGCAACCGCAGGCTTCTCTCCGCCCTGTTCGCAAGCGGCGTGAGCGTGAGGCGCGAAGAGAAGAAGACCGGCGTATTTACGAATATGCGCATCGTGCTCACGGGTTCGTTGCCCACATACAAGCGGGGAGAGGCGACCGCGCTCATCGAGGAGAACGGCGGAGAGGTGGCGGCGTCCGTGTCGAAGAACGTGGATCTCGTGCTTGCCGGCGCCGACGCGGGAAGCAAACTCGACAAGGCAAAAAAGCTGGGAATAAGGATTATCGACGAAAACGAGTTCGTAAACATGCTGAACGGCGCAAAAGGCGCGGAAAGCGCGGATTGATCCGAAGCATCGTACGGTGCGCGCCGCAAACGCGCAGAAGGAGCAGACAATGGCGGAAGAAAGACGTAAAAAACATCCTTCCGATTCTTACACGGAGCAGGTGCACATCATAACGCAGTCCGACATCAACGGCTTCAACCGCCTGTTCGGAGGCACGCTGATGTCGTGGATAGACGTGCTCGCCGCGGTCGTGGCGCGCAGGCATTCGGAGTGCAACGTGACCACGGTGTTTGTGGACACTTTGGAATTCCGCGCTCCGGCGCGCGTGAACGACACCATCATGATGACGGGCAAGATGACGTACGCAGGCAAAACTTCGATGGAAGTGTGCGTAAAGACTTTCGTGGAGGAACTCTCCGGCGAACGCAAGCTCATCAACGTCGCCTATCTCATTCTCGTGGCGCTCGACGCGAACGACGAACCGACGGAAGTGCCTGCGCTGCTGCCTGTCACGGAATCCGAACTGGAAGAGTGGAAAGCCGGCGCGAAACGCCGCGAGCTGCGAAAGCTCCGCCGTTCCGAAAAATACTGACCGCCTGCGCCGGAAGGCGCGCGGCAGCGCCGTACGGAGCGTCGGGACGGCAGTGCCGAAGGGAATAATTAAAATCCCGTCCGCAAACTATTGCGGGCGGGTGTTTTTTTGTGATATAATCTATAAAATCATTTACAGGCGGGTGTGCGTATGCGCAGTATGACCGGTTACGGCAAAGGCTCGGCGTCGCAGGACGGCAGGACGGTCACGGTGGAGATCAAGACCGTCAACCACAAGTTTTTCGATTGGAGCATGAAGATGCCCAAGGGGTTCCTCTTCGCGGAGGACGACGCCAAGAAGGCGGTCGCCGCGGTGGTGGCGAGAGGGCACGCCGACGTGTTCCTCACCTACGCGCAGGAACAGGGGCAGACTGCGGAATACCGCATTGACGTCCGGCTCGCGGCAAAGTACGTCGCCGCGGCGAAGGAACTTGCCGAAGCGGCGGGCGTGCCGTGCGATGTGACTGCGGCGTCGCTCATGAAGAATTCCGACATCCTCGCTCTCGAATACGCCGAAGCCGACGACGAGGAGTTGAAAAATCTCGTTATGACCGCGCTCGGCGACGCGCTGGAAGGCCTGTTGTCCATGCGCGTGCGCGAAGGCGAAGCGCTGGCGGAGGACATCGCGTCCAAGCTGGACTCAATGCGTCTTTCCGTGGACGCGATAGAGAACGTCGCCCCCGACGTGGTGGACGAATACAGGAGAAAGCTCACCGCCCGCATCACGGAGCTGCTGGGAAGTTCGGTCGCGGACATGGGGCGCGTGGCGACGGAAGTCGCGCTGTTCGCCGACAAGTGCGCCGTTGACGAGGAGATCAGCCGGCTGAAAGCGCATATAGCGGCGATGCGCGGATATCTCAAAGCCGAAGGTCCGGTGGGCAGGAAACTGGATTTCCTCGTGCAGGAGATGAACCGCGAGGCGAATACGATAGGTTCGAAAGCGAACGACCTTCGCATCACCGAAGAAGTCCTGAAACTGAAAAACGACATAGAGAAGATCCGCGAACAGGCGCAGAACGTGGAGTGATCATGGAAAGAAAAGGTCTGCTTGTAGTCATTTCGGGGTTCAGCGGCGTGGGCAAGGGCACCGTCATACAAATGGTGCTGGACGAGCTTCCCACCCTCCGCTTCTCCATATCGTGTACGACGCGCGCTCCGAGAGCGGGAGAGGAGAACGGCGTCAACTACTACTTTCTCTCCGAAGAGGACTTCGAGAAGAAGATAGCAGAAGGCGCGTTCGTGGAATACACGCGCACTTTCACCAACTACTACGGCACGCTCAAAAGCGAGATAGACGGACCGATAGCGTCCGGCGTCGACATTCTGCTGGAACTCAACGTCGTGGGCGCGAAGAACCTCAAGCGGCTTTATCCCGACTGCGTGACCATATTCGTGCAGCCGCCTTCGCTCGAAGCGCTCAAGGCGCGCTTAATCGGAAGAGGCTCCGAAAGCCCTGAGAGTCTGGACCGCAGACTGAGAGAGATAGAGACCGAGAGCAAGGACATACCCTCGTACGATTATGTAGTGACCAACACGGTAGCGCGCACTTGTGCGGACGAGATAGTCGCCATCATCAAAAGCGAACATCTCCGCACCGACCGCTCCGCAACACAGAATATATTCCCAACGGAGGACTGAAATTATGATGATCGACCCCCCGATCGACAAACTCATCGCAAAGGCGGAATGCCGCTACGCGCTGGCATGCGCGGTATCCAAACGCACCCGTGAACTGCTCACCAGCGAGAGCAACTACCTCGCCGACAGCGGCGAAAAGCCCGTGACTCTCGCCTGCAAGGAGATCTACGAGGGCAAGACAAAGATAGTGCGCGACTGATGCTTTACGGAAAGAGCGTTGTACTCGGTGTAAGCGGCGGCATTGCCGCTTACAAAAGCTGCGAGATAGTGTCGCGGCTCAAAAAACTCGGCGCGGAAGTGGACGTCGTCATGACCGCCAACGCCGAGGAGTTCGTCACGCCCCTGACCTTCGAGACTCTCTCCAACCGCAAAGTGGTGAGGGGGACTTTCGACGAGCGCGAAGAGCACGACGTGAAGCACGTTTCGCTCGCAAAAAAAGCGGACGTGTTCGTCGTCGCGCCCGCTACAGCGAACGTCATTGCCAAGTTTGCGCAGGGCATAGCCGACGATATGCTGTCCACCACATGGCTTGCGTGCAAAGCGGCGAAAGTCATCGCCCCGGCGATGAACACCGCAATGTACGAGGACGAAGCCACGCAGTCCAACATGAAGCTGCTGGCGGAGCGCGGGGTGGTATTCTGCGATCCTTCCGTAGGCAGGCTTGCGTGCGGCGACGTGGGCAAGGGCAAGATGGCGGAGCCTCACGAGATAGTGCGGCTCATCGAGGACATCCTTCAGCCGCGGCGGGATTTCAAAGGGAAGAGAGTGCTGGTGACCGCCGGCGCCACCGAAGAGTACATCGACGGCGTACGCATCCTCACCAACCACTCCAGCGGCAAAATGGGCTGCGCGGTTGCCGAGGCGGCCGCGGAGCGCGGTGCGGAAGTCGTGCTCGTGCACGGCAATATGTCGGTGTCCGTGCCGTCCGGCGTTGCGAGGAGCGTAAGAGTGCGCTCCACCGAAGAGATGAAAGACGCCGTGCTTGCCGAAGTGCCGGACGCCGACGTGATAGTCATGGCGGCGGCGCCTGCCGATTACAGGCTGAAAAAGACTTTCGGCAGCAAGATAAAGAGCGAAACGCTGACTCTAGAATTTGTCAAAAATCCCGACATCGCAAAGGAAGTCGGCAGGGTGAAAGAGGGGCGCAGGCTCGTCATCTTCTCCGCCGAAACCGACGATCTTCTCCAAAACGCGTCTAAAAAAGTCGCCGCGAAGAACGCCGATTTCGCGGTAGCCAACGACGTCACCAAAGAGGGCGCCGGGTTTTATACCGACACCAACATCGCATCCCTTGTGGGCGCGAACGGCGAAGTGCGCGAGTGCGGACTCATGACCAAGCGCGAACTTGCCGACGTCATTCTGGACGCGGTGCTCGACGGCTATGGTGCTTGAAGTCATAGTGGACATATCCACAGCGGAGATAGACCGGCCCTTCGATTACGAAGGGGACGACGTCCCTCTCGGCAGCCGCGTCGCGGTGGAATTCGCAAGACGCAACACCGTCGGTTTCGTGGTCGGGAAGAAAGAGAAGTCGGATTTCCCCACGCTGAAAAGAGCAAGATATCTGGACACTCCCGTGAATGCGGAGCAGCTGTCGCTCATGAACGGAATGCGGAGTAAATACAATCTCCGTCACATCGACGTGCTCAGGCTGTTCGTTCCGGCCAAACTCAGGGAGGAAAGGGATCCGGAGTTCAAGAGGATTTTTCTTACCGCCGCGGACGGAATGGACGAAGAAGCGGTCGCAGTCGCCCTGAAACGCGCGCCCAGGCAACGCGAAGCGCTTGAATTTCTCAAAAAGAGCGGAGGGGAGTATCTCTCCGTGCTGGCGGAGCGTTTCGGCGCGGGAGCGGTGAACGGACTGCGCGAAAAGGGGTATGCCGAAGAGAGCGCGGTGCATGAAACGAGGGTGCCTCTCAGTACGCTGTCGGGCGAACGCAGGAAAGTGACGCTGACGCACGACCAGCAGACCGCGGTTGACGCTATAACGGGCGGAAAGGGAGTATTCCTGCTGCACGGAGTCACGGGCAGCGGCAAGACGGAAGTCTACATGACCGTGATAGAAAGGATGCTCGCGGCAGGCAAAACGGCTATAATGCTCGTGCCTGAGATCGCGCTCACTCCGCAGATACTCGGACTTTTCCGCGCAAGGTTCGGAGATCTGGTCGCGCTCATGCACTCCGGGCTGAACGCCGGAGAGCGTTACGACGAATGGAAGCGGTTGAAAGACGGCAGTGCGAAGATCGCGGTGGGACCGCGGTCCGCCGTATTCGCGCCGCTTGAAAACATAGGAGTCATCATCATAGACGAGGAGCACGATTCGAGTTACGTCAGCGAATCCAATCCGCGCTACGACGCGAAGGAAGTGGCGAAAATGCGCGCGGCGCAGTGCGGGGCGGCGCTGGTGCTCGGCTCGGCGACTCCGGATATGGAAAGTTATCTCAACGCAACGGAGGGCAGGTACACGCTGCTGACTCTCAAGAACCGCATTGCGGCGTACCAGCTGCCGGAGATGGAGATAGTGGACATGGTGCAGGAGTTCCGCTACGGCAACCGCTCGCTGTTTTCGGAAGCGCTGCGCGACGCCATAGGGGCAGCCCTCGGACGTAAGGAACAGGTGATACTGTTCCTCAACAGACGCGGTTTTGCGTCCTTTGTCATGTGCAAGGCGTGCGGCTGGGTGGCTAAGTGCGAGGACTGCGACGTTTCGCTTACATACCACAAGAGCGAGAACGTGCTCAAATGCCATTGCTGCGGCAAACGTTACCACGCGCTGGCTAAGTGCCCCGTGTGCGGCAGTACGGAGATAAAACAGGGCAAGACGGGTACGGAAAAGGTGGCGGAGGAGCTGAAGGCGATGTTCCCCGACGCGCGCGTGCTCAGGATGGACAACGATACCACTTCGCGCAAGGACAGCTATTTCCGCATTCTGAGCGAGTTCGCGGCGGGCAATGCCGACGTGCTCGTGGGGACGCAGATGATAGCCAAAGGCCACGATTTTCCCAACGTCACGCTGGTGGGCATACTCGAAGCCGACGCCGCGCTCTATTTCAGCGATTACCGCTCCTCCGAGCGCACTTTCCAGCTCATCACGCAGGTCGCGGGCAGGGCGGGCAGAGCCGACAAGAAAGGTCGCGTGATACTCCAGACCTATTCGCCGCGGCATTACGTCTTCCGCTTCGGGAGAACGTACGACTACGAAGGGTTCTGGCGCAAGGAGATCAACACGCGCATGGTGACCAAGTTTCCGCCTTTCACCAAAGTGGTGCGCGTACTGATTGCCGCGGAGGACGAGCAGCAGGCGGTGGACAGCACGAGGAGCATTTACCGCGCGCTGCTTGCGACGGAGGAAAAGACGGGCAAATTCGTGTACATAGGTGCGGCGCGGTCTCCCGTCACGCGCATGCACGGGCTTACGCGCTACCAGGTGCTGATGCGCCTTCAGCCCGAAGTGTTCGAGCGGATCATGCCTGAGATTTACGCTCTCACCGCCGAATTCAAACCGCAGAAAGGGAGTTGCTTTGCGGAGATCAATCCGCAGAGCCTGATATAAAATGGCTAAACGTATAATACTTCAATCACCCGATCCCATTCTTTTCAAGAAATGCCGTCCCGTGGAGGCTTTTGACGAGAAACTCGCCATTCTTCTCGACGACATGCGCGAAACGCTGGAAGCCGCCGACGGCGCGGGACTTGCCGCACCTCAGGTCGCCGTGCTTAAACGCGTGTGCGTGGTGAGCACGGAGGACGGCTACTACGAGCTCGTCAATCCCGAACTCAAATCCGCTTCGGGAGAGCAGACGGGCATAGAGGGGTGTCTTTCCGTCAAGGGCAAATACGGTACGGTAACGCGTGCGGACAAGATAACCGTCATAGCGTACGACCGTTACGGAAAAAAGAAAAAGTACAAGGTCGAAGGATTCACCGCGCGCGCCTTCCAGCACGAGATGGATCATCTTGACGGAGTCCTTTACACCTCAAAGTGCAAGGATCTGAAAGACGAATGAGCAAGTTGAAGATAGTTTTCATGGGGACGCCGGACTTTTCGGCGGAAGTGCTTTCCGCGCTCGCCGCGGAACACGATGTCGCGGCAGTCGTCACGGGACCGGACAAACCCGTGGGCAGAGGATACACGCTCACACCTTCTCCGCTGAAAGTCAGAGCCACGGAACTCGGTATTCCCGTGCTGCAGTTCGGCAAGGTGTCGCGCGACGGACTGGAGGCCGTCGCCGCGCTTAAACCCGATCTCGGCGTGACCGCCGCGTTCGGACAGATCCTTTCCGACAAGTTTCTCTCCGTTTTCCCGGAAGGGGTGATCAATGTTCACGCTTCGCTGCTGCCTAAATACCGCGGCGCGTCCCCGATACAATGGGCGGTGCTCAACGGCGACAAGGAAACGGGCGTGACGATCATGCGCACCGTGAAAGAGGTGGACGCAGGGGATATTCTCCTGCAAAAGCGCACTCCGATAGGCGAAAAGGAGACCGCGGGCACGCTGTTCGACAGGCTTGCGGTACTTGGCGGCGAAGCGCTGTGCGAAGCCGTGCGGCTCATTGAGAGCGGCGAAGCGGTTTACACTCCGCAAGACGCCTCCTCCGCCACTCATTGCGGCATGATCTCCAAAGCGGACGGTAAAATCGATTTCGGCAAGACCGCCGCGGAACTCGACTGTTTCGTGCGGGGGATGACGCCGTGGCCGTCGGCATGGTTCGACGCGGACGGAGGCAGAGTAAAAGTGTTCGCCGTCGCCCGTGCGGACGGGAGCGGAGCGCCCGGAGAGGTGCTCGCCGCAGACGCGAAAAGCGGACTTGTCGTCGCGTGCGGCGGCGGTGCGGTGCGCCTTTCCGTGCTGCAGCCGGCGGGCAAACCGCGTATGAGCGATACGGCGTATCTCGCGGGACACAAAATAGCCCTCGGAGCGGTGCTGTCATGAAAGAGCACATTCTCGCCGCCTGCAAGCTGCTTTCGGAGATATACACCGACCGCACATATGCCGACCGCGTGTTCGACGGCGAAAATGCGAGCGCACTTTCCGTACGTCTGGTTTTCGGCGTGCTGGAGCGCGATACGGAGATAAGTTTCATTCTGGCGCAGCTCGCCGAAAAGCAGCCTCAAAAACCGGTGAAGATACTGTTGAAAGTGGGCGCGTACGCTTTGCTTTACCTCGACAACGTGCCCGATTACGCGATAGTCAGCGAGTGCGTGGAGGCGGTCAGAAGGATGGGCAAAGGCGGAGCTTCCGGCTTCGTCAACGCGGTGCTGAAGAGGATAGCCGCGCGCAGATTCTCCCTGCCGGAGCCCGGTGCGCCCGATTATCTTTCCGTACATTATTCCAAACCCGAATGGTTCGTGGACAGACTGATTGTCGAGTTCGGCGAAGCGCGTGCGAAAGCCGTACTTGAGGACAAGGGCGGCGACGATGTGCACCTGCGCGTGAATTCGCGCGTGTCGTCGGCTGAAGCGGTGATAAAACTTCTCCGCGCACATGCGCAGGAATATATGCCGAGCGCCGTCGGAGGAATACTCACGCGCGTCACGCCGCTCGTGAAGTCACTCTTTGCCGAAGGAGTGGTGACCTATCAGTCCCCTTCGTCCGTACTCGCCGTACAGGCCTTGGCACCGGGCGGCAGAGTGGAAGTGCTGGACCTGTGCTCCGCGCCGGGAGGCAAGGCAGTGTATGCGTCCGAGCTCGCGCCCGGCGGCAGAGTGACCGCATGCGACGTGCATCCGCACAGGCTGGAACTCGTCAGAAAATATTGCTCGCGCATGCGCGCGGACAACGTCACGCCCGTACTGTCGGACGCCACGGTGTTCGAGCCGCGTTTCGAAGGGCGGTTCGACTTCGTCATGGCGGACGTGCCGTGCACTTGTTTCGGGACTTTCCGCAAGCACCCCGACGTGTTTTTGCAGCGCGGGGAGGATGCGATAAAGCAGCTTTCCGCCGTGCAGAAGAAAATATTGCAAAACGCCGTGCGCTATCTCAAAGACGGCGGCGTGCTTGTGTATTCCACATGCACTCTGTTCCGCGAGGAGAACTCCGACAATGCGGAATTCGCCCGCAAACTCGGTCTTGTACCAGAGAAAATGCCGATCCCGTTTGAGAAC
This sequence comes from Candidatus Limadaptatus stercoravium, assembly GCA_018710835.1. Taxonomy (GTDB): domain Bacteria; phylum Bacillota; class Clostridia; order Christensenellales; family CAG-917; genus Limadaptatus; species Limadaptatus stercoravium. Next base: position 14,856 of record DVJC01000009.1, on the reverse strand, counting down.
GACGGCACTCTTCAGATACTCCCGCGCGGAGAGTGGGACGGATTCTTTATAGCGAGGTTCAGAAAATGATGGACTCCGGCGCGAAAAAACCTCTTCTCGGACTCACAGTCGATGAACTCGGCGCGTTGCTCCCGTCCGCTCCGCCATACACCGCAAAGCAGGTGCGCGCATTCTGTTTCGAAGGGAAAAAGATAGATGAGATGACCTCGCTTTCCAAAAAACTGCGCGCCGAGCTTGAGGAGAATTTCGTCGCCAACCCCGTGTCCGTCATGCGGGTGTACCGTTCGAAGGACGGCAGTAGCAAGTATCTGTTTTCTCTCACCGACGGCAATCTCATAGAGGGCGTTTACATGCCGCACTCCTACGGCAACACGTTGTGCGTGTCCACGCAGATAGGGTGTAGGATGCACTGTGCCTTCTGCGCTTCCGGCGCGGACGGGCTGGTGCGCGACCTGGATTTTTCGGAAATACTCGGGCAGGTGGTCGCGGTAAATGCCGCAGAGGGCGGCAGCGTAAAAAAACGCGCCGTCACAAATATCGTGCTCATGGGCAGCGGTGAGCCTTTCGACAACTACGGCAACGTCATGCGCTTTCTGGACGAAGTGTCCGCGCCCGACGGACTGAACGTCTCCGAGCGCAACATCTCTCTTTCGACGTCGGGGCTTGCCGACAAGATACGCGCGTTTGCGGACAGCGGAAGGAAAGTGACGCTTTCGGTCAGTCTGCATTCTCCTTTCGACGAAGAGAGGAGCAGGCTCATGCCCGTGAACCGCAAATACGACATCGCATCTGTGGTAGCCGCAGCGAGATATTATTTTGAAAAGACGGGCAGGCGCGTGATATTCGAATACACGCTTATCGCCGGAGTGAACGATACGGACAGATGCGCCGTGCGGCTCTCCGAACTGGTGCGCGGATTCCCGGCGCACGTCAATCTGATCAGGCTCAACCCGGCAGGGAGCGCGCTCAGCCGTCCGTCCGCGGACGCGGCGAACGCTTTCCTTGCCGCGCTCACCGCGCTCGGTGTGTCCGCGACGATACGCCGCAGTTTCGGCGAGGACATCGAGGGCGCGTGCGGACAGCTGCGCAGACGCGTAATCTCCGAAGAAAAAGCTGCCGAAGCCGGCGCTCCGGCGGACGAGCCGGCAAAACGCGGAGGCAGGGGGAAATTCACGACCGTATGAAAACGGAAAGCGGCAGAGTCGTCAAAGCCGTCGCGTCCAGATTCTGGGTGGACGCCGGCGGCAGCGTAAAAGTATGTTTCGCACGGAAGAAACTCAAGGCGGACGGCGACATTTACGTCGGCGACAAGGTCGTCGTCGCAAAGGACAGGGACGCGTACGTCATCGAGAGCCTCTTTCCGCGCGAAAACGTGCTCGTGCGCCCCTATGTGGCGAATGTGGACGTGTGTCTTATCGTGCTTGCGCCCGAGCCGGAGCCGGACTTTCTGCTCGCGGACAAGGTCATAGTCAACTGCCTGAAAGAGGGAATCGAGCCCGTCCTGGTGTGGAACAAATCGGATATTGCAAAGTGCGATCTTTCGGAGTATAATGACGTCTGCAAGGCCGTGGAATGCAGCGCGGAAACCGGCGAAGGCATAGACGCGCTCGTCGCTCTCATCACGGGAAAAACCGCGTGCTTTGCGGGACAGTCCGCAGTGGGGAAGAGCTCCGTCATCAACGCGCTCCTGGACTCTCCCGTCATGCAGGTCGGGGAGATGACGCGGAAGGTCAAACGAGGCAGACACACCACGCGGCGCGCCGAGATCATACCCCTGGGGGATGATACCTACCTCGCGGACACCTGCGGATTTTCCATGCTGGACGCGGTGGATATGCCGCCTGAGGAACTGAGGCTCTATTTCGACGATATGGAGCGCTTCAGGAAGGACTGCCGCTTCAACACTTGTCTGCACCTCGACGAGCCCGACTGCGCTGTCAAAGCGCATATAGGAAACGGGGTGGGCGCGGGAAGATACGAAAGATATAAGCTCGTTTTCAAAGAGCTGGAGGATAGGAGGAAAAACAAGTATGATTAAGGTCGCACCGTCCATTCTTTCGGCGGATTTCGGCAAAATGGCGGAAGCCGTGGAGAACATAAAACGCTGGGGCGCGGACTGGGTGCACTGCGACGTCATGGACGGCGTATACGTGCCCAACATCACTTTCGGCATGCCCATGGTTAAAGCGCTGAGGAAATATACCGATATGTTCCTCGACGTGCACCTCATGATCACAAAACCCGAAAAGTACACGGGGCAGTTCTGCGACGCGGGCGCGGACCTCGTCACTTTCCATCCGGAGGCTTCCGACGACGTTGCGGGCGCGCTTGCGGAGATAAAGTCCAAAGGCGTGCAGTGCGGACTGGTGGTCAATGCCGATCAGCCGTTTGAGATCGTCGAGCCTTATCTCAAAGATATAGACTTGCTGCTCATAATGACGGTGCAGGCGGGCTTCGGGGGACAGTCCTTCAAGGAAGACTGCCTCGAAAAAGCGCGCCGCGGTGCGGAACTGCGCGAAAAACTCGGTTTGTCCTACGCCATAGAGCTTGACGGGGGAGTTTCTCCCTCCAACATCGCGGTGTGCAAAGCGGCGGGCGCGGACGTCGTAGTCGCCGGAAGTTCGGTATTCAAAGCAGCCGATCCTGCCGCCGCGGTGAAGGCAATGCAGCTTTGAAATCCGACTCGGCTTATTTTGCCTGACAGGGCTCCGCCGAAAGCTGTTTCGGCGGGGACCCCAAAAGAACTTTGTTTAAATAACACGCGAGATAACTTGCGTGTTATGTCTTTTTTTCGGGGTTTCCGCCAAAATTCCGCAGGAATTTAGGTGGGGCTAGGCTCCGTCCCTAACATTGAAGAAATGTTTCCAATCCTCTTGAAAGATAAATGTGTAACTTAAACTTTAACTTGCTGTACGTCTCGCAGGGAATGTTGTATCCCCCTCCTTCCCTACGGGGATTCCTCCCCCACTCGGAATGGGGGATAGTCCTCCTATCATGCGGGACTTACTTTATGACCTTTTGAAGAAAGTTTAAGTATCGCACTTACATAATCGAGCGGCGAACAGTGCTTACTGAACGTCGCTCGTGGGCGGAGGAAGGCGACTCGACGCGCACTACGCCCGTGTCTACTTAGTGATACGTCTAGCTTGCGAGGTCGCAGGGCGCGCCGCGGCGTTCAAGCGGCGGCTTTGCCGCCTGTGAACGCTTGGGTGAGCTGCGCGTAATTCCGCCATAAATGAAGATGTGTTAAATATAAATTTTTATTCCGTCTCCTGACGAGTGAACAGCGTACTCAAACACACCTTAAACAAGCGTGCGTATATTTGAGAGTTACATCTGACCCCTCGACGGTAAATCATTCACCCTTCGGGGCCGCGGCTCATACTATGTAACAGCTCGGAGGGAATCGTTATGAAGATAGTCTGTGTAAATCCGCCAAGGTTCGTTAAACGCTTTTTGAAGCTGTTCAGGAGAAACAAGAAAAAGCCCGCCGTGTCGGACGGGCAGTGTGTTGACAAACGATAAAACGACAGGTTTTACGCTCTGTCTATCTTGTCTGAACGCAGACAACGAGTGCACACATACACTTCTTCGGTTCCGCCGGTCGCAGTCTTGACCTTGACTTTCTGAACGTTCGGAGCCCAACTGCGTCTGGTCTTTCTGTGCGAGTGGCTGACCTGATTGCCGCTCATTCTGCCTTTACCGCATACGCTGCAAACTCTGGACATACTACACCTCCTACACGTGGATAACGCGAATATCTTACCAAATATCCGCGAGTATTGCAACCGATTGAGCCCAAAATTATTCATTCGGTTGCAAAAAATGTTCGCTTATAGTAAAATCCATACAAAAGGTGTTGTATGTCACTTACCACGACCAACAAATACGGAAAAATCGCCATTTCCGACGAGGCGGTAGCCGCGGTCGCCGCCCAGGTGGCTTCGGAGTGCTACGGCGTAGTGGAAATGGTGTCCCGAAGTCTGAGCGACAACATAGCCACTCTCTGGGGCAGGCATAAGCACGGAAAGGGCGTCAAAGTCGCTACGGTCGACAACCTCGTCTACGTCGAGGTTTTTGTCATATTGAAAGTTGGCGTGAATATAGAAACGGTCAGGAAGGCGGTTGCCGACACGGTGAAATTCGCACTGGAGACTTTCACCGGCATGCGTGTCAAAAACGTCCATGTCAACGTGGTCGGCATCAGGGTCTGATGGGTAGATAATAATGAATGTCATAGATGGAAGCACTTTCAAGAATATGCTCGCCGGCGGCGCGAAAGCTCTCGAGCTGAACCGTCCCGTCATCGACGAGCTCAACGTGTTCCCCGTGCCGGACGGCGACACGGGCACGAATATGTCCCTCACCATGTCTGCCGCCATGCGCGAGATCGCGCCCGTCGGCACGGAAGATATAGGCGAACTCGCGGTCGCGTTCTCCAAAGGCGCGCTCAAAGGCGCGCGCGGCAACAGCGGCGTCATACTGTCGCAGATACTCAAGGGTTTCGCGGTCGCGCTGGACGCGAAGGTTTCGATAGACAAAAAGACCTTTGCCTCGGCACTCAAACGCGGCACCGAGATCGCTTACGGCGCAGTCACGAAACCCAAGGAAGGCACGATACTTACCGTCGTCCGCGTCATGGCGGAAACGGCGGCAGCCATAGCCAGAAAACGTGGCGGAGAGTTCGAGGAGTTCCTCTCCGAGATCATCGCCGCGGGCGAAGCCATTCTCAAAAAGACTCCGGAGATGCTTCCCGTGCTCGCAAAAGCGGGCGTGGTGGACGCGGGCGGAAGAGGGCTCGTCACCGTCATGGAGGGCATGTACGCCGCGCTCACAGGCGGAGAGATCCCCGTCATCGACCCGGCAAAGACCGCTCCGGAGCCCGTGGCGTCCGGAGCGAAAGAATTCGTGTCGCTGGACAATGATTACGAAAACATCACTTTCCAGTATTGCACGGAGTTCTTCATCACGCACCTCAGGACGGCGGTCACGGAGTCCGACATCGACAAATACCGCGACTACCTCATGACGATCGGCGACTGCGTGCTGGTCATAGGCGATCTCGATCTCGTCAAGACGCACGTCCACACCAACGATCCCGACCGCGCGCTCAAGGCGGCGCTCAAGCTCGGCGAACTGGACAGCATCAAGATCGAGAATATGATGGAACAGCACCGCAGGATAGTCGGCGAGCGTGAGGCGAAGGAAAACAAGCAGAAGAAAGATCTCAAGCCGTACGCCATAGTCGCCATATGCGCCGGCGACGGCATGAAAGCCATCTTCGACGACCTCATGGCAGACGTCACGATAGAGGGCGGTCAGACGATGAATCCCAGCGTGTACGACATACTGAGCGCGATCAACAGCACAAAGGCGAAGGACGTGTTCGTGCTACCCAACAACTCCAACATCATTCTCGCCGCCGAACAAGCCAAGGATCTTGCGGACGTGAATGTACACGTCATTCCGACCACCTGCATGCCGGAGGGCATCGCCGCGGCGATAGTGTTCTCGCCCGACGCGACGCCGGAAGAGAATTACACTGCGATGTCGGCGGCTTTCTCGGAGCTGCGCACGGCGGAAGTCACCCATGCGGTGCGTTCGACGCGCATGAACGGCTTCTCCGTCAAAGAGGGCGACGTGATTGGCATCAGCAACAAGAAGATCGTCGCAAAGGGCGCGTCCGTCAGCGAAACCACAATGGAAACTGCGGCAAAGATCGCGGACGGAGCGGAAATGCTCACGCTGTATTACGGCGCGGACGTGACCGCCGCGGACGCAGACAGAATGGCGGGCAAGCTGGAAGAGAAATACCCCGATCTCGAGATCGCGGCATATTACGGCGGACAGCCGCACTATTATTATATCCTTTCTGCGGAATGATCGCCCTGTCGGATATAAAAGGAGTGGGGGAGGCGACCGTCGCCAGACTCGCGGAACTCGGCATAACCACGCCGTCGCAGCTGGTGCTCCGCCTTCCGTCCAGATATGTGGACCTCAAATCGCCCGTCCGCGCGCGTGAAGCGGAGTGCGGGCAATTTTGTTTGTTCGAAGGCACTGTCGTCGGCAAGACCTCTCCGTCCAAACGCGGTGCGCGCGGCTTTACGGCGCGTCTTCTGGATGCCGCAGACAGCGGCGCACGCTTTTTCAAAGTCACGTTCTACAACCAGCCATACTATCACTCCGTATTGAAAGAGGGCGAAACTTTCCGTTTCCTCGGCAAGATACAGCCCGGTGATTCCCTGCTGATAAATCCCGTTTTCGAACCGGTGCAAAAAGTCAGAAATCTCGACGGGGTTTTCACGGTATATCCGCTTAGAGGAGTGATCGGGCAGGGGGCGTTCAAAAAGCTCGTCCGCTCCGCGCTGGACGCGCTGTCTGCCGCCGATATGCCCGCCGAAGTGCTCGAAGTTTTGCATTCCGCGCATTTTCCGACCGTGATAAGCGAAGCGGAACAAGGCGTCAGAAGGCTTGCGGCTTTTGACGCGGCTACTGCCGTAGCCATCTACAAAAAGACTGTAAACAGGGGAGAGAATGTCCGGAAAGTATTCTATAATTTGCCGGAAAATATAATACTTCGCTACGTTTCTTCACTTTCGGTAACGCCTACCGAGTCGCAAAAACGCACTTTTGAGGAAATATTCGGCGATCTCACCTCTCCCTCGGATATGTCGCGTATCGTGAGCGGCGACGTGGGATCAGGCAAGACGCTCACGGCTTTTTTCGCCGCGGTATGCGCCGCTGAAGCCGGGCACCAGTGCGCTGTCATGGCGCCGACAGAGATACTTGCCGCGCAGCACGCGGCAAAATTCGCCGATATCGCCGACAGGCTCGGAATAAGGTTCGCGCTGCTCACGGCGTCCACGCCGCGCGCGGAAGCCGCCCGAACGATCGGGGGACTGCGGGACGGAGAGATAAAAGTCGTTTTCGGCACGCAGTCGCTGCTGTCATCGCGCGTTGTGTTTGCCGATCTCACGCTTGCGGTCATAGACGAGCAGCACAAGTTCGGCGTGAACGAGCGTGCCGAACTGCAGAACAAAGGGGCGCGTGACGTGCTCACGCTCACCGCTACGCCCATACCGCGCTCGCTTGCGCTCACATTTTACGACGACATCGCGGTGTCGCACGTCGAAAGGCGCGCGGAGGCCGCGCCCAACGTTTCCACCAGGATCGTTTCCGACGCGAAACTCGGCGATATGCTGCGTTTCGTGGCTGCAGAATGCGGACGCGGCAGACAGGCGTTCATAGTATGTCCGTGCATACGCGACAGCGAGGGCTTCGAAACTCTCTCCGTAAACGGGTTCGAGCGCGAATACGGCGGCATTTTCGCGTCTGTTCCCCACGCCGTACTGCACGGAAGGCTGTCTGGAGAGGAAAAGGACAGGATAATGTCGGACTTCTCGGCGGGCAAACTCTCTTTGCTCGTCGCCACTTCCGTGGTGGAAGTCGGCGTAGACACCAAAGCCTCCGTGATGTGCGTGCTCGCGGCGGACAGATTCGGGCTTGCGTCCCTTCATCAACTGCGCGGACGCGTGGGACGCGACGGATCGGAAGCCTACTGTTTTCTGCACGTTTCGCGTGCGACGGACCGTGCGGCGGAAAGACTCAAGGCGATAGCGGAGTGCGGCGACGGGGCGGAAGTCGCCGAGCGCGACTTCGAGATGAGAGGGGCGGGCGAGCTGCTCGGCACGATGCAGAGCGGCGCGACGCTCACGCCGGCATTGGGGCTGCCCATGACTCCGGCGGTGCTGCACGAGGCGCGTTCGCTTGCCGACGGAGAAAGGTCGCGCGTTGCGGAATATTTCTCCTCCGCCTTCGCACCGGAGCTGTACCGCGAATTCACCGAAAAAGTCGTGCGCGTCACCCTTGACAGCTGACGGCGATCTGTCCGCGCGATGCTCTCAACCCGGAGCGCGCGGCAGGATTTTTGATCGGTCGCAACCGTTTCAAACACCGGATCGCAAACCGCGGCGCAACCGCAAAGACTGTCGCCGCGAAGGAAACCCGTTTATAAATGCCGAATCGTTCGGAATTTTTACGGCAGAGCCGTAAGTGACGCCGCACTTGACAATTTCCGCGGCTTTTGTATAATATAATAACGCTGGCGCAGTATTCTAGTCAGTTTTCGCCGACCCGAAGGCGGGGGTAAAATATCGCCAAAGGGCATATCGATGAAGTTTCTGGTGATGGCTTTGGTTGCCCAAACCGGGGCTGTTGCTGGGAGTTAAGACTTTCGGGCGCTTCGCAACGGCATGCGAAACTCGACCCGACTGTCGCGGAGACCCGTATCGGTGGGTGCCGCGCCTACTGACCGGGGTTAAACCTGCTATGCGGTGCTCAGGCGCTGTGTGCAGTGTAGCCTGCTTTGAGTGGATCTTCAGGGACAGAGGAACCACGCCCCGACGCGTCCGGCCGACGCCGACGGGCGATCGCCTCTCGAAATGTTGTCTGCAAAAAAAGATAAGGGCGGACGAAAATTGCCAAGGAAATCTTCTAGACTGTTCTCACGAGGCAGCTTGGGGATTATAGTGTGCTCTAAGTGGCGATTCGGTTGTGCAGCGGGAAACCCTGCATCCTGCGAAGTAATGGGAAACCTCTCGTACGGCGACGGCGAGTTTTCGCGGGGGGAAAACCTACCGAACCTGATGGCGCAAGGTTTACTCAGGCTGTTGCCAGCGTGAAAGAAAACCACGGCTTCGAGCCGTTTGCCGCACGGACGCCTGTCCGCAGGCGGCGCATATACCGCGCCGAGCGCGCTCCCGGAAGGGAAGGAGTTTGTTTTGGAAGAGAAAGTTTCGTCAGTCTCCGACGACGCACACAGTCGTGGCGGAGATACCGAAGCGGCATCCGCCGCGGCAGTGGCAACGGACGGCGGCGACGCCGTTTCCAACGTTTCGCAAGGCAAAAAACCCGTCAAAAAGTATAAGAAGAAACGCAACCTTTGGGCGATCAAGATCACGGTCGTCACTTTGGTGCTTTCCGCATTCATAAGTTTTCTCACCGAGATCACGTCGTCCGCGGGCAATCTGATCGTCACGGTCATACTCTTGCTTTTCATCGTCATGGCGGGCATACTCTTCGACGGCATAGGCGTCGCGGTCACGTCGTGCGATATCACGCCCATAGTTTCCATGGCGTCGAAGAAAGAGTACGGCGCAAAGACCGCGATGTGGCTGGTCAAGAACAACGAAAAGGTGTCCAGCGTATGCAACGACGTCGTGGGCGACATCATCAGCATCATCTCCGGTTCCTGCGGCGCGGCTATCGTCATCGCCATCACGGCGCAGCTTGACGAAAGCTGGCAGCAATGGCTTTCCATCGGCGTATCCGCGCTCATTTCCGCGGTGATGGTCGGCGGCAAGGCATTCCTCAAGAACGTAGCCATCTCCAACTCGAAGGAGTTCGTCATGTTCGTCGCGCGCATCATCGGAGTGTTCCATCCCGAGGAGCGCAGGCGTAAGAAGCATCAGACCGAAAAGAAGAAGAAATACGAAAACGCGGCGAAAGACGGCGCAAAACATTCCGACAAACCGGCGGACAGCGTACGCGGCGCACAGAATGCGGACAGTCGGCCCGCGGAGAAAAAGTCTGCGAAAAACGGCAGAACTGCCGCCGGCGCGCGCAACCTTTCCGCGGAGGTGAAAGATCCCGGCGGGGACGGCGGCGACGATGAGGCTTGACGTCTATCTCCTGACAAAATTCGGACTGCGCTCGCGCACCTATGCCGAAAATCTTGTCCTTAGAGGGCTTGTCACCGTGAACGGAAAGCCGGTGGCGAAGCCTTCTTTCGATATTGACGAAGCGCGCGGCGACAGGGCGGAGATCCTCTCCGACGACGGATACGCCTCGCAGGGAGCGTACAAGCTCGCGGAGGCGAAGCGCGTCTTCGGATTCGACGCGGCAGGGCTCGACTGCGCGGACATCGGGTGCTCGAACGGCGGATTCACGGACTTCCTGCTGCGCTGCGGCGCAAAGAGCGTGCTCGCGGTGGATGTGGGGGAGTGCGCGCTTCCCGACGCGCTGCTTGCCGACGGACGCGTGACATTCCTGCGCGCGAACGCACGGGAGCTTCCTCCGAGCGGCGACAAGGATCTGCTCACCGCCGATCTCAGCTTCATATCCCTGAAGCTCGTTCTGCCCGCGTTTTTCGGTCTGCTCAAGGAGGGCGGACGCGCCGTCGTACTCGTCAAGCCGCAGTTCGAAGCCGGACGCGGCGCGCTGAACAAGAAGGGGATAGTGCTCTCGGAAAAGGACAGGACGCGCGCGGTCGAAGGCGTGGTCGCCGCGGCGGAAGAGTGCGGTTTCCGCAAAATCGGACTTACCCCGTCACCCGTCGTGTATTCGGACAAGAACCGCGAGTATCTGCTCTTGCTCGAAAAGCCGCATCACGGTCCGGCAGTCTGATATTTATGCGTAAAATTCTTATATTCTGCTGAAATTTTGTATATTTTGCCTCTGTAAGTTTATAAAATCCGAAAAAATTCAAAATTATATTTAACATACGCTTTTTCGCTTGAATTTGGCGGCGCGGCATTGTATAATTGTAAATCGGATTCGGATTATGAAAATAGCTGTATTTACGAAGTCTACGCTCACGGAACATCCCGTGCGCAAATTCCTGCTCGAAGCGCTCTCTCTCAAGGACGGATTCGAGCTTGTCCATACCGCTCCGCAGGACGCGCTGCCCGGCGGCTGTGACCGCGTGCTCGCGTTCGGCGGCGACGGGACCATGCTTGACGCCGCGGTGCGCTGTGCGAAAGCCGACGTGCCTCTCCTGGGCGTGAACATAGGGAATCTCGGTTTCCTCACTCAATTCGACGCCGGAGTCACCGCGGACGAACTTGCGGACGCTCTGAAGAGCACCGCCGTCAAGCGGAGGATGCTGCTTGAATGCAGGACGTCCGGCGAAGTCTTTTTTGCCCTGAACGACATAGTTGCCAAAAGCTCGTCCACCCGTCCCGTCAGCGTGGGGCTTTACGTCGACGGGCAGTTTGCGGACGCGTACAGAAGCGACGGCATCATAGTTGCGACGCCTACGGGCTCGACCGCTTACTCGCTGTCTGCCGGCGGTCCGGTGCTCGCGCCGGATCTCAAAGCGTTCGTCATCAATTCCGTATGTCCGCACACGCTGCATTCAAGACCTATGGTGGTCGGCGCGGACGCGGTCATCGAGCTTCGCATCATGGGCGGAGGCGAAGCACAGCTCGTCGTGGACGGCACGGCGGCTGCCGACCTCGGTGCGGAAACGCGGATCACCGTTGGGCGCGCCGATACCGAAGCTCCTTTCGTCGACATCGGAAAAAACAATTTCTACGAGAGACTCCTCGACAAAATGAACAGATGGGGTTCTGCTCAATCTGCGGAGGTCAGGTTCTGATGGGAAGAGAAGCGCGTCAGAAAAAGATACTTGAGATCATCGCACGCCGCGACATAGACACGCAGGAAGAGCTGGTGTCGCGCCTTGCCGCGGAAGGCTTCAACGTCACACAGGCGACGGTGTCGCGCGACATACGCGATATGAGCCTTGTCAAGACGCTCACGGCGGACGGCAAGGGATACCGCTATCAGGCGCAGGCTCCCAAAGACAGCAAGGCGGAGCGGTTTATCAGCGTTTTCCGCAACACCGTGCTGTCGATACGCGCGGCGGAGAATCTTGTGGTGATAAAGACGGAGACCGGGGCTGCCAACGCCGCCGCGGAAACGATCGACCGCCTGCCAATGGAGTGTATCCTCGGCGTGATAGCGGGCGACAACACCATTTTCGTCGCGGTAGACGCCGCCGAAAACGCCAGGCACGTGGCGGAAACCCTGGAGGGGATCCTGCGTCAATGATTAAGTCCGTTTCCGTGCAGAACATCGCGCTGATCGACAGGCTTGAGCTGGAACTCGGCGCGAATCTCAACATCCTGAGCGGCGAAACCGGCGCGGGAAAATCACTCATCATCGACGCGCTCAATTTCGTGCTGGGCGAACGCGCCGACCGATCCCTCATACGCTACGGCACGGATCACGCGGCTGTGGAAGCCGTGTTTTCGGATTACATCACGCCGCCTGTCGCGGCATATCTCGACGACATGGGCATCGAGCCCGAGGAAGTGCTCGTCATCCGCCGCAAAATGACTGCCGACGGCAGGAACGAATGCCGCATCAACGGCAGAGTGACCACGCTTTCCGTCCTCAAGGGGCTTACCGAGCTGCTGGTCGACATACATGGTCAGCACGAGCACCAGTCCCTCGTAAAGCCCGCAAACCACGAGGGTATGCTGGACGGCATGGGCGGACAGAAGCTGATTTCCGCACGCGGCAAAGTCGGGGAACTCTGGCGCGCATACCGCGCGCTCAAGGCGGAATACACCGAGTTCGGCGACGAGAGCGAAAGAGCGCGGAGACTGGACGTTCTGCGTTTCCAGATAGACGAGATCGAACGGGCGGACGTCGAGGAGGGCGAGGAAGAGGAGCTCCTCGAAAAACGCAGGCGTATAAGAAATACCGAAAAGATCCTTTCCGCGCTGTCGTCCGCACGCGGAATGCTGGAAGGATACGACGGCGCGTCGGTGGGCGGCAATCTCAAAGCCGCGGCGGCGAGCCTTATGACCATATCTTCCTTCGACGGGGAGATCGAGTCTCTCTGCGACAGGCTGGACGCCGCCAAGACGGAGATCGAGGACATCTCCGAAACGCTTTCCGACATGATGAGCGCGACGGATTTCGACGCAAAGAGCGCGGACAGCGTGGAAGAGCGGTTGGAACTGGTGCGCAGCATTCAGCGCAAATACGGCGGAAGTTACGAAGCCGTGCAGGCGTTTTACGAGAATGCGTGCGCCGAAGCGTCAAAACTGGAGAATGCCTCCGAACGCACGGAGGAACTGGAACGCAAGATCCGAAAGGCAGGGGATGGACTTTCCTCCGCCGCCGAAAAGCTCGGTGGTCTGCGCCGCGCCGCAGCGGAGACGTTCGAGCGCGCCATGACGAAGGAGCTTGCCGATCTCGGCATGAGCGGCACTACATTCAAGGTGGACATCGCAAGCGACTATGCGCCCGACGAAGTGGGCGAAACGGGCGGCGACAAGGTGGAGTTCCTCATCTCTCCCAACGTCGGAGAGCCGCTCAAGCCGCTTGCCAGGATAATCAGCGGAGGCGAGATGTCGCGCTTTATGCTCGCACTCAAGAACATCGTCGCCGGCATAGACATGATAGGCACCATGGTCTTTGACGAGATCGACACCGGCATTTCAGGACACATCTCGGCGGTGGTCGCGGAGAAAATGTGCAACATCTCGCGCGCAAGACAGGTCATCGCCATCACCCATATGCCGTCGCTCGCCGCCATGGCGGACAGCCACTTCCTCATCGCAAAGTCCGTCGAGGGAGGGAAGACGCTCACGCACCTCACGTTGCTGGAGGACGACACGGATGAAGTCGCGCGCCTCATCGGCGGCAACGACTATTCCGCGCATGCGGTGCCGCACGCCAAAGAGATGAAGAAGTGGGCGGCGGACTACAAGGCGTCTTTGGCACAATGAACGCGTTGTTTTTACCTATAACCATCTTAAAACCGCTTTAAGCAAGCGGTTTTTTGATTGCCGATATTGCTAAGGCTGTTTCCGCTTTATATCATATTTGGGGACGGGGCAAAAATCTGATAATTTTTCCGGTTTTTGCCCCGTCCCCAAACTTGACAATGCAGGCAAAGCAATGCGTTTTATCAATTAACCGGATATAACAAGCGCGCCATCGAGATGGTTTGCCGGCTGCACACGGAGGAAGGGCGGCAAAAAGCCCCGCCTTTCGGCAGGGCCTGCGAGCATAGTCTGTAAGCCGAGTTCTGTCTTGGACGACGATCTATCTTGACCGTACGTTGCCGCACGGTTCCAGCGAACGGGAGCTTGCGGGCCGCATTTCACGCTCCTTTCTTGCATCGGGTGGGGTTTACATCGCGCCTCGTCGCCGATTTGCGGGTGAGCTCTTACCTCGCCTTTCCATCCTTACCCTTGCGGGCGGTATTTTTCTGTTGCACTATCCTTGAAGTCGCCTTCACAGGCAGTTGACCTGCACCCTTGCCCTGTGATGCTCGGACTTTCCTCACGGTCACCCGTGCCGCCGCCCGGCTATCTCGCTCAACCATTTAACCACATTCGCGCGGAAAAGACAAGGATATGCGGGATATCCGCCGTAAAATCTTCGCGGGCGATCCCGACCGCGCGGTAAAAAATCCGGGCAGGATCCCGTCAAAAACGGTTGCGGAATAAAATCCGAATGCGCCGGGAGTTTGTCGCATCCGGGAACGTATCATGTTTGGGGACGGGGCAAAAACATGATATTTTTTCCGATTTTTGCCCCGTCCCCAAATATGACAATGTTTTGCAGCGTACTCAAGTATAAAGGCGGATCGGGTATGAGCGCCGCGAAAAGGGGAATCATCTAAGGTATGGAATACGCTATAGCAGGCGGAGTGACCGCGGTGTTCGTACTGCTGTACCTCATCATGCGCCCGAAAGAGAGGGAAGGGTTTACCTCCGCAATGACCGAAGAAGAGTATACGGCATACGCGCGTGAAACGGCGCGAAGCCTTGATGCGCCCTCGGACGGCGGAAGCAGTATAAACGTCGCGCCGTACAAGCGCAAGGTCGGAAAAGCTCTTCGCCGCGCGGAGAAAGAGTGCGGCGACGCGGAACTGAAGCGGCTGTACACCGTATTGTCCGACAGAAAAGAGGACATTGAGCAGCTTATGAAAAAGGATTTCACCGTGCTTCAGGATCTGCCGGGCGTGAAAGGGCGGGCAAGATGCGTGCTCGTCGCGGAAACCGTACTTGAGCGCTCGCGCTACATCTTCTGCGCCGACAGAGTGGAGATCGC
>DVJC01000036.1 GCA_018710835.1 Candidatus Limadaptatus stercoravium | reverse complement strand
TCCGCGCTGCCGATGTCGCCGACGCCTTCGTTGGTGGTGGCGGTGATGCCTATCTTGTCCGCAGGCAGGGAGAGTGCGCTCGCCATACGCGCGCGCATTCTGTCGATGTGGGGCGCAATGACGGGTTTTTCCGCGATTATGCACACGGAGAGGCTAGCCGCGGAGCGTCCCTTGTCGTGCATGATCCTGAGCACGCCTTTTAAGAGTTTCATGCTGTCGGCGCCGTCGTATTTAGGGTCGTCCACCGGGTAGAGATGCCCGATGTCCTTTTCGCCGAGGGCGGAGAGTATCGCGTCCATGACCGCGTGTATTGCGGCGTCGCCGTCCGAGTGTGCGACGAAAGAGTACGGGCAGGGTATACGCTCGCCGAGTAGCTTGATGCCTTTGCCCGCGGTGAGCTTGTGAATGTCGTAGCCGAAGCCGACGAGAGAGGTGCGCAGGTCGTCCTTGACGGTGATCTTGACATTTTTGGGATCGCCTTCCGTGATGAGAACCTCGCCGGGTGCGTACTTGTGCGCCACGGTGAAGTCGTCCAGGCAGTCCTCCTCGCAGAGGGAGTAAGCCTTTTCTATTCGTTCGCGCGAGAAGCCGGCAGGCGTCTGCACGCGGCGGTAATCCGTGCGGTCGAGGGGTTCCGCACCGCCGTCGGTCAGCCGCAGAATATTGTCCGTGAAGGGGAGCGCGGGGATGCACGCGCCGCATTTTTCCGCGCCGTCTATCACGCGTGCGATGAGCTGTCCCGTGACGAACGGGCGCGCGCCGTCGTGTATGAGCACCAGGTCGCATTCCTCATCCAGCGCCTGCAAGCCGAAACGCACGGTCTTTGTGCGGCTCGCGCCGCCGCGCGTGAGAGTTATGCGTCTGTCCTCGTCGAGGTGCGCGGCGGACAGACTGTCCAGAAACTCGTCCGCGGAGTCCGTGTCCACGGCGATGATGACGCGCTTGACTTCGGGGAAGGCGAGGAAAGGCTTCACCGCTTCCACGAGCACGCAGGAAGAACCGCACGGTTCGAGCAGCTTGTTTTCTTTGCCGTAACGCAGGCTTGAGCCGCCCGCGGCGATGATGACGTTGATGTGTGACATAGGCGATATGCGCGCGTCCGCGTGTATATGCGTATGCGCGTCCGTACCTATTATAAATGAAGAGCCGCGCTCTTTCAAGAGGGAAGTTTTTTTGGGGAGCACTCTCGTAGTAACTTGGGGGTATTAATCTTATCTCCATCTCGGAGTGAACGTAGAACTCCTGCAAAACCGGCTGTACGTCTCGCGGGGAATGTTGTACCCCCCTCCTTCCCTTCGGGTTTTCCTCCCCCGTGCAGAATGGAGTGCCGTACTCCCAAAATGCGGGACAAACGTTTTTCCTCTGCAAGAGTTTTTAATATCGCACTTACATAACCAAGCGGAGAACGGTACTAACTGAAATCCCTGCACGGGCGGAGGAATTCGGCGCTCGCACACTTACATCCGTGTCTACTTAATAGCTGTCTAGTGCGACGCGATTGACGCGCTCCGCGCGTAACAATCGCTGGACCTTCGGTTCGGCACTCAGATAGCGCGCCGCGGCGTTCAAGCGGCGACTGCGTCGCCTGTGAACGCTTGGGATCCCCGCAAAAAATCCGCAGAGATTTTTTGCGGGGCTCCCTTGGCTGAGCGGCGCGTGAGACCGTGAACGAGCGAGCTTTCGTTAAGAAAAAATGCTTTTATTCCGTCTTTGAACGAGCGAGCGTTAAGAAAATTGTTTTATTTCGTCTTCGAACGGGCGAACGTCTAGTATAAGTTTTTTCTTTCGTCTTCGAATGAGCGCGCGTCTTATTCAAGCAAATCACTGTCAGATGCACGTTACAAGCCCCACAAAAATCTTTGTGTTTTTGTGGGGCTATTGGGGTAAATGTGCGCGATTACATCTTCAAATAAGTGTGCGCTGCGCTCAAATGCGCTCCGTCACTCTATCACCCTGTACATTTCCGAAGCGGACTGTTTGGTCTGCTTTTCGTCGACGTTGAGGACCTCGAAGGTGAGGGAATTGCTGCCGAAGGATACCGCGACGGTGTCGCCGGGTTTGACTTCCCTCGCGGGTTTTGCCGGTTTGCCGTTGATCTCGATGCGGCCGCCGGAGCACGCTTCCGCGGCGACGGTGCGGCGTTTTATGACGCGCGAAACTTTGAGAAATTTGTCGATACGCATATTTTCACCTGTTTTTTGTCCGCATTTACGGGAGGGCGGAAGGCGGCGGACGGGCGCGGTGCGCCGCGGCGGACAGGAGTCAAAAAAAATTGCGGATCTCCGAAAATCACGGCTCGCAAGCAGTTGACAGTCTTGCAAAACGCTGATAAAATAGGAAAATGCGCAATAATGCTTATTCCTGCCCTCGAAATCCCGTATTTTGGGGGTAGGGGGTTATATCCAACGGCGTTAGTATAGCGCAGAGCAACAAAAAAAACAAGTGCTTTCCGCGAAAGTCGGATTTTCTGAAAAATTTTTTTGCGGGGAACAAAATCGGTAATTTCAAGGAGTAAAACATGTCCCAAAGAATTCACAAGGTCATGTACGGAACCACCGAGCGCCAGGATTTTTCGAGGATCAAGGACGTGCTCGACATTCCGTATCTCATCGAGGTGCAAAAGGATTCCTACCAGAACTTCATCCACGACGGCATCAGAGAAGTCTTCAAGGACTATTCGCCCATCGTCGACTTCGCCGGCAAGCTGAAGCTGGAGTTCCTTTCCCACTCCCTCGAAGGCGAGCCCAAGTACTCCGTCAAGGAGTGCAAGGACCGCGACACCACCTATGCGCTGCCTCTGCGCGTCAAGGCGCGCCTCACCAACCAGGAGACGGGCGAAGTGGTGGAGCAGGAAGTGTTCATGGGAGATTTCCCGCTCATGACGGAATCGGGTTCTTTCATCATCAACGGTGCGGAACGCGTCATCGTCAGCCAGCTTGTGCGCAGCCCCGGCGTGTACAGCGAGAAGTCGCTCGACCGCAACGGCACTCCGCGCTACAAGACCACGGTCATTCCCAACAGGGGCGCGTGGCTTGAATTCGAGCAGGATCAGAACGATGTGCAGTGGGTGCACGTCGACCGCACCAGGAAGATCACCGCGACCACGCTGCTCAGAGCGCTCGGCATAGGCACGGACGAGGAACTCTCAGAGCTGTTCGGCGGCGACGAGATGATCGCGGCGACCTGCAAAAAGGACAGCGACTGCAAGTCGGTGGAAGAAGGCAAGAGGGATCTGTTCAAGCGTCTGCGTCCGGGCGAAGTGCCCACCACGGAAGGCGCCGACATCCTCATCAACAACACCTTCTTCGAATACAAGAAATACGACCTCGCAAGAGTCGGCAGATACAAGTACAACAAGAAACTCTCTCTCGCCAACCGCATCGAGGGCAACGAGCTTTCCCGCGACGTCGTCGATCCCGCGACGGGCGAGATCATCGCCGCCAAGGGTGAAAAACCGTCCGAAGAGCTGGCGAAGAAGATCCAGAACAGCGGCGTGAACGTCGTCTGGCTCGCCTACCGCGACGCGGACGGTGTGGACAGAGAGTACAAAGCCATCGGCAACAACACCGTCGACCTCGACGCGTTCGTGGACTGCAATCCCCGTGAGCTCGGCATCCTCGAAAAGGTGTACTATCCCAACCTCGCGACCTTCATGCAGGAGTACTCCGATCCCGACGAGCTGCGCCTTGCCATCAAGTCCAACGTCGACACCCTCGTATATAAGCACATCACGGTGGACGACATCGTGGCGACCGTCAGCTACAACCTCGGACTGCGCTACGGTTTCGGCACGTGCGACGACATCGACCACCTCAGCAACAGACGCGTGCGCCCCGTGGGCGAACTGCTGCAGAACCAGTTCCGCATCGGCGTGTCGCGCCTGGAGAGAGTCATCAAGGAGAGGATGGCGTCCGCCCAGGACTCCGCGGAGATCACGCCGCAGAACCTCATCAACATCCGCCCCGTGACGAGCGCGGTGAAAGAGTTCTTCGGTTCTTCCCAGCTCAGCCAGTTCATGGACCAGCCCAACCCCATTGCGGAGCTCACCCACAAGAGGAAGCTCTCCGCACTCGGTCCCGGCGGTCTGAACCGCGAGAGAGCGAGCTTCGAAGTGCGTGACGTCCACCACTCCCACTACGGCCGTCTGTGCCCCATCGAGACTCCGGAAGGTCAGAACATCGGACTCATCTCCTCGCTGTCCACTTACGCGAGGGTGAACGAGTACGGCTTTATGGAATCTCCCTACCGCAGGATCGACAAGGCGACGGGCGTCGTCACCGACGAAGTGGTGTACATGACCGCGGACGAAGAGGACAAATACGTCGTCGCACAGGCGAACGAGGAGCTTGACGAAGAGAGCAGGTTCGTGCGCGACCGCGTCACCTGCCGCATCCGCAGCGACATCCGCGAAGTGCCGAGAGAACAGGTCGACTTCATGGACGTCTCGCCCAAGCAGCTGGTCTCCATCGCCACCGCGCTCATCCCCTTCCTTGAGAACGACGACACCAACCGCGCACTGATGGGCTCCAACATGCAGCGCCAGGCAGTCCCGCTCCTCAAGCCCGAGGCTCCCATGATCGCCACCGGCGTGGAGCACAGGATCGCCTACGACAGCGGCGCGATCAAGCTCGCGAAACGCGACGGATACGTCAAATACGTGGACTCCGACCGCATAGTGGTCGAGGCTGAGGACGGCACGACGGACGAGTACGTCATGTCCAAGTTCGAACGCAGCAACCAGTCCACCTGCATAAACCAGCACCCCATCGTCGCCAAGGGCGACAAGGTGTACGCCGAGATACGCGAGAACGGCAAAGTCGTGCGCGAAGCCACCGTGCTTGCGGACGGTCCCGCGACGGACAAGGGCGAGCTTGCTCTCGGCAGGAACATCCTCGTCGGCTTCATGAGCTGGGAGGGTTACAACTACGAGGACGCCATCCTCATCAGCGAGGATCTGGTCAAGGACGACGTGTTTACCTCCATCCACATCGAGGAGCACGAGATAGAGGCGCGCGACACCAAGCTCGGCGAAGAGCAGATCACGCGCGACATCCCCAACCTCTCCGAGGACGCGCTCAAGAACCTTGACGAGGACGGTATCGTCCGTGTGGGCGCGGAAGTGCGCAGCGGCGACATCCTCGTGGGCAAGGTCACGCCCAAGGGCGAGACGGAGCTCACTCCCGAAGAAAGACTCCTGCGCGCGATATTCGGCGAGAAGGCGAGAGAAGTGCGCGACACCTCTCTCAGAGTGCCCAACGGCGAAGGCGGCATAGTCGTGGACGTCAAGATCTTCACCAGGAAGAACCGCGACGAGCTCAGCCCCGGCGTGAACAAGCTGGTGCGCGTGTACATCGCCCAGAAGAGGAAGATCTCCGTCGGCGACAAGATGGCGGGACGTCACGGCAACAAAGGCGTCATTTCCCGCGTGCTGCCCAAGGAGGACATGCCTTTCCTCGCGGACGGCACTCCGTTGCAGATCGTGCTCAACCCCCTCGGCGTGCCTTCCCGAATGAACATCGGTCAGGTGCTTGAAGTCCACCTCGGACTCGTCGCCAACATGCTGGGCTGGAAGGTCGCCACCCCCGTCTTTGACGGTGCGGACGAGCGCGACATCAAACAGCTCTTCGCGGAGTGCGGCATAGTCAACGAAGAGGGCAAAGTGGACGGCAAGATCAAACTGTACGACGGCAGGACGGGCGAGCCTTTCGAGAACCCCGTCACGGTCGGATACATGTACATGCTCAAGCTGCACCACCTCGTGGACGACAAGATCCACGCCAGAAGCACCGGTCCTTACAGTCTGGTCACCCAGCAGCCGCTCGGCGGCAAGGCGCAGTTCGGCGGACAGCGTTTCGGCGAAATGGAAGTGTGGGCGCTGGAAGCGTACGGCGCGGCGAATATGCTGCAGGAGATCCTCACCGTCAAGTCCGACGACGTGGTGGGCAGAGTCAAGACCTACGAGTCCATCGTCAAGGGCAACAACATCTCCGAGCCCGGCATACCGGAATCCTTCAAGGTTCTGGTCAAGGAACTGCAGGCGCTCGCTCTCGACGTCAAGGTGCTCACCGAGGACCGCGACGAAGTCAAGCTGCGCGACTACGACGAGGAGATGGACTTCGACACTCCCGTCACCAAGCGCCGCGACGAGCTCAAGGAAGTCGACATTCTCGGCGACGGACTCTTCGAAGGGCTCGGACAGAGCGAAGGCGGCATAGACAATATGTTCGACACCGGCGCGGACGACGATGACGACATCTTCAGTGCGCTCACGGGCGCCGGCGCAAGCAGCGCGTTCGACATCTTCGGCGAAAAGGACGACGCGTCCGACGATGAGGAATAAGGAGGCAGTATAGTATGTACGAACTCAGCAATTTCGACGCAATACAAATCGGCATCGCCTCTCCCGAAAAGATCAGGGAATGGTCTTACGGCGAGGTGACGAAACCCGAAACCATAAATTACCGCACGCAGAAGCCTGAACGCGACGGTCTGTTCTGCGAAAAGATCTTCGGGCCCACACGCGACTGGGAGTGCCATTGCGGCAGATACAAGAGGATCCGCTATAAGGGCGTCATATGCGAAAAGTGCGGCGTCGAGGTCACCAAGAGCAAGGTGCGCCGCGAGAGAATGGGACACATCGAGCTTGCTACTCCCGTATCCCACATATGGTATTTCCGCGGAGTGCCTTCCCGCATAAGTCTGCTGCTCGACATCTCCCCGAAGGACCTTGAGCAGGTGCTGTACTTCGTGGCGTTCATCGTGCTGGATCCCGGCAAGGTGACGGAGATCACCAAAAAGCAGGTCATCACGGACAGAGAGTACCGCGAACTGCTGGAAAGATACAAGCCCGAGGACTTCAGAGTGGGCATGGGCGCGGAAGCCATCAAGGAACTCCTCATGGAGATCGACCTCGACAAGGACAGCGAGGAACTCAAGCAGATCATCGCCAACAGCACCAGCCAGAAGCGTCTGCGCGCCATCAAGCGCCTTGAGATAGTGGAAGCGTTCCGCATCAGCGGCAACCGTCCCGAATGGATGATCCTGGACGTGCTGCCCGTGCTGCCTCCCGAACTTCGCCCCATGGTGCAGCTCGACGGCGGCAGATTCGCCACCTCCGACCTCAACGACCTCTACCGCAGAGTCATCAACCGCAACAACCGCCTGAAGAAGCTCAAGGAACTCGGCGCCCCCGACATCATCGTCCGCAACGAGAAACGCATGCTGCAGGAAGCGGTGGACGCGCTCATCGACAACGGCAGAAGAGGCAAGCCCGTCAGCGGCCCCGGCAACAGGGAGCTGAAGTCCCTCTCCGGTCTGCTGAGAGGCAAACAGGGACGTTTCAGACAGAATCTGCTCGGAAAGCGCGTGGACTATTCCGGACGTTCCGTTATCGTCGTAGGGCCCGAACTCAAACTTTATCAGTGCGGTTTGCCCAAAGAAATGGCTCTTGAGCTGTTCAAGCCCTTCATCATGAAGAAGCTGGTGGAACAGAACCTGTGCCACAACATCAAGACGGCGAAGCGTTTCGTGGACACCGGCAAGAACCAGGTGTGGGACATCCTGGAAGAGATCATCAAGGACCATCCCGTCCTCCTCAACCGCGCTCCCACGCTGCACCGTCTGGGCATTCAGGCGTTTGAGCCCGTCCTCGTCGAGGGCAGAGCCATCAAGCTCCACCCCCTCGCTTGCGGCGCGTTCAACGCGGACTTCGACGGCGACCAGATGGCGGTGCACGTGCCGCTGTCCATAGAGTCGCAGGTCGAGGCGCGCATACTCATGCTGTGCACCAACAACATACTCAAACTCTCCGACGGCAAGCCTATCGTCTCTCCGACGCAGGACATGGTCATCGGCTCGTACTATCTCACCATCATCCGTCCCGGCGACAAGGGCGAAGGCAAATGTTTCAGCTCCTTCGACGAGGCGGTCATGGCGTATCAGGACGGCGACGTCACGCTGCAGTCTTTGGTGTGGATCCGCACTCCGTACACCCGCGAGGACGGTACGCAGGGCACGAGGATGCTGCACACCACTGTCGGACGCTGCATCTTCAACTCCAACCTGCCGCAGGATCTGCAGTTCGTCAACCGCCGCGATCCCAGGAACGCGGGGCTGCTCGAACTCGACGGCATACTCGGCATCAACGCCTGCATAGACGAGAAGCAGTTTGCGGCGCTCGCGGACGCGCTGCGCGGTAAGGATATTACGGACGCGGAGCGCGCGGAAGTGCGCGCGATACTGCGCAATCCCGATCTCGCGGACGCGAAGATAGACGCCATTGCCGCGGCTTTGAACGAGGCGGCGGACGTGGACGTGAAGGGCGCGGAAACGCACGAAAAGACCATGCTCCGCAAGAGGATACTCAAAGTCCTCGGCGAGAAGGCGATGGCTATCGGCAAAAAGCAGCTCTCCCTCATCGTGGACAACTGCTTCAAGTATCACGGCGCGACGGAGACCGCCGCGGTGCTGGACAAGATCAAGGCGCTCGGTTACAAGTATTCCACCATCGGCGCCATCACCGCCAGCGTGTTCGACATGCACATTCCGGCGGCGAAGAAGGATATAATAGCAGAGGCGGAGAACACCGTCAAACGCGTGGAGAAGAACTTCGCAAGAGGTATCCTCACCGATGACGAACGTTATCAGACCGTCGTCAAGACGTGGAAAGAAGCGTCCGACAAGGTGGAGCAGGAGCTCATCAACGGCGCGGAGGACTTCAACCCCATTTGGATGATGGCCAACTCCGGTGCGCGAGGCAACATGGGACAGATCCGTCAGCTCGCGGGTATGCGCGGTCTTATGGCGGATCCCTCCGGACGCACGATAGAGCTGCCCGTCCGTTCCTCCTTCCGCGAAGGGCTGTCCGTTCTGGAATACTTCATTTCCTCGCACGGCGGCAGAAAAGGTCTTGCGGACACGGCGCTCAAGACGGCGGACTCCGGCTATCTGACCAGACGTCTTGTCGACGTATCCCACGGCGTCATCGTGCGCGAGCAGGACTGCGGCGACAGCAAGGGTACTGAGATCACCGCAATACGCGACGGCAAGAGCGAGATCGAGTCGCTTGCGGACCGTATCGCGGGCAGATTCACCATAGAACCCATCGTGCATCCCGAAACGGGCGAAGTCATCGTCGAAGCGGACAGCATGATCACCGACGATCAGGCGAAGGAGATCGAGGCGGCGGGCATCAAGAAAGTGCTCATCCGCTCCGTACTCACCTGCAAGACGAGGAACGGCGTGTGCGCCAAGTGCTACGGTAAGAACATGGCGAGCGGACAGCCCGTCAAACTCGGCGAAGCGGTCGGCATCATCGCGGCGCAGTCCATCGGCGAACCCGGTACGCAGCTCACGATGAGAACGTTCCACTCCGGCGGCGTCGCAACCGGCGACGACATCACACAGGGTCTGCCCCGAGTCGAAGAGCTTTTCGAAGCGCGCAAACCCAAGGGACAGGCGGTCATCACCGAGAATTCGGGCGCAGCGGTCGTCAGCGACGACAGCCGCGAGATCACCGTCACCGGCGAGGACGGGGAAGTGAGAAGCTACGCGATCCCCTTCGGCGCGAAACTCAAGGTGGAGACCGGCGACATGGTGGAAGCGGGCGATCCGCTCACCGCAGGTTCCATCAATCCGCAGGATATGCTCCGCGCAAAGGGCGTGAAGGGCGTGCAGGAATACCTCACCAAGGAAGTGCAGTCCGCCTACCGCCTTTCCGGCGTCGAGATCAACGACAAGCACATCGAGGTCATCGTGCGCCAGATGCTGCGTAAGGTCAAGGTCGAGAATCAGGGCGACACCGAAATGCTGCCCGGCTCGCTCGTGGACATCTTCACTTACGAGGACGAGAACGAAAAGGCGCTCGAAAACGGCGGCGTGCCCGCCAGTGCGAAACGCACGCTGCTCGGCATCACCAAGGCGGCGCTCGCGACGGAGTCCTTCCTCTCGGCGGCGTCCTTCCAGGAGACCGCGCGCGTGCTCACCGAGGCGGCGATCAAGAACAAGGTCGATCCGCTCATCGGACTCAAAGAGAACGTCATCATCGGCAAACTCATACCTGCAGGCACGGGGATGAAGATCTACAAGAACATCTCCACCGCGCCCGCGGATCCCGACACCGCAGACAGCGGCGCCGCGAACGACATGATCTGATATGAAAAATTCCGCTCAGAAAAGATTTTTCACCTCCGAAAGCGTGACGGAGGGACATCCGGACAAGGTGTGCGACCAGATCGCGGACGCGATCCTCGACGACATCTTCACGGAGGATCCTTCCGCCCGCGTTGCGGTCGAAGTGTGCGCCACGACGGGAATGGTGATGGTGTTCGGCGAAGTGAGCACTTCCCATTACTGCGACATTCCCGGCATTGTGCGCGGCGTCGTGAAGGACATCGGCTATGACGACAGTTCTCTCGGCTTCGATTACAAGACGTGCGCGGTGCTGTCCTCTCTCGACGAGCAGTCGCCGGACATAGCGAGGGGAGTGGACGAGGCGTCGGATTACGTCGGTTGCGACGAGATAGACAAGCTCGGCGCGGGTGATCAGGGAATGATGTTCGGGTGCGCGACGGACGAAACGCCGGAGCTTATGCCTTTGCCCATTATGCTTGCGCACGCGCTTACCATGCGGCTTACCGAGGCGCGCAAGTCGGGGGAGATCCCCTGGCTGCGTCCGGACGGAAAGGCACAGGTCACGGTGGAATACGTCGACGGCAAGCCCAAACGCGTGGACGTGGTCGTGCTGTCCTCACAGCACAGCGACGATGTGGACAGGCAGGAGCTTGAGAGCACTCTCATCGAGAAGGTCGTCAAAAAGGCCGTCCCGGCGAAGTGGCTGGACAAGAACACCAAGTATTACGTCAATCCCACGGGCAGATTCGTCATAGGCGGACCCGCGGGCGACAGCGGCGTGACGGGCAGGAAGATCATCGTCGACACCTACGGTGGCTATTGCCCGCACGGCGGCGGCGCGCTTTCCGGCAAGGATCCCACCAAGGTGGACCGCAGCGGAACGTACATGGCGAGATACATATGCAAGAATCTCGTCGCCGCAGGCGTGTGTAAACGCGTCGAACTGCAGGTGGCTTACGCCATAGGCAGAGCGCATCCCGTTTCGGTGTATGTCGACACATTCGGCACGGGAGTCGTGGACGACGCCACAGTGGCGAAGATCGTTTCGGAAGTGTTCGACATGCGTCCGCAGGCGATCATCCGCAGGCTCCGGCTCAACCGCCCGATCTACCGCGCGACATCCAATTACGGACACTTCGGCAGGGCGGAGTTCAGTTGGGAAAAGACGGACCGCGTCGACGAACTGAAACGCGCGCTTGCAAAATATACGCTGTAAAACCGATAATTACAAAAGAAAAGCAAGGATAAGCCTTGCTTTTTCTTTCAACGACGCTCCTTTT
>DVJC01000035.1 GCA_018710835.1 Candidatus Limadaptatus stercoravium | reverse complement strand
CGCTCAGGCTCCGGAATCTCAGGCTCGGGTTCGACGTAGAGGGTGAGATCGTTTGCGCGGACGAAATACAGCGCGCCGTCATAGGAGATTCGCCGCCATGCGCCGTTGTCCAGATAGGCGGCATCGTCTGTGACGGTAACGAGCATCTCTTCGGCGAACGTGATCGGCTCGTCCGACGCGGGATGCACGAGCACGGGCGCGCCTGCGGCAAGAGTGTAGCGGACGCCTATCCCGGTAGGAGAGACCGCAGAGAGCGCGGAAGCGTCTATGTAGCCGGTTTTGCCGTCAAAGTAGACGTAACAGTAGCCTTCCCATGCGGATATACCGTCGTAGCAGAGCACGACCGTACCTGTCCCGACGGCTGTCATGGTATCGAAGCGCGAAGGCTCGTCAAAGAGGAATGCGTCGCGCGCGACGGTTGCGAACGAGAGCGATTCCGCGCCGTCTGTGTCGGGATCGGGAGTCGGGACGTATGTGTCCTCGTCCACGGCGCCCACTTCCGCCGCGCCGACAAAGCACGCCTCCGACGTGAAGAAGGCGCGGCTGCCGTCAAGCGCGATGCCGGACGGGGCGGCAGTGTAGTATGAATGCGACAGTTCGAACGAAGCGCTCTCGGAGAGGGCGGCCGGGCTGGAATTGTCGAGCGCAACGATCCTGTTGTCAGCCGTAAAGGACACGAAAATGCTGCCGCGGTAGTCCACGGCGAGATCGCTCGCGCCGGTGAGGTCGTACGAACGGAACGGGACAAGCTCCTCAAGCGAATGCGACGAGGAAGAGAGGGTGTATATGCCGGAAGACGTCATTGCGTACAGCACGTTGTTGCGCGCCGCCGCGACGGCAATCCCGTCCGAAACAGGCATCGCCTGCTGCGGTATCCCCGTGAACGCCGAACACGAATAGAGGGCGGTCCCGGTGAGTATGACAAGGGAAGTGCCCGTGTGCGCTATGTCGAGTATGGTTTCGCCTTCCGGCACGGAGCAGTATTCACCTGCCGAGATCGAAGTGCCGTCGGACATCAGCTGATAAACCGTGCGGGACGAAGCGGCGAAAACTATGCCTGAAGAGTCCGCCGCAAGAGCGACGGGTGCTTCGTCCAGAGCGGCGTAGCGCACGCCGTTTCCGCCGTAGATCGCCACGCGCGAATTGCCGGTGTCCGCCACTACGGTACCCGCCGGAGTGAACACGATGTCGGACGGGGAATCGAACATTCCCTCCGCGCTGCCGCTCATTGAAAGTGAACCGGCGGGAGTCACGCTTTCGCCGGCGAAATCGAGCGTATAGACGTCGACGCCGCCGTTTGCGACGTAGAGTTTGTCGCCGTACGAGGCGAACTGCGTGTCGTCGCCGAACGTGATGCCGGTGTCAAGCACCAGCCCCGTGCCGTCGGACACGGAGAGGACGCGTATTGTTTCGCCCCTGCGCGCGGCGACCAGTCCGCCGTCGGAGTAGCTGACTGCGGCGGGGATGAACCCCGTGTCGGGCATTATCGTCGTAGCGCGTTCGTCGTCGGTGTCGTATACGAAATACTCGCTGTTGGAATAGTTCTGCGCATAGAAATACAGCACGCGTTCGTTAGCCGCGAAGATGTATTTGCCCTGTACATAGCGGTCGTCGATGAGCTTTTCGAGCGCGAGGGAACCGCCTTCGAGTTCGTTGGAATAGAGCGCGACCGCGGTGTCGGATTTGGCATAGAAATAATAGTCGTCGGCAACGATGTACGAGATGTCGGCGGGCTCGTCGAGCGGGATCTCGGCAAGATCTCCTCCGGCGGTCAGGTCGGCGGCATAGTATACCGTTGCCGTGCCGCGCCGCGCCTCGACGAGAAGAGTAGTGCCGGACAGCCACAGGCCTGCCGCTTCTTCGTCGGCGGAGAAAGAGAAATATGCGCCTGTCCCGCCGCTTAGCGCGGTGGCGAACACGGCATGGGCGGCGGCGTCGTAGACCGCGAGATAAGAGCCGTTCGCGGCAACGTAGCCGGCGTCGCTTACGGGGAAATAGCCGTCGTCGGGATAGACCACGTCAAAGGAAGTCTCCTCTGCGTGGGCCGCGCCCGAAGGCACCGCCGCTGCGGACAATACCAAAACCAGCGCCAGCAGCAGGGCGAAAGGAAAAATCGCGGCAATTTTCGACAACTGTTTCATAGTGTAATTATAGCCAAAAGGAAAAGTTCCGTCAACAATTTAGGTTTTGTTGTAATATTAAGTAAATTATGTTAGAATAATTTCCAAGGTACAGAAAATGGCGAACAAAAAGTTTCATTACAATAACGACAAGAGGAGCGACTCCGCTCCGCACAGAAACGGACGCAGGAGTCAGAAGCCGAACGGAGGAGGGAAATCCGCCGCACGCCGTTCCGAGATCATGGAAGCGGTGTACGCTAAATATTCCGCGGACAAGCTGTCCGTCCCCGTTTCCGCGCTCGGCGTCAGCGAGGAGCTGGTCGGGATGCTCGCCCTCAACGGCATCAGCACCGCCGGCGATCTTGTCAGCCGCACCGAACGGGATATGTTCAAGGTGCAGGGGTTCAGCAAGAAGATGCTGATCGCGCTCAAACGCGGTCTGGAAAAAGAGGGCATGGCGTTTTACGAGGAGAACGGCGCGGGCGCGCCGGCCTCTGCCGCGCCGCGCGGCGAAAAGAACGCGCGCAGACAGCCCGACCGTGCGCCGAAAGGCGGCGGCAAGCCCGTCAGAGAGCGGGAGGAGCGCCCGAAGAAACTCACCGAGCCTCTCCCCGTCGAGGAGTGGCGAAAGATACAAAAGAGCGGAAAATGGGGTTTTTACGACGGTTTCAAGACCGTCATCCCCGCGATGTACGACGAAGTGTTCTTTTTCAAGGACGGACTCGCCGCTGTCGAACTTGATGAAAAGTGCGGGTATATCAATCCCGAAAACGAAGTGGTCATCCCTCTGGAGTATGAGACCGCGATGAGTTTCTCGGAGGGTTACGCCAGCGTGGTGAAGGGCGGCAAGTGCGGGTACATCGACAAGAACAACGACATTGTCATTCCGTTCGTCTATGACGCCGCGACTCCCTTCGAGGGCGGCGAGGCGAAGGTCAAGAAGGACGGACGCTGGGGGACGATATTCCCCGACGGATCCGTCAAGTGGATATGACGGCCGCGCGCGGCACGTCGCACAGAAAGCTGGTTTTTATTGCCGTGCTCTTATTGAGTGCGGCATTGCTCTTTTGCGGCTTTTTCTCTCTGCTTCCGCCGGACGGCGCGGCGTACGCTCTTTTATCGGGTTCGCTTCCGGAGGGATACTACGCCGCCGCGGGCGAGGACGGCGACTGGTATTTTTCGGAGGAGTACCTCGACATCGCCGGGGCGGGCGTCATCCTTGCGCGGCTGCGTGCGGAATACGACTTTTCCGAGCTCGAGCCCGTGGTCATCGCGGTCATAGACACGGGGGTGAATACCGACGCGGAGATATTCGGCACGGGCACGGACGACGACGTGTTCCTGCGCAACGCGGTCGGGGATATCGTGGGGCGCAACACCGTGGACAACAATGCCGACATCTCGGACGGCGCGACCGCGGACAGCCACGGCACGCATGTCACGGGGATACTTGCGCTGCTCATACGCGCGCTGGGACTCACAGACTGTGTCAAGATCATGCCTGTAAAAGCCGGCGAGTACGTCGCCTCGCTCGGCGGCAGCGGCAATTCGTTCGATTACAACGACGTTGCGCGGGCGATAGATTTCGCGCTGGAAAACGGCGCGGACGTGGTCAACTTGTCTTTGGGCACGGACAACGCGCCGATAACATCCAGGTGGAAGGATATCGTGAGCGAAAGCGATTCGGAGCAGGCGGTGTTCGTCGCCGCCGCCGGCAATTATGCCAATTCATCCGGCTTCAAGCCCTTCTATCCTGCGGCGAGCGAAAACGTGATAGGCGTGATGAACTACGAAGAGAGCGAACACGGCGCGCGCCTGCATTACGTCGAACCAAGCAAAGGATCCAACTACGGGACGCTTTACGACGTGTGCGCGCCGGGGACGGACATTGTGAGCGCCGACGGCAAGACAGGCGGCTACAAGGCGATGAGCGGCACGAGCATGGCGTCGCCCGCTGCGGCTTTCGCTGTCGCTCTTACCGCTCTCAAATGCAGACTCACCGGCTTTGATACCTCGCCCGACGAGCTGAGAGAAATGTTCGATCTCACTTTCCGCGACACGATGGAATACGACGGCGAGGAATATCCGCTGCTGAGCGTCACGGGCGCGCTGGAAGCCGAATTTGCGCGCGACGCGTCCGGAAACGTTTATCTCGCTTCCGCGGCGGATGCCGAAGCCGCGTTCTCGCCCGATTCGCTCACGCTCGGCGGTTACGGCACGCTGATGCTCACCGCGGACGAGGACTGGCTGGATACGGGCGCACAGTACAGGTGGGATTATGTGAGCGACGGTATGAGCATGACCGCATACGGATCGCGCGTGACCATAGGCATCGACGTCCGCGAACCGGGAGAGGTGCAGGTGGTGCTCTCGGTATATACGCCGGACGGGGCTGAATTGCTCGCGCGCAAGCAGCTGAATATACCGACGGAATACTTCGTGCCTACGGCGGAAAATTCCTCTCTCACGCTGTCGATGCGTGCGGACGATGACGGAACCGTCACGCTGTCGGAGGGCGAAACGCTGGTGCTGGGAGTGGACACCCTGCGTTACGCTTCCCCCGATACAGAAACGGTATGGTATGTGAACGGCAGGGAATCGTCGCGCGAGCAATCGTTCGAATTCGATCCCGCGGAGGACGGCGTCTACACGCTGTTCGTCACGGTTAACGGCGTGAGGATAGGCGATGAGGTGACCGTAGTGGCGGAGGGGAGAGGGAGCGCCCGCGACCGCGCCGCAATGATAGGCGGCATATGCGGAGGAGCGGGCGGCGCGGCTTTGATCGCCGCGGCGATTGCCGTCGCGGTGCATTCTGCGCGCAAAAAGAAAGCCGCGGCAGGCGGCGGAAACGGGGAGTGAACGGGTACAGCCGTCTGTGACGGATTTTCCCGGCGGGGCGGACAGAGTTGACCGCGTCGCTTCATGCGCGCACTGCGCACTTTGCACAACCGCGCAATCAGAAAAACCGCCCCTGAAAGGGGCGGCCGTTTTATGTTCGGTGTAAATTACGCCTTCTTGAGTTTGTCGAGAGAACGGCAGATCGTCGCCTTTTTGCGGGCGGCGGTGTTCTGATGGTAAACTCCGTCGGATGCGGCTCTGTCGATGACGGAAACGGTCTCGGGAAGGAGCTGTTCCGCAAGCGCGACGTCGCCTGCTTCGATGGCGGCATTGTACTTCTTGATCGCGTTCTTCACGCGGGATTTCTTTGCGACGTTTTCCGCATTCCTTTTCTTGGAAATCAGGACTCTCTTTTTTGCGGATTTGATGTTGGGCATTACTTTCTCCTCTTGAGGTATAACTTTATTTTAATTGCCTTGATATATTAGCACATCATTTTGCCGAGCGCAACTGTTTGAGGCTTTTTTTTCAAATCGCGCATAATAGACTCATGGAACTGTCGGATTTTGTTACGGATATGGCGGCGGATTCGCTGGAAAGGCACGCTCTGGACTCGCTCGCGGACACAAAAGAGCTGCAATGCGGCATTGTGCGCAGGTTCGTGAGGCTTGCCGACGCGGACCTTGCGCGGAAGATAGGACGTGCGCAGGGAGTCTACGTCACATACGACTGTCCGCCTTCCGCCCTGGAGAGCGAAAGGGGTGTGCGCTCGCTGCAGAACTATATCGCAAACGCCGCTATGGAAATGGTGGGGATAATGGGCAGAAAGTCCAGAGTGCTGGTGGTCGGACTCGGCAACGGCGAAGTGACCGCGGACGCCCTCGGCAGCGCGGTGGCGGATCTCATGGACGTGTCGCCGGTGCGCGAATCGGAACGTCGCGGAGAAAAGGCGAAACTGTGCGCTTTCAAAACGGGCGTGGAGGGCAGGACGGGGATAAAAAGCGCGGACGCGGTGGAGGGACTGTGCGCTAAACTGCGCCCCTCATGCGTCATCGCGGTGGACTCGCTTGCGACTTCCTCCGTACGGCGGCTCGGCACTTCCTTTCAGATCACCACGGCAGGGATCGCGCCCGGCAGCGGTGCGGGCGGCGACAGGGCAAGGATAGACAGATCCTCGCTCGGCGTGCCCGTAATTGCGATAGGGGTGCCTCTCGTGCTGTCCATGCGCACGGTGCTGAGCGACTTCGTGCATGACTACGAAGCCGCCGCGGGCTGCGGCGGCAGCGAATACAAATTGCGCGAGCTCATGGCGGAAAAGAGGCTCGGCGGACTGGTCGTCGCGCCCAAAGAGATAGGCTGGTATGTGGAAAGCGCCGCCGCGGTGATCGCCGGCGCGCTCAACGCCGCTTTCGGCGAACACGGCGGAAAAAGCAGGTTGAAAGCGTTCAAATGAGCGTGTTAAGTTGCTGTTCGGACACTACGTCTTAGTATTAAATTCCACCCGAAGGTTTTGCGGATGTATCCGTCCGCTGCCGCAAGAGCCGGTCCGCAGCGACGAAACGGGGCACATACTCCCGGTGCAGACGTCCGAGTATCCACATGTATTTGTCGCGCTCGCACGCTCCTGTGAAAACGAAGTCCGTCGGTGGAATGCCCCCGTCGGACGGAGCGGACGCGGAAAGTTCGGGCTGCAGGGCGGCGCGCACCGAGTCGGTGAGGGCGTCGTTGCCGTCGGAGTAGTCCGCGTCGCCGAGTACGGCGCGGATCTCCTTTTCCGCATAGACGTAATGCGAACAGCCGAGCAGGACCTTTTCGGCTTTGTGCGCGAAGGGGGAGAGTTTTGCGCGCATGTAGTCGGACAGCGGAGCGCATGAGAGGACGGTGCGCGATTTGTAGCGCAGGGAGATCTGTATCTCCGTCAGCACCGCAAGCTCCGGAGTGTCGGCGCACATGAATCCGCGCGCTTTCGCGTCCAGCCCCGCCAACGTACGGGGAGTGGCGAGCACCAGCGTCTTTTGCGGATCGCAGTCCGCAAGCGCGGGACGGAGTTTGAACGCGCCGTCCGGCTCGGCGGTGACGGAGGCGGTGTTGCAGCCGAAGACGATGACGTCCGCGCCCGCGCGCAGGATCTTCATCGCGTTTTCGGCGGCTTCGTAGATCTCCGCGCGGCTTTTGCTGCCGAAGGGCATCCGTGCGGTGTCGGCAAGGTAGACGTATGTGCACGAGGGCAGTTTCGCCTGCAAAAGCGCAAGCGTAGTCAGTCCGCCTATGCCGCTGTCGTAAACTCCTATTCTCGGCGCCATACTGAAAAATTTATTCCGAAACGCGCGTCAATATGCGCGCGTGCGCACTAATTGTTAATAGGCGATTTTTTTGCTTGATTAAAAACGTGATTTATAGTATTATTGATAGGAAAAATCTACTAGAGGTATTCCATGAAGACTTTTGCAACCGATTTTATCCGCAATGTCGCTCTCATCGGACACTCGGGAGAAGGCAAGACCTCTCTCGCCGAAGCGATGCTTTTCATGACCAAGACCATCGACCGACTCGGCAAAGTCGACGACGGCACAGCCACGATGGACTATGACGACGAAGAGATCAAGCGCAAGATATCCATCAGCATGGCGCTCGGCTATGCGGTGAGAAACAACGTCAAGATCAACATCCTCGACGTCCCCGGCTTTTTCGACTTCGAAGGCGAGATGGTGGCGGCTCTTTCCGCGGCGGACAGCGCGATAGTCGTGACCAGCGCGTCCGGCGCTCTCACCGTCGGTACGGAAAAAGCTCTCGAAATGTGTCTTGAAAAGAGAGTCCCGGCGTTCATATTCGTCAACGCCGTCAACAAGGAAAATTCGGACTTCATGGCCACCGTCGACGCCATCACCGCGAAGTACGGCAAAGTCGTCCCCATCGAGCTTCCTATTATGGATGGCGGCAAGATGACCGGTTATGTCGACGTTTTCTCCGGCGAAGGATTCACCCTCGATGGCAAAAGCGCGCCTGTCCCCGCAGCTCTCGAAGCGAAAGCCGCGGAGTATAAGGACAAACTCATGGAAATGGTCGCCGAAACGGATGAGGAACTCATGATGAAGTTCTTCGACGGCGAGGCGTTCACGGCGGAAGAGATCCAGCGCGGCGTCCATGCGGCTATCGCGTCCGACAGCTTCATTCCGCTCATGGCGGGCAACGCGACGACCTGCACCAGAGTGGACGGACTCATGGACAAGATTGTGGATCTGCTGCCTTCTCCCGCAAAGGCGCACAAGCACAGGGCGGTCATGGACGGCAAAACCGTCGAGGTCGATTGCGACGCGTCCGCTCCTTTTGCCGCGCAGGTGTTCAAATCCGTCGTCGATCCGTATGTGGGCAAGATGCTCATCCTCAAGGTCATCAGCGGCAAGCTGACAAGCGGCGACACCGTATACAACAATACAGCCGAAAAGACCGAGAAGGTCGGCACGATATATGTGCTCAAAGGCAAGAAGCAGGAGCCTGTGGACTGCCTGGAAGCCGGTGACATCGGCGCGCTTTCGAAACTCGTGTGCACCAACACCAACGACACGCTTTCCGCAGTGGATTACAAGCTCGATTTCGAGAAGATAGACTTCCCGAAGCCCGTCATTTCCTATGCGGTGCGCGCGGCGAAAGACGAGGAAAAGGTCATTCAGGGGCTCATCAAGATGCAGGACGAGGACGCGACCTTCAAGGTGGAAAAGAGCGCGGAGACCGGCGATGTTCTCATAAGCGGACTCGGCGAGGCGCAGCTTGACATCATGTGCAAGCGCGTCAAGAACAAGCTCGGTCTCGACATCACGTGGCAGGAGCCCAGAGTGGCGTATCGTGAAACCATCAGAAAGACCGCGGAAGCGGAAGGCAAGCACAAGAAGCAGTCCGGCGGCGCGGGACAGTACGGCGACGTGTTCATCCGCTTCGAGCCGGGTGCGGAGGACGGCGAGTTCGAGTTCGTCGACGCGATAGTCGGCGGCGCGGTGCCCAGGCAGTTCATTCCCGCAGTCGAAAAGGGACTGAGAGAAGCCATCAAGAAGGGCGTGCTCGCCGGATATCCCATGGTCAACATCAAAGCAACGCTGTATGACGGAAAGTATCACCCCGTCGACAGTAAGGAAATCGCGTTCATCACCGCCGCGAAGCTGTCCTATCAGGAAGCGTGCGCCAAGGCGTCCCCCTGCTTCCTCGAACCCATCATGGAAGCGAAGATCACCGTCCCCGACGAGTATCTCGGCGACATCCTCGGCGACATGAACAAGCGCCGCGGCCGCATTCTCGGCACGGATATGGCGGAGGGCGGCAAGCAGGTCATCACGGCGGAAGTTCCCCAGGCGGAAATGTTCCGTTACGCGACGGATCTCCGCAGTATGACGCAGGGCAGAGGTAAGTTCTCCATGGAACTTATCCGCTACGACGAAGTGCCTGCAAGCGCAAACGCGAAGATCATCGAGGACGCGAAGAAACGCGAAGAGGAAGCGAAGAAGTAATCTTCGCCCGTCTCGGTGCCGGGTGTCAAAGTCAATTTCCATCGAAAAAGCGCGGCGTCTGCCGCGCTTTTTTGCCGCATAAGGCGGCAGACCTAAAAACACCCTGCCGACGGCAGGGTGCGCGCAGATCCGTAAACGCTGCGCAACTCAATTTACCAGCATGGGAATCGCGCGTTCGATGAGCAGCCCGAAGCGGAGATCCACCTTTTCGGCTATGGAAACGCGTATGCATTCCTTGCAGAAGTCCACCGCCGTCTGCGCCGCCTTTTCAAAAGCCGCTCCGCCCATCAGCTTGCCTATGAAAGCGGAGGACAGGCAGTCGCCGGCACCGTGTATGTATTCGTTGTAGCTTTCGTTCATCTGCAGGGAGATCTTGCCCCCGTTGAGGGAGGCGGTGCCTTGTCTGCCGTCCTTCATGATGCCGGAGAGCAGCACTTTTTTGTAGCCGTTGTGGTCGAGTATCTTCAATATCATACGGGCGTTCGCTTCGTTGGGTTCAAGGCTCATATCGAGGCCAGCCAGCATTTTGCCCTCCGTGAAGTTGGGCATGACGATGTCGGCGAGCTTGCAGAGCTCGAACATTTTATCGCGGTACGCCTCGTCGAATATCTTGTAAAGCGCGCCGTTTTCCGCCATGGCGGGATCGACGGCGATGAGCGCGCCCTGCGCTTTCATGTCGCGCGCGATTTCTATCGCCGCGTTCACCGTGTCCATAGATCCCAGAAAACCCGTGTAAAGACAGTCGAACTTTATGCCCAGCTTCTTCCAATGGGCGTAGGATGGAAGCATGTTGGAATAGAGGTCGGTGTAAGTGAATCCCTCTATGCCGTACGTCTGCGTGGAGAGCAGTGCGGTGGGAAGCCCCACTGCGTCGTGTCCGCACGCGCACAGAATGGGCAGCGCCGCTGTCAGCGAGCACCTGCCGACGGAAGAGTAGTCCTGAATGGTCAAAATTCTTTTATCCATACGATAAGTTTATCACCGTCGCGCCGCGTTTTCAAGACCGAAAGTAAAAAAGTAAACAATCCACATTGCGGAATTTGTCGGATTACGCCTCAATGCTTCTCTCAAAACCGCGCGCACGCTGAAATAACGAGCGCGCCGCAAAATGGAGTTGCAAAATGCGCGCAGTGATGATATACTGTCTAGGCTGCGCTAGACGGGGAGCCGGCGGTGCCCTGTAAACTGCAATCCGCCATAGCAGTGTCGAGCGCCGACCGAGGCTTTTCTTATGGAAGGCCGCGCCGTACAAGGGGTGTCGATAGCAAGGTCCCGTGCAACTGCATACCGTGAACCGTGTCAGGGCTTGACCGCAGCAGCACTAAGCAGGCGTTGCCGTGTGCCACGGGGAAACTTTGAAGGAGCTACCTGTACGGTTTCCGCTTCGGTTCGAACTGTCGGAGTCGGTGCGCAGCAAACGCCTTGACTGCAAGCGCAGTCAAGGCGTTTTTTCTATTGCCGCGGCATGGCGCTTCGAACGGGCTGTGAGTGTGCCTTTCCGGCGCTTTCACGCCGATGGGGCTTGCCGATATGTAAACTATTGCCTGCGCCCCTTCCGCGGCAAGCCGCTATGAATATGTTTTCCCTTGTCACGTGAGCGTGAAGCCCGGTAAATTTACTCCGGCATGTGGCTTTTGTATACTCACTTTACGTCGCGTTTTGCGTTGAGAACGAGTCCGCCGGTGAAGAACAGGACGAGCCACATGGCGCAGCCGCCGTAGGCTATGCCTGCCTCGCGTGCGGTGAAGTCGCGTGCGGCGGCGAAGGCGTCCGCACAGTAATAGGGGTCAAACAGCATGTACACGAATCCCGCCGCGTTTTCCTCTCCCGTGACGGAAGTGCCGAGGGCGATCTGCACCACGATGACGAGGATGTCGCCGAGCACGATGAGCATGGCTATGAGAGTTGCCATGGACGCGGCTTTGGAGCGGAGAGCGAAACATACCGCCGTATATACCGCGGACATGGCGACGGCGAGAAATACGTACGATCCGAACGCCGACGGAGTGTAGGCGGCGATATTGCGCATGGTATCCTCGCCGATGTCGGACGCCGCCGCGGCGATCGAGCACATCGCAAACGCAAGACAGACGTATATCACCGAAAGCACGCTTAATACGATAAATTTTGACGTATAAAGTTCGGTTTTTTGCACTCCGCGCCCGATGTAGAGCCTTGCCATACCGGATGAAAATTCGCTGCCGACGAACAGCGCCGCTATGATCGGGAGCAGGAAAAACACCCCTGTTGCCGAAGGCGCGCCGTTGAGCATGGTGTTGACGAAAACGCCGGTCAAAGCGTCGGCGGCACCCGGATCGACGGGCGCGCCGGAGTCCGGCATCTCTTGCAGCAGAGCGGAGAAAGCGTTTTGCGCCAGCCCGAAGATGAGGGTGAGGAACACCATTATTCCAAGCCCGATATATACGCTCTTCATTCCAGCGAGTTTCATGAAATCGGAGGCGAGCAGTCCGTAGAATTTTTTCATCTTGTCCATGAACGCCTCCTTACAGCATGTCGACGAAAGCGGCTTCGAGATCGCCGCTTTCCGTGCCTATCTGCATGAGCGCGACTCCGTTGTCTGCAAACAGCCGGGTGACGGAAACGATGTCCGCAGACGGATCGAATATCTCCGCCGTGTTGCCGCGCATGGCGTAACTGCCGGCGCCGTACGTCCCGGCGAGCAGGCGTTCCGCGCGGTCTTTCTCCGCCACGACCGCCTTTATTCTCGGTCGAGCGAGAGAGGCGAGTTGCTCTCCGCGCAGTTCCGCTATCAGCCGTCCGTCTTTCATCACGCCGTACGCCGTCGCCACGCGCCCCAGCTCTCCGAGCAGATGTGATGATATTATCACTGTCGTCCCTTGCTCTTCGTTCAGCCTTTTGATCAGTTCGCGCACTTGCAGTATGCCGGTGGGATCCAGTCCGTTGACGGGTTCGTCGAGGAAAAGGATTTCCGGATCGCCCGTGAGAGCCATGGCGATCGCAAGACGCTGTTTCATGCCTAACGAGAAATTGCGGACCTGTTTCTTGCCGCAGTCGCCGAGCCCGACGAGGGAGAGCAGTCCGTCTGCGTCGGTTTTGCCCAGTCCTGTTGCGAGCGCATACGCTTTGAGATTGCCTTTCGCGCTCATTCGCGGATAAAACGCGGGCTGTTCTATGAGTGCACCGCACTTTGCGCGCTCCCGCGCGAGGTCCGCCGCTGTCGCGCCGCCGTTGATCTCCACAGTTCCGCCGTCGGGGGCGGCAATGCCCAGGAGCATGCGTATGAGAGTGGTCTTGCCCGCGCCGTTTTTCCCGATGAGCCCGTATATCTCGCCGCGGCGCACGGTCAGCGAAACGCCGTCCACGCGTTTTGCCTTGCCGTAGATCTTGGTTACGCCGTGTGTTGCCACGGCAATATCGATGTCCGTCATGGTTTTAGGATAATTCTCCGCGCCCCGTCTGTCAATCGCCGGCGTGTCCGTCACGGTTATTTATAGTGACAGCCGGGTAACATCACATTATATGTGAAGGAAGATAATTAAATTTCCCCACCATACAGAGGTGGTGGGATTAAATAAACTTTACGACACTTGACATGGAAGTATTGCACCCCCTCCTTCCCTTCGGGGTAAACAGTCTTCTAAAAAAGAAATATTGATTGCCCCTTCCTGCGGGTTTCCCCCGAAATCGTTCCCCCTTAAAAGGGAACCCACCATTTCGGGGGACACCTTCGGCACTCGGGCACGAACGACGGCATTGCGGCACCTCTGCGGCGCCGCAAATCATGCCACTTGCAATGCGCCCGCTGCGCGAAGAGATGGCGCATTGCTAGCGTACGGCACGTCCAGCCCTCGGCACTCACTTAGTCGCCGCCGAACTTGCAAGAGCGGCTATGCCGCTGTGCAAGTTTTGGCTGGGCGGCTCCAGCTTCGAATAAGTTTCCATCGTGTATAGGAACGCTTCTAAGGAGTTCTCGACGACTTAAATATCTTAACCGGTTGAACGTGAAATAATTTCTTAACGCGGCGTTCGATTCCCTTAAAAACCGGTGATAAGCAAACACCTCACCGGCAGGCGAGGTGTTTGCTTATGGAGCGAATGAAGGGAATCGCTCCGCACTCGCTATGCCGGTGTGCACGCGCGGCGTGGGGATGACATCTGCCCCGCACGATTTTTGTTCCTCGTGCTATCACGCCGGCCGCTAAAAACAGCCAATCCGTAGGCTGTTTTCTTAACGCGGCGTTCGATTCCCCCACGGTGTCAAACATAAAGAAAGCCCCTGACATCTGCAGGGGCTTTCTTTATGGAGCGAATGAAGGGAATCGAACCCTCGACCGCAGCTTGGGAAGCTGCTGTTTTACCATTAAACTACATTCGCGCGGCGCGACAATCGTATTTTAGCACAACGCCCGAAAAAGTCAACTCTCCGCGCGCTCTTTGCGCAAAATAGAAAACAAGGGGGCGATTTCGGTTGCGTTTTCGCGCGCTTTAATGTATAATCTTCGTAATTTTATTGTAATAAGAGGCAGATAATGTACAAACCCGTTGACACTTCGTTGAATTTCGTTGAGCGCGAGAAGGAAGTCCTCGCGTTCTGGAAAGAGAACGAGATATTCGAAAAAAGCGTCGAAAAGAACAAAGGTCACCAAAGTTTCAATTTTTATGACGGTCCTCCCACCGCTAACGGAAAGCCGCACATAGGGCATATCCTCACGCGCGTCATGAAGGACATCATTCCGAGATACAAGACCATGAAAGGGTTCTACGTCCGCAGAAAGGCGGGCTGGGACACCCACGGACTGCCCGTGGAGCTGGAGGTGGAGAAGCAGCTCGGCATCGACGGCAAGCAGGAGATAGAAAAGTACGGCATCGAGCCTTTCATCAAGAAGTGCAAGGAGTCGGTGTGGAAGTACAAGCACGAATGGGAGGTCATGTCCGACCGCATCGGTTACTGGGCGGACATGAAAGACCCGTACATCACCTATGACGACAGATATATCGAGTCAGTGTGGTGGGCGCTGAAGCAGATGGCGGACAAGGGATTGCTGTACAAAGGCTACAAGATCGTGCCTTACTGCCCCCGCTGCGGCACGGCGCTCTCCTCCCACGAAGTGGCGCAGGGATATAAGGACGTGGAGGAAAAGTCCGTATTCGTCAAGTTCAAGGTGAAGGGCGGCGGCAGCACTTACTTCCTCGCATGGACGACCACTCCGTGGACGCTGCCCAGCAACGTTGCTCTCTGCGTGAATCCCGCCGAGGATTACGCCGAGATAAAGGTCGGCGGCGAGCGCTATATCATGGCGGACGCTCTCATCGGCAGCCTTTTCAAGGAGGACGAATACGAGAAGATCTCCGTCAAGAAAGGCAAAGAGTACGAGTATACGGAGTACGAGCCGCTTTTCGATTACGACACCGGCGCTAAGGAAAAGGCGTATTACGTCACCTGCGACGGCTATGTCACGCTCACGGACGGCACCGGCGTAGTGCACATCGCGCCCGCGTTCGGCGAGGACGACAGCAACGTCGGCAAGCGTTACGGTCTGCCTTTCGTGCAGATGGTGGACGGCAGAGGAAGATTCGTCGACGCGGCGTACGACCTTAAAGGCGTGTTCGCAAAAGACGCGGACAAGCTGGTCATAGAACGGCTGAAGGCGGAAGGGAAGCTCTTCAAGGAGCTGATGTTCACGCACAGCTATCCTTTCTGCTGGCGGTGCGACACTCCGCTGCTTTACTACGCGAGAAGCTCATGGTTCATCAAAGTGACGGCGGTCAAGGAGCAGTTGCTCGCGTCCAACGCGTCCGTCAACTGGATGCCCCCGACCATCGGCACGGGCAGGATGGGCAACTTCCTCGAAAACGTAATCGACTGGGGTATCTCCCGCGAAAGATACTGGGGCACTCCGCTTCCCATATGGGTGTGCAACAAGTGCGGCAAAGTGCACGTGGTCGGCTCGCGCGAGGAGCTGAAGAAACTCGGCGGACTGGATCACGACATCGAACTCCACCGTCCCTACATCGACGAAGTGAAGTGGCAGTGCGGGTGCGGAGGAGAGATGGTGCGCACGCCGGAAGTGCTGGACTGCTGGTTCGACAGCGGCTCGATGCCTTTTGCGCAGTGGCATTATCCTTTCGAGAACAAGGAAGTCTTTGAGGAAACTTTCCCCGCCGACTTCATATCCGAAGCGGTTGATCAGACGAGAGGGTGGTTCTATACGCTGCTCGCCGTGTCCACGACGCTGTTCGGCAAATCGCCTTTCCGCAACTGTATAGTGCTCGGACACGTCAACGACAAGGACGGCGTGAAAATGAGCAAGCACAAGGGTAATGTCGTAGACCCGTTCAGCGTGCTGGACAAGCAGGGCGCGGACGCGACGAGATGGTATTTCTACACCTCGTCCGCACCGTGGCTTCCCTCGCGTTTTTCGGCGGAGAACGTCAGCGAATCCCAGCGCAAGTTCATGGGCACGCTGTGGAACACTTACGCTTTCTTCGTGCTGTATGCCGAGATAGACAAATTCAACCCCGCGGAGCACAGGCTCGAAGATCAGCGCCTCACGGTCATGGACAAGTGGGTGCTGAGCGGACTCAATACGCTCATCAAGGTCGTTGACGAAGGACTTAACGAGTACAAAATCACGGAGACGGCGAGGGCGATAGGCGCGTTTGTGGACGATCTGTCCAACTGGTATGTGCGCCGCTGCCGCGACCGCTTCTGGGGCAGCGGTATGACCAAAGACAAGGAGGCGGCGTACACCACGCTTTACACCGTACTGTCCACTCTTGCGAAGATCATCGCGCCGTATGTGCCCTTCATGGCGGAGAATATGTATCAGAACCTCGTCGTGCCTTTCTTCAAGGACGCGCCGGAGAGCGTGCACCTGTGCGACTTCCCCGTCGCGGACGAGCAGATGGTGGACAAATTCCTCGAAGAGGGCATGAAAGACGTGCTTGCGGTGGTCATGCTCGGCAGAGCCGCGAGAAATCTCGCCGGCATAAAGAACCGCCAGCCCCTGCGCAGGTTGATATACAACGGCAAGAAGGAACTTTCCTCCGCGCTGAAAGCCCTTGTCGAGGACGAGCTCAACGTCAAGGACGTGCAGATCTCTTCCGACAGCGGCAAGTTCATCAGTTACGAGCTCAAACCCCAGCTCAAGACGCTCGGTCCCAAATTCGGCGCGCTGCTCGGCAAGATACGCCAGATACTCGCCGAGCACGCCGACGAGATCGTTGCCGCGGTCAGGAGCGCCGGCAGGTACACCACCGAGGCAGACGGCAGAAAGATCGAACTCACGGAGGAAGATCTGCTCATCTCCGTCAAGAGCAGGGAAGGATATTCGTCGGAATCCGACGGCGAGACCACGGTCGCGCTGGATACCACTCTCGACGACGAGCTCATCTTCGAGGGAGCGGAGAGAGAGATAATCAGCAAGATACAGACCATGCGCAAGGAAGCCGGTTTCGACGTGACGGACCACATCGAAGTGGGTTACCGGGCGGAAGGCGTCGCGCTCGAAGTGTTCAGGAAAGGCGCGTTCGCCAAGGACGTGCTGTGCGACCGCGTGACCGAAACTATAGACGGATACGCCAAAGAGTGGAACATCAACGGCGACAAAGTCACCGTGTCCGTCAGGAAGATAGGCTGAGATGCGTATAGCGCCGGACTGGAAAGATTACTCCGTCATAGCCACGGGGGACGGCGAGAAACTCGAACGCTGGGGGAAGTATGTCCTCCTGCGTCCGGATCCGCAGGTCATATGGCGTGCGGCTAAACCTCTGCGCTCGTATGAGGGTATAGACGCCGTGTACGAACGTTCTTCCTCGGGCGGCGGACGTTGGATATACCGCAGCGAGATCCCCGAAGAATTTACGATAGGGTGGCGCGGGCTGCGCTTCAAGCTCAAACTGATGGGGTTCAAGCACACCGGGCTTTTTCCGGAGCAGGCGGTCAACTGGGACAGAATGTCGCGGCTGATCAGGGGAGCCGGCAGAGAAATAAGCGTGCTCAATCTCTTCGGATATACGGGCGCGGCGTCCGTCGCGTGCGTCGCCGCAGGCGCGCACGTCTGCCATGTCGACGGAGCGAAGGCGATGGTGGAGCGCGCCGGTGAAAACGTCAGACTTTCCGGTCTGGACGGGAGCCGGATGCGTTATATCGTGGACGACTGCTTCAAGTTTACGCAGAGGGAACTCAGGCGCGGAAGAAAATACGACGCCGTCATACTCGATCCGCCCAGTTT
The DNA here is from genome assembly GCA_018710835.1 of Candidatus Limadaptatus stercoravium. GTDB lineage: Bacteria > Bacillota > Clostridia > Christensenellales > CAG-917 > Limadaptatus > Limadaptatus stercoravium. The sequence continues at coordinate 3,872 of DVJC01000035.1, read as the reverse complement.
CGGCAGAGGACCGGGCGGCGAAAAATGGAAGATCGAAGAGGGCATAAGCGACCTTGCGGAACTTGTGGCAAAGGTGCTTTCGGACGAGCCGCTCTTCGTGTGTCTTAACTCCTACACCACGGGGCTGCAGCCGGGAGTCATGGCCAACATACTCCGCCTTGCGCTGCCGCGCGGCGCGGAGATAGACTCCGACGAGATAGGGCTTGCCACAGAGGAAGGGCTGGTCCTGCCGCAGGGATGCACCGCCTTTGCCACCTTCGGCGGAAAATGACGAAAACGCGCAAAAAAACACTTGACATACACTAAACGGTAAGATAAAAACAAGATTATGACTTACAAAGATTTGACGATCCTCTACGAGGACAATCATCTGCTGGTGGCGGTGAAGCCGTACGGAGTGCCCGTGCAGGCGGACGAGTCGGGAGATCCCGACATGCTCACCATGCTCAAACAGTACCTCGTGGAGAAGTATTCCAAGCCGGGCGAAGCCTATCTCGGACTTGTGCACAGACTCGACCGTCCCACGGGCGGCGTGATGGTCTTTGCCAAGACGTCCAAAGCGGCGGCAAGGCTCTCGGAGGCGATCAGGAACGGAGAGGTGGAGAAGCATTATCTCGCCGTCGTAGAGGGCGCGCCGAGGTTCAAGGCGGACAAACTCCGCTGCTGGCTGAAGAAATTCCCGGAACAGAATATGGTGAAAATGGTCCCCGAACTCACGGACGGAGCAAAGTATGCGGAGCTGGACTACAAGCAGCTCGCTTACGACAAATCCAACGACGTCAGCCTGCTTGCGGTCAATCTGGTCACGGGCAGGGGACATCAGATAAGAGTACAGCTTGCCGCCAACGGCACGCCCATTCTCGGCGACGCACGCTACGGGCACGGCGAACGTATGAAACTCCCGCTATGCCTGTGGGCGGCCGAACTTCGGTTTGCCCACCCCGTAGGAGGTCAAAAAATGGATTTCAGGGTATATCCGCCCGACGCGCTCCCGTGGCAGCTCTTCGACATCGAGCAGTATCTCGGGATCAACATCAAGAACGCATAAGTTATAAGGAGTTATATGCAGACCATAGAAAAAACTTTGGGGCAGATCATCAACGGTCTTGCCCGCGACATACCGGAAAGAACGGCGATAGAGTACACCACCAGAAAATATACGCGCACATGGCGCGAGCTTGACGAGGACACCGACAAAGTAGCGAAAGGGCTCATCTCACTCGGCGTCAAGAAGGGCGACAAGGTCGCGATCTGGGCGACCAACATCCCCGAATGGCTGCTCACTCTCTTCGGAGCGGCGAAGTGCGGCGCCATCCTCGTCACCGTCAACACCAACTACAAGATATTCGAGCTCGAATATCTGCTCACCCAGTCGGACACCAAGGTGCTCGTCATGATGGGCGGCTTCAAGGACAGCAACTACGTCGACATCGTCAACGAACTCATCCCCGAACTCAAGGACGCAAAGGACGGCGTGGTATCCCATCCCGCGCTGCCTTTCCTCGAAAGGATAATTTTCGCGGACGGTCAGACGCCCAAGGGCATGATGGGCTTCGACAAGCTCATGAAGCTCGGCGAGCAGGTGGACGACAGCGTCCTGAAAGAGAGAGAGGCGGAGCTCGATTGCCACGACGTCATCAACATGCAGTACACGTCGGGCACGACGGGATTCCCCAAAGGCGTCATGCTCACGCACTACAACATCATCAACAACGGCAAGACGATAGGCGACGGCATGGCGTTCACCAATGACGACAAACTCTGCATCGTCGTACCTTTCTTCCATTGTTTCGGTCTGGTGCTTGCGACGATGGCGAGCATTACGCACGGCACGACGATGGTGCCCGTGGAAGCGTACAGCCCCGTGCCTGTCATGAACGCGATCAGCACCGCGAAGTGTACTGCCGTGCACGGAGTGCCCACCATGTTCATAGCCATGCTCGAACATCCCGATTTCGACAAATTCGACTTCTCGTCCCTCCGCACGGGCATCATGGCAGGCTCGCCGTGCCCCATCGAGGTGATGAAGAAGGTCGTGGACAAGATGAACATGCGCGACATCGTCATAGTGTTCGGGCAGACGGAGGCTTCTCCCGGCTGCACCATGACCACGACGACGGATTCCCTCGAAAAGCGCGTCGCCACCGTCGGAAGAGCATTCCCCGGAGTGGAGTGCAGGATAGTGGATCCCGAAACCAATCAGGAAGTGCCCGTCGGTACGCCCGGAGAATTTCTCGCGCGCGGATACAACATCATGAAAGGGTACTACAAGATGCCGGAGGCGACAAAGCAGGCGATCGACAAGGACGGCTGGCTGCACACCGGCGACCTCTGCACCGTGGACGAGGAAGGATATTACAAAGTCGTGGGCAGGATCAAGGACATGATCATCCGCGGCGGCGAGAACATTTATCCCAAGGAGCTTGAGGAGTTCCTCTACACCTGCGACAAGATCAGCGACGTGCAGGTCATCGGCGTGCCCAGCAAACAGTACGGCGAGGAGATCATGGCTTGCGTCATCCTCAAAAACGGCGAGACCATGACCGAACAGGAGGTCAAAGACCTCGTCAGATCGCATATGGCAAGGCACAAAGTGCCCAGCTACGTGCGCTTTATGGACGCGTTCCCCGTGACCGCGAGCGGCAAGATACAGAAATTTAAGCTCCGCGAGGAAGCGATCGAGATCCTGAAACTTCAGGATGCGGCAAACATCGAGACCGCATAAAGGAGGCTGTTATGATGAAACTGTGCTTTTCAACGATAGGCTGCCCGGACTGGCGTTTTGCGGACATAGTGTCCGCCGCGACGGATCTCGGCTATTCCGCAATAGAGATAAGGGGAGTCGAGGGCGAGATATACGCCCCCGCCATAAAGGAACTGACCGACGACTTCCCCCGCACGAAAGAACTGCTCGACCGCACCGGGATAAAGATAGCCACCCTGACTTCGGGCGCGGCGCTTGCCGACCATTCCGTCAAAGGAAAGAGCGTGGACGAGGCGAAAGCCTACATCGACCTGGCGGCAAAAGTGGGCGCGGAGTTTGTGAGAGTGATGTCCACTGACAAGCCTTACTTCGACGGCGGCGACATCGATCTGTGCAGAAAGCAGTTTGCCGAAGTGGTCGCCTACGCCAAGGGCAGCGGAGTAACGCCGCTTATGGAAACCAACGGACTGTTCGTCGATACTGCGCTGCTTGCGCGTTTTCTGGACGAAGTCGGCGGAGAGAGCGGCGCGCTGTGGGACGTGCATCATCCCTACCGCTACAACGACGAGAGCGTGCAGACCACCGTTGCCAACCTCGGCGGCAGGATCAGGTACGTCCACCTCAAGGACAGCGTGGTAGAGAAAGGCAAAGTCGCCTACCGCATGATGGGCTACGGCGACGTTCCCGTCAAGGAAGCCATCGAAACTCTCCGCTACAACGATTACCCCGGCTACTACACCCTCGAATGGGTGAAACGCTGGAACAAAGAACTTGAAGACGCCGGTATTGTGTTTGCTCACTATGCCTATTACATGAAACGCTTCCGCTGAGCAGGCACTATTCGGCGAATAACTTTGTCAGACGCATCGACGCGACCGCTTATGTACAATAAGTACACCGCGCGCCCGCGATCGGTGCGTCTTTCGCGTTCTTCATCCGAATATTGCCTGCTCAGCACCATAAAACCAATTTTCGGGGTCCCCGCAACAATTTCCGCAGGAAATTTTGTGGGGTAAATTGGCGATCTGCTTTGTCAGCCCCCGTATTCAGACCTCTTACGTACGCCAAGTACGCCGCCGCGTTGCAACACGCGCTTAACTTCACAAACGCCGCCCGAAAATGGCGGCGTTGCATTTGCCTGCGCGCGGTTGCGCCTTTGCGCGTCGAG
>DVJC01000008.1 GCA_018710835.1 Candidatus Limadaptatus stercoravium | reverse complement strand
AGTTTCATTATGCCGCCTCCTCGAAATCGTCCGGGTAGATGCGGGTGTACATCGCGCCGTACTCAAAGTAAAGCCTGCCGTTCTTGTCTGTCATGAGGTCGTAAGTGATAACGCTTATCTTGCCTCTGTTGGTAACGGCTATCTGGATTTCATTCTTGGCAGCATCGATTCCTACGATGTTGAAGGTGATGAATTCTTCACCATCGTAGAGTTCGAATTCCGAGAGATAATACCTCTTGAATTCAGGAATTTGGGAAACTTTGTTTTCCATAGGATTTACCTCCAAATTTTATTTTGCCTTTCGGCAGTAGCTGAGCAGCACCGATTGAGCATAGGTCTGTTTATTGGAAGTAAAGAAAACCAGAAGTCAAATGACCACGAAAAAATATTGAGTTGGAGTTGTTAAATTCTATGGCAATAAAAAAGCCGAGAAGAATTTTCTTCCCGGCTTTTAAGTTAAAAGATATTTGATTTTTAAGCGATATTTTTTCGCATTTACTTCTGCGAAATCTGTGCTACGATGGCTACAACGAAACGGCAAAATTTGGAGAAAATAAAATAGGCGGCATAAGCCGTCTATTTTGTGTAAAAACCGTGTTCATCTCTTTTCTGCGTCAAGTAGAAGTCTGACAATTGAGGAACATATACTTCGGTATCGATTATGATGCCGGCAACCCCCTTAATACAAAAATAACAGAGCCGCGGGTTCAAACGCGACTCTGTTTGGCGGAGGCGGAGGGATTCGAACCCCCGTGGGCTTGCACCCAAACGGTTTTCAAGACCGCCTCGTTATGACCGCTTCGATACGCCTCCGTATGCGGAAATTATAGCGGTAAGAGGGGAGAATGTCAATCGCGCGGCGGTAAGTGGTGCGGGGCGGCATGAATTTCGGGCTTTACTGTGTATGGTGTAGGGTGGTGAGGTGTCCGCGGCGTTATCATGATTTGTCGCTTGTCCCTAGGGGTAAGGATATACAGGCATGCGCACGCTGTCCCGGTCGGGCGGGACAACGCGTCTGCCTGCCGGGATGAAAGCGCGGTCGCGGCGCAGGTTCAGAACGGCTCCCGTCCCGACAGTGCGGAGATGAGCAATGCCGCGTAGGCAAGAGTGCTCGACAGGAGATCCTTGCTTGCTTCGCTCCAATCTATGTCGTACTCCATGCACAGATCCTCCCATTTTGTGCCTAACGTTTCGTACGAGAGGCGGATGAGAGCGGCGGCGTCCGCCGCTGGGAGGAGATCGCCGTGCATGAGTTCCGCGTTGCAGACATCTGCAGGGAACAGCAGCCCGCGCTCGGACGACACGAGATCTAGCACACGCGCGGCATCAACGGCAGCGCGGACGGTCCAGACGGGGGGATGTACGGTGATGCCGGCATCTTCGGCAATGCGGGCGAACTCCTTCCAACTGCTTCGCGCAAGACAGGTGCCGCTCGTCAGGCACTGACACCCCGACAGAAACGAGGCAATCTCCGCGACGGCTTTTTCCGGGGGCGGAGCGGTGGCTATATGCGCATATGTGACTCCGAAAAGAGATGTGAGGGATCCGCATTCGTATTCAAAGAAGTGCGCGTCGCAGCCGTCCGGACGCAGGAATGTGCGTCGGTGGGAATGAAGTTTGCCGTTCCGGATCTTTACGGCGGCTATTTCGTATATTTTCACTGATTCCATGATGCCGTCGCTCAGAAAGTCGAGCACGACAAGGTTGAGGTCTTCAAAGCGTTTCATACTGGTTTCCTCCCGGCGCGGAGATTTTTCAGACAAATAATAAACGGAACCGCGTACCTTTTTCGGTACACGGCTCAGCTGTGTGCAAAAAGCTAAATGATCACCGCGCCGCGTCAGCGCGTGCAGTCGAGGGCGACTTTCATGACGCCGTCGGCGCGCGAGGAAAAGAGCGCGTAGGCTTCGTCGGCACGGGAGAGGGGGAACTCGTGGGTGACGAGGGCGCGGACGTCGAGTCTGCCGCCGGATATGAGCGCAAGTATTTCCGCCGCGTCGCAGCCGTCCACGCCGCCCGTCCTGAAGGTCAGGTTTTTGCCGTACATCTCAGGCAGGGGGAGAGTCTGCGCGTCGTCGTACATGGCAACCACGGTTACGGTCGCGTTGGGACGCGCCGCCTCCCACGCAAGGCGGAAAGTGTCCGGGGAGCCTGCCGCTTCGATGACGCTGTCCGCGCCGCCGTGACGGCACGCCGAACGTACCGCGGCAAGAGTTTCCGAGGAGCGGAGAGGAGTGAGCGCGGGATAATGTTGTTGCACAAAACGCAGTCTTGCGTCATCAATATCGCATATAAACACGCGTTTCGGATTTTTGAGCAACGCGCACAAGGCACAGCATATACCCGTGGGCCCCGCGCCGATGACGAGAACGTCGGAGCCTTCCTCGATGTCGGAGATCTTCGCAGCCCAATAGCCCGTGGCGAGAATGTCGCCGGCAAGCAGCGCGGCTTTGTCGGACACGCCGTCGGGGATGACGGTGAGCCCGCAATCGGCGTGCGGAACGCGCACATACTCCGCCTGCATGCCGTCTATACGGCAGCCCATCGCCCAGCCGCCGTCGGGCAGGGTGCAGTTGTTGACCGCGCCGCGCCGGCAGAAGAAACATTCGCCGCAGAAAGTCTCCACGTTGATTGAAACGCGGTCGCCCGGCTTGACTTTGCGCACGTTTCTGCCGACGGACTCCACTATGCCTACCGCCTCGTGTCCCACGGTTATGCCGGGGACGGCGCGCGGCACGAACCCGTGCATTATGTGCAGGTCGCTCGTGCAGACGCTGGCGAGTGTGACGTGGACAACGGCGTCGCCGTCATCGACGGTGTGCGGACGCGGTTTTTCGAGCAGGCGGAAATCTTCCTTTCCGACATAGGTGTAAGCGAGCATATCGTCCTCCGCGGACAGTATATCCCAAAGCGGCGGAGTCCGCAAGAGGGAAACGGCGGAATATAAATCCGGCGGCGACGGCGGCGCAACGCTTTGTCATTGAAGAAAAACGGTGTATAATCGCGTATGGAAACAGATTTCCGGCGCGGAGCGGCGGAGAGAGGAGAAGCTATGGTAAAACATATCGTTTGTTACAAACTGAAAGAGCCTACTGAAGAGATCCTGACAAAGACGAAGGAAGTGTTCGAGTCCATGAGGGGCAGAGTGCCGGAGGCGGTGAGCATTTCCGCCGGAATAGACAGGCTGCACAGCGCGAGAAGTTACGACATGGTGCTGGAAGTCGTGTTCCGATCCTTCGAGGACATGGCGGCGTATCAGCAGAACGAATACCATGTGTCCGTGGTGAAGAAGCACGTCCATTCCGTGACGGAAAAGAGCGTGTCGGTAGATTACGAATTCTGAGCCGCGGTGAAAAAGCGCACTGCGCCGTGAGGGCGCGACAGGTGTTTTTTTGCGTACGCAATGCGTGCGCGCATATTGACTTGCGCCGTCCGATATGGTAAAATATTTAACGATATGCGCATAAGCGGTTTGCCGCCGCGGCGCGCGGAGGAGAGGACATGAAATTCGGAAAAATCGGACACGTCGGCATCGTGGTAAACGACATCGCCGCCGCAAAGGAGCATTATTCGCGTCTGCTCGGTATAGACAAGTGGTACGAGCTCACCTACGACACTCCGCTGGACATGACGTACCGCGGCGAGAAGCGCAGCTGCAAAGTCACGCTGTACTTCGGAGGGAGGGGGCATACGGCGATAGAACTCATTTATCCGGAAGGGGACGAAAACATCTATACGACCTTCCGCGCAAGACACGGAGAGATGATCCATCACATCGAGTACAACGTGAAGGATCTCGACGCGACGATCGCGCATGCCGAGAAAGAGGGGTTGAGGGTGCTTCAATCGGCGTCTTTCGGCAGCGCGGGCGCGAAGGTGCGCTACGCCTATGTGGGCAAGAGCGAGGACGACACCGTCATCGAACTCATTGAAACCGTGCTCCCCGGCGGACTGCATAAAGGCGACATGCCCTTTGAAACGCAGCTTGCGGCACTCACCGGCAATTATAAGCGCGTCAAATAGTTTATCGCGCGGTTTTGACAAGTAAAGATACGGTTTGCGCATGCCGAGCGGCTGCGCGGACCCGGTTAAGGGAGAATGATATGGAATACAAAATGCTGTTTTCGCCTATGAAGATAGGCACTTGCGAGATCAAGAACCGCATAGTCATGCCCCCCATGATGATGGGGTTCGGCGAGCCTTCGGGGAAGCCGACGGAAATGCTCATGGATTATTACGAAGAGCGGGCGAAAGGCGGTACGGGACTCATCATCACGGAGATCACGAGAGTCAATGACGACCACGGCGCGGCGGCGTTCAATCAGCTCGCCATGTCGCACGATTACCATATCGCGCCGATGCGCGAGTTCGCCGACCGCATACACCGCCACGGCGCGAAACTCTTCGTTCAGCTGCATCATCCGGGCAGGCAGAACATCGGCATAATGATCCACATGGTGCCCCTCACCAACATGTGCAGCAAGGTGTGCAAATCTTTTCCGAAACTCGTGTACAAGATAGCGCCCGGCATGGGGAAGAAGATGGTGGAAAAGGGATTGGTGTTCGCTTCTCCCGGTCCTTCCAAATGCGAGCCCAGCAAGGTGTCGGGCGGACACGTCAGGGCATTCTCGCACCGCGAGATAAAGAAACTCGTCAAGCAGTTCATCGACGCGGCGGTAAGGTGCAAGGAAGCGGGAGTAGACGGTGTGGAGCTCCATGCCGCCCACGGATATCTGCTGCAGCAGTTCCTCAGCCCCAACACCAACAAGCGTACGGACGAATACGGCGGCAGCTTCGAGAACAGGATGCGCTTCATCAAGGAGATCATCGAAGGCATCCGCGAAAGATGCGGCAGGGATTATCCTCTCATAATCCGCCTTGCCGTTGACGAATGCTATGACAAGATCGGTCAGCCCGGAAAGGGGTACGGACTGGACACCGGCGTGAAATACGCCAAGGCGTTCGCCGATATGGGCGTGGACGCCATAGACGTATCTTCCGCCGCGTACGACACTTACAACTACTGGCTGGAGCCGACTTCGTTCGACTGCGGCTGGCGCGCTTACATGGCGGAGGCGGTCAAAAAGGCGGTGGGAGATCTTCCCGTGCTTGCCGCCAACGTCATACGTTCGCCGGAACAGGCGGAGGAGCAGCTTGAGCGCGGCATACAGGACTTCGTGTCCCTCGGCAGACCGCATATTGCGGATCCGCATTGGGCGCAAAAGGCGCAGTCCGGCAGAGCAAACGAGATCAAACGCTGTATAAATTGCCTTTACTGCATAGAGAGCATGATGGAGCACGCCTACGTGGGCGAACACGGCTGCTGCTCCGTCAATCCCACTCTCGGAGAGGAAAGGAGGTTCGACAGCCTTCCTTGCGACGGGAAGGGAAGAACGGTTGCGATAATCGGCGGCGGAGTCGCGGGACTTACGGCGGCGGAGATCCTCGGCAGGCGCGGTTTCAAACCCGTCGTGTTCGAGAAAGAGAACGTGTGCGGCGGTCAGATCAACCTCGCGGACAAAGGACCGAAGAAGGAGAAGATCGGTTGGTGCGCACAGGATCTCGAAACAAACGCCCGCAAGTTCGGCGCGGAAATACGTCTTGGCACGGAAGCGACGGCGGCGGACATTCTCGCGCTCGATCCTTACGCGGTGATAGTCGCCACGGGTGCGGTCGCGCTGCGTCCGAGATCGATCAAGGGCGCGGACGGCGCCAACGTCTACACCACCACCCAGATACTCGACGGCTCCGTCAGGCTCGAAGGCAAGAACGTCGCCCTCATCGGCACCGGTATGACGGGGCTCGAAACGGGCGAACTCCTCGCGGAGCAGGGCAACAAACTGACCTTCGTCGAAATGGCGGATACGGTCGCGCCGGGGACGTGGTTCCAGCACATCGACGACGCAATGCCCAAGCTGGAGAAGGCAGGCGCGAAATTCATGCTTTCCACCAAGCTCGTGTCCATCGACGAGAAGGGCGCGGTCGTAGAGGGAGTAAAGGACAAGAAGCAGAGCAGAGTGGACGCGGACGCGGTCGTGCTTTCGCTGGGCGCGCGCCCCGTCAACGGACTTGCCAAGGAACTCGAAGGCAAAGTGAAGAACCTCTTCGTTGTCGGCGACGCGGACAAGGTGGGCAGAATAGCGCACGCCACCGCTGAAGCGTACGACGTGGCGATGAACAAAATCAAGTAAGCCGGCGTACACGCCCGGACTCGGGGTGCGCCGCGCATGGAAGGCGCACGGATATGCGCCTGAGTGCGTATGCGTACGGCATGCGTAGGAATACGGTGACCGCGGAGCGCTGTTATGCGCTCCGCGGTTTGTTGTGCCGGGTGATATTGACAGCGGGCGCGCCGCACAGTATAATACAAATGCCGCTGCGCGCACGGTGCGTACGCGTGTGCATTATTCCGGCGGCATAAGGAGGGTAAATCATGAGGTCGGAGAGTTGGTGTAAAACCGCGTCTTTCATAGCGGCGTTTCTTACTGTGATAGCGGCGCTGCTCGTGTTCGTGACGGGAGTCATCGAGGCTGTGGTCTACGGGCAGGAAAGCCCCGGACTGGGGGCCGGAATGTTCTTCGCCGTCGCAATAGCGGGCGGCATCGGAGTGACGCTGTGGTGGTTCGTGTCGCAGTGGTGCATACTTATGCTCAAGGAACTCGCCGAAGCGCGTGCGCAGAGAGAACGCCTGAATAAAGTGCTGCTCGAACGCTTTTACAAAGAGAACAAGGACGCCGCCGCGGAAGGGTATCTCCGCTTCGACGGCAAGCAGAGCATCAAGACGGCGGAACTTCTTGAACGTATCGTCGCCGCACTCGAAAACGGCAGCGCCCCGGCGGAAACTTCGTCTGCGGACGGTGCGGAGGAGCCCGGACGGGAGCTTGACGCCGAATGACGCATTCCGCTTCGACACTGGAGCGCACCTGACGTATATTACAAAACGACCGGTTTATCCGGTCGTTTTTGTATGTTTAACGCGCATGTAATAAAATTTCCGCGGCAGAAAGTAATGTCAGTCGCCGCGCTTTATCCCCGTGTGGGTGCCGGTGTAGAGGTTGAGATATTTTTCCAGCACGGCGATCGCTTCGTCCGCGCTTTCCACGCCGAATATCCGGTCCTCCTCGATATCGGGGTAGCGGACGCGGTGGTCGAGTCTGGTGTCCGCCACTTTGTCGCTCCAGCCGTCCACGCCTTTGAACGCGATCATAAGGCGTTTGAGCGGCCACGCGTTGGTCATTTCGGAGAGAGTGCCCGCGCCGCCGCCGATGGCGATGACCGCGTCGGAGTTGGCGACGATGACGTTACGGTAGATGTCCAGCCCCGTCGCGATCACTATGTCCGCCGCGTCCGAAGCCAACGTGCGGTCGAACATCGGGAGTATGGCGACGGTGTCGCCTTCACGGTAGAATTTGGACGCTTTCGCTCCTTTGAACGCCGCCTCCATCACGCCGCCGAGTCCGCCCGACGCCACGCGGTAGCCGTTGTCCACAAGCGCTTTGCCCATTGCGTACGCGGCCCGGTATTTCGCGCCGCCTTCGTCTATCCTGCTGTCGCCTATTATCGAAATGAGTTTACGCATAATATACACCTCGCGTTTATTCTATCATATTCCGCTGCCGGGTTCAAGTGCGCCCGTACGTCTTATTCTGTCCAGGACAGCCTTTAATATCCGTGCGTGCGCGTGCAGAGCAATGCTCCCTGCCGCCGTCTTTTATTATATGCGCGAAAATTAAAAAATGGTTGAAAAGTAAATCAATTTGTGTTAGACTCTTCTCATATCCGATAAGAGGTGAAAATATGATCGATTATGCAAAAGTGCTCAACCCCGTTGCAAGAGATATGAAGCCTTCGGGCATAAGGAAGTTTTTCGAGATCGCCGCTACGCGCAAGGATTGCATTTCCCTCGGCGTCGGCGAGCCGGATTTCATCACTCCGCACGCTTTCAGCCAGGCGGGCATAGACAGTATTTTGCAGGGTAAGACGCAGTACACCGCCAACGCCGGACTTATGGAACTGCGCAAGGCGATCAGCAAATATCTCGACGGCTTCATCGGCGTGCATTACGATCCGGCAAGCGAGATCATCATCACCGTCGGCGCGTCCGAAGCGCTCGACGCGGCGTTCAGGGCAGTGTGCGCTCCCGGCGACGAAGTGCTCATTCCCGAACCTTGTTTTGTATGCTACGCGCCGCTTGTGTCGCTGACGGGCGCGACTCCGGTCAGCGTGAAATGTTTCATCGAGGACGAGTTCAAGCTCAACGTCGCGGAGATCGAGAAGGCGATCACTCCGCGCACCAAGGCGATCCTCGTCGCCTTCCCCAACAATCCCACCGGTGCGGTCATGGAGAAGAGCGACCTCGAAGCTCTCGTGCCCGTCATCGAGAAGCACAACCTCATGGTATTCTCCGATGAGATCTACGGCGAGCTGGTCTACAACGGCGTGAAGTTCTGCTCCATAGCTTGCATAGGCGAAATGCGCGAGCGTACCATCGTCATCAGCGGTTTTTCCAAGGCGTTCGCAATGACCGGCTGGAGGCTCGGCTACATCTGCGCGCCGAAGCCCGTCATCGACGTCGTGTACAAGATACATCAGTACGGCATCATGTGCGCTCCCACGGCGGCGCAGTACGCCGCGCTCGCCGCGGTCGAAACTTCCTTTGCAGACGGATTCGCCGAAGTGGCGGCAATGCGCGAAAAGTATGACGAACGCCGTAAATATCTCGTCGGCAGACTCAATGCCATGGGGCTTGACTGCTTCGAGCCCAGAGGAGCATTCTACGCGTTTCCGTGCGTGAAGTCCACCGGTATGGACGGAGAGGAGTTCGCCTACGCGCTGCTCGAAGCGAAGAACGTCGCCGTCGTTCCCGG
>DVJC01000034.1 GCA_018710835.1 Candidatus Limadaptatus stercoravium | reverse complement strand
TTACCCCCTTCCTTCGGGTTTCCCCCGAAATCGTTCCCCCTTGCAGGGAACCCACCATTTCGGGGGACACCATCGGCGCTCGGGCACGAGCGACGGCATTGCGGCACCTTTGCGGTGCCGCAAATTATGCCACTTGTAATGCGCCCGCTTCGCGAAGAGATGGCGCATTGCCGGCGTACGGCACTTCTTGCCCGACGCGATTGACGCGCTGCGCGCGTAACAATCGCTGGACCTTCGGTTCGGCACTCTGTCCCTGTCCAATGTGCAAGTCCGGGGCCCCCGCAAAAAATCTGCAAGGATTTTTTGTGGGGTATTTTTTGGCTGGGCGGCTCCAGCCCCGGAAAAGCGCACGTCGTGTATAAGAACGCTTCGAACAAGTGAACGTCGTGCTCAAAGACGCTCCAAATAAGTGCACGTCAACTGAGAGGGCGATCTGGGGACCCCACAAAATGTACATTTTGCGGGGAGCCCCTTTAGATGAAGAACGCGAAAGGCGCATCAACGCGGACGCGCGGCGTACTTTCCGTACGTAAGCGGTCGCGTTGATGCGCCTGACAAAGTTATTCGCTAAATAGCGCCCTCTCAGTCGAGGTTTTTCCAGAGCGACTCGTACGCCCCTCTGTTGTAAGAAATGTTGCTCTCGTAGTGCTCCACGCCGAAGGCGTTGACCTTCTCTTCGTAGAGCGCGGACTGACGGCTGGTGAGGATGGTGTCCTTGATCTGTTCGCGGATGGTCACGCAGTCCTCAAGGGTGGGACCGTATTCGATGACGTAATCGAGCGGCAGAATGCCGTCGTCGCCGAACGCAAGATCAATTTGACTCGCATTGCCGTCGGCGTCCGTCGTCACGCCTTTGAGACCGGTGTCGTAAGGCACGTCGGACACCACAATGATGAAGATGCCGGCATACGCGCCGCTGGTGGAACCGGACTCGATGAAGTTGTCGCCGAAGACATAGGAGCCTTCAAGCCCGCCCGTTGTGTACGCGCCGGTGCCGCCGCCCGAGATGAGCGCGCGCGCCTGTTCGGTGAAAGCGTCGATGTAGCCGGAGTCGGTGCCTTCGGGGGTGACGAGATAGCCGAGTCCGCCGTTGTTGGAGTCGGAGGACGTGCCGCCCGCGTCGTCGCCGACGAGGTAGAGCCATGCGGTGGCGACTTCGCGCGTCCAGTAGACGCCGAGCACTGCGGGCATGCCGTCCTTCACCGCCTGAGTCACCTGCGCGAGGCTGTTGTAGATCTGCTCCACTATGCCGGTCTTCTCTCCTTCCTGCGTGAACGCGGGGACGGTGCCGGGCAGATACGCCATGGACGGGCACGCCGTCACGTTGTATCTGATCTCCGCCGTGCCTGTGTCTTTATCGTAGACGAACTCCACGATCCGGTTCCAATCCGCGTCCTCGTTCACCTTATCCTTGCAGGCGTGATTCGGACATGTCATGGGATCGCAGTCGGAGCCTGCCTCGCAGGTATGGTTGTCGCAGACGTAGTTGGGATCGTAATCGGGGTTGCTGACGTTGATCTCAAGCGCACGGAGAAGCTCGTCGCGTTTGTCTATGACGGCGGACTTGTCGGAATAGATCCCGTCCTCGACCCACTGCGTGAGCTCGGCGAGGTCTTCTTCGGGCAGCTGCAGCAGAATGTTGAGCACGAATCCGTAACGCTCGTCCGCGGAGGTGTACTCGTGGTAATAAGCGGAGGAGAGCGCGCCGGTCAGCGCGGACTCGTAAGAGGTGCGGTTGCCGCCGTAGGCTTCGCGGTTGGCTGCCACCATCTGATCGAAGCGCGCCTGCACTTCCTCGTCGCTGACGGACGCCGAAGAGCCTATCTCGCGCTCCAGTCTGGTGATGAGCAGGGTGTTCATCTCGTTTTCGAGATAATAGTCGTAATCCGTACGCAGAGAGGCGAAATCGTCCGCCACGTTCTTCGCCGCGTCGTCGAGATATTCGTTGAGATATTCCGTCTTCTTCTCGGAGGAGTAAGACGCCAGGCAGTCGAACTCCACCTCGCCGTTCATGATCAGTTCCCTGAAAGCGGCGGTGAGCTTGCCGTCCTCTCCGAGCGCGTGGGGAGAGAACTCCGCCTCTGGCATGTCGTAGTCGGGGTCGTAATCCGCGTCGGGATCTTCCTCCGCCGCTTCGCGCACGGGACGGGGTTCGAGATAGGGCTTCCACACCGCATAAAGAGTCATGCTCTTCTCGCCGTTTTCGATGTCGAGAGTGACTTCGTCGTCGAAATCCCATATGAGAGAAGTGTCGATGTCCTCGTCAACGGAGATAGGCTCCGTGGACCAGCCGTAGAATGTGTATCCGTCGTAAGTGGGTTCCGCAGGTTCGAAGATCGCGGTGCCGTTCTGGATGCGCTCGCGGTCAACCGTGCTGCCGCCCCTGGAATCGAAGCGGATCGTGATCGCGTCCGCACCGTTGTACTCCTCGTACTCGGCGGAAGAGCCGCCGGTGGAAGAGGAAGGATTGTTGGCGCTGATGAGAGTCTCGAGCGCGGTGTTGATAGCCGAAACGATGTCGTCGTTGACGTTGTCGATCGCGCGGTCAAGCTCGCTGCCGGAGAGAAGGTCCGCCACGGAGACGCCCGCGGGGGAATCGTTCCTGCCCTCGCGTTCGTTGCGCAGGCTGACGAGTTCGTCCTTGGCAAAGAGCACGAGCAGTTCGCGCTGGGCAAGCGACTGCAGGATGTAGTCCGCCGCTTCCTGATAGGTCATGTCGTAGTAGGCATGGTAGATGTAGGCGTAGGAGTTGAAACTCATCGCCAGCTCATACTTGTAGATCTCCGAGGTCTGTCCGGCGTAACTCACGGTGGCGACCACCTGATTCGCGTCCCTTTCCTCGTTGAGGGTGATGATGGAATTGCACCCGACGAGCGTACCGACAAGCACGGAAAGCGCGAGTACGAGAACAAGCAATATCGTTACTTTCTTCTTCATATACACTCCGAATAGTTATCGCAGATTGATTGCAACAGTACGAATATTATACACACACGCAAGCGCGCCCGCAAGCGTTTTCAACACAAAACGGGTGTTTAACCCTGCCTGCGGAGCGGGATCGTGCGCGTTTTCGCGTTCCGCGGCGCCGAAATGAGGCGTTCCGCCCCTCTTTTCGACCCGGATATCCTAGGCTTATCCGGCGGACGCGGGACAAAAACCGCCCCGCGCAAGTCCGCCGCGGTGTCACGCCGCGGAACCGCCCGACGACACCGCCTCCTCGAAAAACGCGATGAGTTTTGCCAGCTTTTCGGTGTTGGGCAGCCCCTTGACGTCGAACACGAGAGAGGGCGGCACGGTGCTCGTGAGCACGGCGTCCGAGCGGTGCGCCGCCACGGTCTTCATCAGCGTTTCGTCGCCGAATACGCCGGCGTCGGCGAACACCACACCCGCGCCGTTGCGGTTGACGATGACGCGCGCCGCTCCGAATCCCCTTGCGAGGTTCTTGAGAAGAGCCACGTCGACCAGATTGACAAGCGCCGCGTCCGGCGCGCCGTACACCTCGGTCAGTTCGGACAGCACGGCGTTCCTTTCCGCCGCGGTAGCCACTCCCGCCATCCGCTTGTATATGCGCAGCTTGTCCCTGCCGCTGACGTATCCTTCGCGTATGTATGCCGGCACGTCCACCTTCATCTCCACTTCGCGCACCTCTTCCGGCTTTCTGCCCGTGCGCATCTCTTCCACCGCCTCGTTGAGCAGTTCGATGTACATCTCGTAGCCCACGCGCTCTATATGCCCGTGCTGTTCCGCTCCGAGCAGCGTGCCCGCGCCGCGTATGGACAAGTCGGACAGCGCGATGCGGAATCCGCTGCCTATCTCGGTATTTTCCATGAGAGCGCGCAGACGTTTGTCCGCGTCCGCCGTGAGCACCCCGTTTTCGGGCACGGTGAAATAAGCGTGCGCCAGCACTCCGCGCCGTCCCACTCTGCCGCGCAGCTGATAAAGCTGCGACAGCCCGAAACGTCCCGAATCCACTACCACGAGCGTGTTTGCGTCCGGGAGGTCTATGCCGTTCTCGATGATGGTCGTTGCGACCAGCACGTCGTACTTTTTCTCGTAAAACGCCGCGATGCGCTTTTCCAGCTCTCCGCCCGCCATCTGTCCGTGGGCGGTGATTATGCCCGTCCCCGCCGGGAGCATGGCGCGGAGCTTCTCCGCAAAGCCGTCGAGGGCGTTGATGTCGTTGAGCAGCACCAGCGTCTGTCCGCCCCTGGCACACTCCCTCGTCACCGCGTCCGCCACCAGCGCGTCGGAATACGGCGTGACGTACGTCTGCACCGGCAGTCTGCCCCGCGGCGCGGTTTCCAGAAGAGAGATGTCACGCACTCCCGAAAGCGCCATGTTGAGCGTGCGCGGTATGGGCGTGGCGGAAAGGGTGAGCACGTTGACAAGCGGATTGCGCGCCTTGAGCGTCTCCTTGTGCTCCACTCCGAAACGCTGCTCCTCGTCCAGGACGAGAAGCCCCAGGTCCTTGAATTCCACTCCGCGCGAGAGCACCTTGTGCGTGGCGATCGCCATATACAGCGTCCCGTCGCCGAGGCGCCTTACCGTTTCCGCATTCTCGGACGAGGTCTGCAGGCGCGTGAGCAGCGCGCATTCTATGCCGAAAGGCTCCAGCCGTTTCACGAGGTTTTCGTGATGCTGACGGGCGAGTATGGTGGTGGGCGCGACGAGCACAGCCTGCTTGCCGTCCATCACCGTCTTGAACATGGCGCGGAATGCGACCTCCGTCTTGCCGAATCCGACGTCGCCCACCAGCAGCCGGTCCATGATCCTGCCCTGCTCCATGTCCTGTTTGACCGCTTCGATCGCCTTGAGCTGATCCGCCGTTTCCTCGTACTCGAACGCGTCCTCGAACTCCTTCTGCCACACGGTGTCGGGAGAGTAAACGTGTCCTTTCTTCTTCTCGCGTTCGGCGTAAAGTTTCAGAAGATCGATGGCGAGTTTGCGCACGGACTTGCGCACCTTTTCCTTCTCGCGCGCGAATTCCTTGCCGCCTATCTTGTTGAGCTTGGGGTGCTCCTCTCCCACGAACTTCTGCAGATTGTCCATCTGGTCCGTGGCGACGTAGAGCACGTCCCCGTCGCGGTAGCGGAGTACGACGTACTCTTTCTCGAACTCCCCCGCTTTCATTATCGTGGTGCCCTCGCACAGACCTATGCCGTGTACGCGATGCACCACATAATCACCCGCTTTCGGTGCGGTAAACTGCGTTTTCGGCAAAGTTATGCCTGATCCGCGCCGCTTGCCCACGCACTCCGACACGCCGATGACGGCGAGTTTCTCGGCGGGGTATATGAAGCCCGTTTCTATCCCCAGCGGCGTCACCTGCACGGACGCGCTCCCCTCTCCGTCGGCGGAATACTCCGAACCGACTTCCTGCTCCGCAAGGCTCTCCATGACGCTCTTGGCGCGCTCCGCGCCGCCTGCGCACACCAGCACTCTGAATCCGCTTATCACGAAGTTTTTCAGATCCTGCCCCACGCTGTCCGGCGCGAGGTAATACTTGGTGACGGGACGCGTCTTCGGGGTGAGAAGTTCGGTGGGTTCGAACAGCGGATTGCCCAGATCCAGCGCGGTGAAAGACACCTTGCGCGCAAGCATTATCCTGCGCCGCACCTCACCGGGTGTGAACAGCGCGTCCGCATGTTCGGGCAGGATCTCCCCCGCCGCGGAAAGCGGCTCTATCCTGCCGCGGAATTCTTTGGTGAGGATGTCGATCTTGTCCGCAATTATCTTCGGCTCGTCGAAAATGACCACGGGCGGAACGTCCGCGCTCCCGCCGAAACAGTCGAAAAGGAAGGAGGAATTGTCCTCCGAAAACACCTGCGCCCACGCAAGTTCGGCGGGCGCGGCGCCGGCACGCACTCTGTCCGCAAGGGACACCGCCGCCGGATTGCCCCCGTGCGCGCACAGCGCGGCGTATACGCGCTCCGCGTCCCTCTCCGAGAAGAGCACGTCCGTCGCCGGATATACGGTCACCCCGTCGAGATCGTCCACGGAAAGCATGCTGGAAAGGTCCAGACTCTTCACACTCTCGACGAGTTCGTCGAAAAAGTTCACCCTGAACGCGCCGTCCGCGGTGCAGATGTCCAGAATGTCGCCGCGCAAAGCGAATTCGCCGGGATCCGCCGCCATTTCGCGGCGCACATACCCTGCCGCGGCGAGCTTGTCCGCCGCGTCCTGGGGAGAGATGACGTCCTCACGCTCGAAGCGCACGGTGAGGGCGCGCACGAGATCCGCGCGCGGAAACTTCTGCAGCAGCGCGTCCGCGCACACGACCGCTATGTCCGCTTCTCCGCATGCGAGCTTCCCGAGAGCCGCGGCGCGGTCCATTGCGCCGCGCACGGAAAAGCTGCCCCGGCACATCAGCACGTCGTCGCGGTGGGAGAGGAACACCGCCCTCACTCCGGGGAAAGACGATATCTTCGTCAGCATGCTCCGCGCCGCGGGCGGATCGGGCGCGACGTAGATCTTCCTGCCCGGTACGGCTGCCGCGAGATGAGCCTTCGCGCCGTCCGTTATGCGGACGACGGACACGCCGGAAAGCCTGCCGGGAATGCGCGGCGAATCCAGCACGGCGAGGTCGCTGAGCCCTTCTCCGAAGTGTCTGATGTCCAGCATTTCCGGCTTCATTTTCTTCTGTTTATCCTCTCCTCTATGCGCTGCACATCCGTCCCGGCGACGAGGTCGAGCACCGCCTGCGCCGCCTCGTCCACGCACTTGTCTATGGCGGCTTTATCGGCGTAATCGACCTTTGAAAGCACCAAATCGACTATATCAACCTCTTTTGCCGCAAGTTCTTCCGTTTTTATCCCTATGCGCAGCCGCTTGAACGAAGTGGTGTTGAGCTCGCTCACGATGCTCCTCATTCCGTTGTGCGTGCCCGCGCTGCCTTCCTCGCGGAAGCGCATGCGCCCCACGGGAAGATCCGCGTCGTCGTACACCACGACGAGTTCGCTCTCGTCGTCGCAGTACTTCCTCGCCAGCTGCTTCACGCTCCCGCCGGAGAGATTCATGAAAGTCTGCGGTTTGGCTATGACGAAAGGCACGCCGCCCGTCTTTCCCTTTGCGGTGAGCGCGGCGCATTCCTTGCCCGAAAAACGCAGCCCGCACTTCTTTGCGACCGCGTCCGCGACCATGAATCCGATGTTGTGATAAGTGTTCCTGTACCTGGTCCCGGGGTTGCCGAGCCCGACAATGACGTACATATTGCCTCCCCCGACGGGAAGGTCACTTCTCCGTCCGAGTTTTGTCTGTTTTGTCCGCGCCGCCCTCCACGTCCGGTTCCCGGCGGCGCTTTGCGGTCTGTCTGCTCCTGCCTATGACGAACGCGCCGTCCTCGACGTCGTCGGTGACGGTGGTCCCGGCGGCAACGAACGCTCCGTCGCCCACGCTCACGGGCGCGACGAGATTTACATTCGCGCCTATGAAGCAATCCTCTCCCACGGACGTGCGGTGTTTGCGCCTGCCGTCGTAATTGCAGAACACCGTTCCGCATCCCACGTTGGTGCGCGCGCCCACTTCAGCGTCGCCGATGTAGGCAAGATGCGCGCTCTTTGCGCCGTCGCCGAAGGCGGAGTTCTTGATCTCCACGAAGTCACCCACTCTGCACCCCGCGCCGATCTCCGCGCCGCGCAGACGCGCGAAAGGACCGACCTCGCTGCCTTCTCCCACGCGCGTATCCGTGAGATAGGACATGACGATACGCGCGCCGCGCCCTATGACGGAGTCCTTCAGATAAGCTCCTTCTATACGCGCGCCGCTCTCTATCCTCGTCGCTCCCTCTATCCTGCAAAAGGGCAGGATCTCCGCGCCGGGCATGATGCTGACGGTGTCGTCCACGACGGTGTTGGACGGATCGGTCACCGTCACGCCCGATGCGAGCAGACGGTCGATTATCCTTTCTTTCATTTGATTATACACCAAAGACAGATTTTTTGCACTATCTGCTTTTACAAAGTGCGGCGAAGTGAGAAAATACCCTTTCCTGCCCTCCGCAGCCCTCACGATTTTCGCGCCGGAACCGCTGCCGCCCAGGGACAGCGTGCCCAGCCCGTGCTTTCTGACGTACTCCGCGCCCCTCTCCACGTCATCGGCGGTGATGAGAGGCATATCGAGCGGAATGACCGCATGCAGCGCGTCGTCGGAAAAGTCGCATTCCTCCGCGCATTTAACCCTCTCGCAGTCGAAGGCGGCAAATTCCGCCGCGAGATAATCCTCCGCCCTGCGCCCCAGGATCACACGTCCCGAGAACGCGCTTTCCACCAACCAGACTTTCGTTTTCATATCCACCTCGCTATACGTTTATTCTTATCATCATATGCCGGAGCGCGGCAGACAGAACCGCGCCGCACGGAAGAGGGAGCGCAGACCGCCGTTTTTTTACGCCGCCGTTCGGAGCGCCGCAATTTCAAAGGGCGCGGAGCCCACGCTCCGCGCCCGTTCACCCTCCGCCCGTCGCGGAGGTACGCGCCGCCGCGGGAGTCAGTCCGTCCCCGTTTCGGCGGAGACTCCGCGCGATGTCACCGCATGTGCGGCGGCTGCCGCCTCATCCGCACATTCTTCCGCGTCGGTTTCCGCGGCGTCGGGCTGTACATAGTCGTAGCCGACGTCCACGGGAGCGTACGGGATCCCCAGCGCACACGCGACGAGCGACGCCGCGACGGAAATTGCGGTGATGACAATAAATGCGATCTTTTTCTTGTCCATTGCTGCTGTCTCCTTCTGCGTATTTGCGCGGACGGAGAGAGCCGCGGCGGCGAGAAGAAAATACTCCCCCGGCCGCCCTGCAATCAAACTTTTATGTCACGGAACTGAAAAAACAATAAACTCCGCAATCACACGGGGAATGTTGTGCCCCCTCCTTCCCTTCGGGCTTTCCTCCCCCGTGCAGAATGGAGTGCCGTGCTCCCAAAATGCGGGACTAACGCTATACGAATACCAAAATTTTGGTATCGCACTCACATAACCAAGCGGAGAACGGTACCCACTGAAATCCCTGCACGGGCGGAGGAATTCGGCGCTCGCACACTCACGCCCGTGTCTACTCAAGTATTCGTCTAGTGCTCGGCACTCACTTTTCGCGCCGCGACTTGCAAGAGGCGGTTACACCGCCTGTGCAAGTCCGGGGTCCCCACAAAAAGTCTTTGAATTTTTGTGGGGCTCCTTTGGCTGAGCGGCGCGTGGGAACATCTTCGAACGAGTGTACGTCAAGAAAATAATGATTTATTCCGTCTTCGAATGAGTAAACATCAGGTATAAGTTTTCTTTTCCGTCTCCGAACGAGCAATCGTCGTACTCAAGTATTCCCTGAATAAGCGCACGTCATCTGAGGGCGCGATATTTAGATGATATGCGCGAAAGCCCCCGTATTCAGGACTCGTAGCGTACTTATCGTACGTGAGAGGTCTGAATACGGGGGCTGACAAAGCAGATCGCTAAATAGTGTCCTCAGGCTTTTTTGATGATTTCTTTCAGGCGCAGATCCACGCGGTGTTTCTCGTCGATCTTGATGACCTTGACGAGGACGATGTCGCCCACGTTGACGACGTCGGTGACCTTGTCCACTCTCTCCTTGGAGAGCTTGGAGATGTGGATCATGCCGTCCTTGCCGGGAGCAAAGTTGACGCTCGCGCCGAACTGTCCCTTGTCGTTCTCCATGATCTTGACCACCTTGCCCTCGTACACGTCGCCGACTTCGACGTCGCGGACGATGTTCTCGACGATCTTACGCGCCTGCGCGATCGCGTCCATATCGTTGGAAGCGATGAAGATCTGTCCCTCGTCGTTGATGTCGATCTTGACGCCGGTCTCGTCGATGATCTTGTTGATTGTCTTGCCGCCGCTGCCGATGACGTCGCGGATCTTGTCGGGATCGATGGAGAAGGACACGATCTTGGGCGCCCACTTGCTGAGTTCCTTACGGGGTTCGGGAAGTACGCTCAGCATCTTGTCGAGGATGAAGAGTCTGCCCTTGCGCGCCTGTTCGAGCGCCTTGGTGAGGATCTCCTCGTCGATGCCCTTGATCTTGATGTCCATCTGAATGGCGGTGATGCCTTCGGCTGTGCCTGCGACCTTGAAGTCCATGTCGCCGAGGAAGTCCTCAAGCCCCTGGATGTCGCTGAGCACTGCGACTCTGTGATGGTCAGCGTCCTTGATGAGTCCCATTGCAATGCCCGCGACGGGCGCCTTGATGGGCACGCCGGCGTCCATAAGCGACAGGGTGCTGCCGCACACGGAAGCTTGGGAAGTGGAACCGTTGGAGCTCAGGATCTCGCTGACCGTGCGGATCGCGTACGGGAACTCTTCCTCGCTCGGGAGCACGGGTTCGAGAGCGCGCTCGGCGAGTGCGCCGTGACCGATCTCGCGTCTGCCGGGGCTGCGGAGAGGCTTCGCCTCGCCCGTGGAATAGCCGGGCATGTTGTACTGGTGCATGTACCTCTTGTAATACTCGTCGTCAAGACCTTCGAGTTTCTGCACTTCGGAGATGGTGCCGAGGGTGGCGACGGTCATCGCCTGAGTCTGTCCTCTGGTGAACACCGCGGAGCCGTGGGCTCTGGGGAGCAGACCGACTTCGCACCAAATGGGACGGATGTCCGTAAGGCTTCTGCCGTCGGGACGCACGCCGCCGTCGAGGATCTTTGCGCGGACCTTCTCCTTCTTGAGGTAGTAGAGGCTGTCGAGAATGAACTTGGTCTTTTTGGCGACGTCGTTGAACTCGTCCGCAAAATGCGCCAGCACGTCCTCGTTGAGGGCGTCCTCGCGCTGATCTCTCTCGGTACGGTCGAAGCTCTCGAGGACATAGTCCATCTTCTTGTCCGCATACGCGCGCACCGCCGCGTCGATGTCCGCGGGGATGGTCTCCAGCTCGATCTCCACCTTGGGCTTGCCGACTTCCGCGACAATGCCGTCGATGAAGGAAACGATCTTCTTGATCTCTTCGTGTCCGAAGAGGATCGCTCCCAGCATTTCCTGCTCGGTGACGACGTCCGCGCCCGCCTCGACCATCATGATCGCGTCGCGCGTGCCGGAAAGGCTGAGGTGCAGCTTGGATTTCGCTCTCTGCGCGCTGTCGGGGTTGATGACGTACTGTCCGTCAACGAGTCCGACCACCACGGAGCCGGTGGGACCGGCAAAGGGAATGTCCGATATGGACAGCGCGATCGACGAACCGATCATTCCGAAAACTTCCGGAGGAATGTTGGTGTCCACGGAGAGCACCGTCGCCACCACGGACACGTCGTTGTACATTCCCTTGGGGAACAGAGGACGGATGGGACGGTCGATAAGACGCGCCGTGAGGATCGCCTTGTCGCTCGCTCTGCCCTCTCTCTTCTTGAAGCCGCCGGGGATCTTGCCCACGGCGTACATCTTCTCTTCGTAATCCACGCTGAGGGGGAAGTAGTCCATTCCCTCGCGGGGCTCTTTCGCCATGGTGGCGTTGACCATGACCACCGTGTCGCCGCAGCGCACTATGCAGCTGCCGTTCGCCTGACCGCAGTAAGCGCCGACTTCAACGCTCATCTCTCTGCCGCCGACTGTCGTCTTGAAAATTTTTCTTTCCATATTAACTCCTTCCGGGCATTCCGTCATGCCCCGTTTTTATAAAAATCGGGTGCGCAAAACGCACCCGACCTTTTTACTTTCTGATACCCAGCGCCGCAACTATGGCACGGTAACGCTCGATGTCCGTCTTCTTGAGATAGTCCAGCAGACTTCTTCTCTGACCGACCATCATGAGCAGACCTCTTCTGGAATGGTGGTCCTTGGTGTGGACCTTGAGGTGCTCGGTGAGCTCCTGGATCCTGCCGGTGAGAAGCGCGATCTGCACTTCGGGGGAACCGGTGTCGCCCTCTTTGCGACCGTACTTTGCGATGATTTCCTGTTTTTGAAGTTTATCCATTGTTTAGCCTCCTTCGTTGGATAAATGATTCGCTTCAGACCAAGTCCGACCACGGAGTTTCGGACGGACCTCGTGAGAAGTACCTTGCCTATATTATCACAAATAAAAAACAAAGTAAAACGTTTTCGCCCACCACTTTCGGATAATTTTCGTATTACGCGGAAGAAAGACAAACCGTTCCGCGCGCCCTGCGCCGCTCTTCGCCCCGTGCACGGGTGTATCGCGTTCCCGCGCCGACGAGCGTACGCCGCCGGACCGAAGTCCCTGCTTTTCCGCACGCACACCCGGGAGCACGGGCGCGGGATTATTCCTCTCCCCAGAAGGCGCGCTGACGCGCCATGACGGCGTCGAAATGCTTGACGTATTCGAGAGGTTCTTTATAATTCGCGCAGCGTTCGATGAGGTTCTTTGAGGGGGTGACGCGCTTGCTTATCGCCGCCGCGCCCGCGGCAAATATGGTCGTATCCTCCTCCATGATGTCCATGTTGTAGAGGCACGCCTTGCCGGGTTTGGTGTAGCCCACGTTCTCGAGATTGCCGCTGGTGTACTTCTGTCTGTACATGTAGTACGGCTCGTAACCCTCCGCGGAGAGTTTTGCGAGAGCGTAATCCACCATACGCTCCGCCTCCGCGTTCTCCGTGCTGCGGTAGCCGCCCGTACGGAGGTCGGAACCTTTCTTGAGATAGAGAGTGTGCACGGTGACGTTTGCCGGCGAAAGCTCCGCCGCGCGGTCTACGGAACGGAAGAAATCCTCCGCGCTCTCACCGGGGAGCATGGCGATGAGGTCCATATTCACATCGAAGCCTGCTTTCTTCGCTGCGGCGTACGCCTTCACGACGTCCGCGGACGTGTGACGTCTGCCTATGCGCACGAGGGTTTCGTCGCTGAAAGTCTGCGGATTGACGGAAACGCGCGTGACTCCCCTTTCCTTGAAAAGCGCGAGCGCATCGCGCGTGATGGTGTCGGGGCGCCCTGCCTCAACGGTGAACTCTTCCGCCCCCGTGCCGCCGCATGCGGCGAGGACTTCGTCCAGCATCTCAAGCGGCAATGCGGTCGGCGTACCGCCGCCGATATACACCGCTCTCACCGAAAAACCCTTTTTACGCGCCGTTTCGCGCAGATAAAGTATCTCTTCCTTCAAATCATCCGTGTAAGGGCGCAGGAGTTTCCGCTGTCTGTCCACGGGCATGGATACAAACGAACAATAAGCGCACCGCGTGGGACAGAAAGGTATGAACACGAAAAGATCCGCCGCCTTCTCCGGATCGGGATTGCGCACTCCGCGCTGCTCTTTCACGATGCGTTCGATGAGCTCCACCTTCTCGGGACGGACGGAAAAGTCTTTGAGGAAAGTGTCGTGCGCCGCATCGCCGAGCTCGGCATAGAGTTTTGTCGGACGTATGCCCGTAAGGCAGCCGTAAGGCAGCTGCGCTCCGGTGAGAAACACCAGCGCGTCATAAATCGCCATCTTGAGAAAGCGTTTTTCCAGCCGCTTCGCCTCCATGCCGTCCGCGGGAGTGTAGGGGAAACGGCGGAATTTCACAAAACCGCCCAACTTGTCCGAATGCAGTTCCGCCCTGAACTCGCCGGGCAGACGGAAATAGGAAAGAGATAGCGCGACGTCCTCGTCCGTACGCTGTTCGAAGGCGCGGACGAGCTCCATGAGGTCGTTGAGATAGGCGGCGTCGTTGCAGGAAAAGTTTATCATCCGCGCGCACTCCTCCGCTCAGTCCGTGAGGACGGGATTGTGTTCCCGCTCAAACTGCAGCGTCGTGGGCGCGCCGTGCCCGGGGAAAACCTTGTAGTCCCCTTTGAGGGCGAAAAGTTTGTTGACGATCGAATTCTTGAGCTCCTTGAAACTCCCCGTCGGGAAATCCGTCCTGCCGTAGGACAGCTCGAAGAGCGTGTCGCCCGAGAAGATGCAGTCCTCCGCGATGTAGCACACTCCGCCCGCGGTGTGCCCAGGGGTGTGCATGACTTTCACCGCGATGCCCGCGACGTCCAGCGTTTCGCCGCCGGACACCGTGACGTCGGGAGTGAAATGCTCCACCTTCTTCCCCGCGTAAAATGCGAGATTCTTGAAAGAACCCACCAGCGGCACGTCGTCACGGTGCATGATGACGAGCGCGCCGCCGCGCTGGAGCTCCGCCGCCGCGCCTATATGGTCGAAGTGCGCGTGCGTGAGCAGCACCCAGCCTATCTTCGCCCCCTCCGCTTCCGCCGCCGCGGTCAGCATGTCCGCGCCGTCGCCGGGATCCACGACGAAAGCCTCGCTGCCGTTGGTGACGAGATAGGTGTCGGTTTCGAGTTCGGTGGTGTGGAAAGTGAGTATTTTCATAACATATTCCGTGTTTTATCTTAGCTTTTCGGTATGATCAACCGTGCGTTTTGTCAGTTTATCTCCTCACGTCTATGACGCCGTGGATGCTCTTGATCTTCTTCACGAGGTCCTCGAGATCGTCCGCGTTCTTTATCATTACGCTGATGGTCATATCCGCGATGTGCTCCTTCTGATCCACCTTGACGTTCGCGCCCGTGATCTGCATCTTCGCCGCCGCAATATAGGCGGTGACGCTCGCAAGCATGCCGCCGGAGTTCTCCGCCGTGATGTACAGCGTGGCGTTGAAACTCTCGTCGCCGCCGGTGTCCCATACGGCTTCGATGAGCCTTTCCGGCTCCATGGATTTCACGTTGGGGCAGTCCCTGCGGTGTACGGACACTCCCCTGCCGCGTGAAATGTAGCCTATGATCTCGTCGCCGGGGACCGGTGTGCAGCAATGCGCCATACGCACGGTGAAGTTCGCGTTGCCGTTGATGAGCACGCCGCTTTTCGAGTGCTCGCGCTTGCCCGCGCCGCTCTGCACGACTACTTCGGCATGTTCTTCGGGGTGCTGTTTTCTGAACGCGTCGACGAGTTTAGTCAGCACCTGCGCGGTGGATACGCCGCCGAAACCGACGTTCGCGTACATGTCCTCTTCGCCGGCGAGGGACATGCGCTGGAGTATCGCCTCAAGCGAATCCGTCTGCAAAAGGTCGCTGAGGCTGTACCCTCTCCTGCGCGCTTCGCGCTCCAGCATTTCCTTGCCGCGGCGGACGTTTTCCTCGCGCTGTTCTCTTTTGAAATATTGACGTATGCGCGCACGCGCGGAAGACGTCTTGACGAATTTGAGCCAGTCGAGGCTGGGACCTTTCCCGTTCTGGGTGAGAATCTCGACAATGTCGCCGGTCTGAAGTTTGGTGGAAAGCGGCACAATCTTGCGGTTGACCTTCGCGCCCGTGCACTTATTGCCTATCGCGGAATGTATCTTGTAGGCCAGGTCGACGGGAGTCGAACCTACGGGCAGGTCGTAGACGTCGCCCTTGGGAGTGAACACGAACACCTCGTCGTCAAAGACGTTGATCTTGATCGCGTCCATGAACTCCTTTGCGTCGCCGACGTTCTTTTCCGCGTCCATTACCTCCCTTAGCCACCTGACCTTGTTGTCGAGGTCGGTGTCCACGCCGGTTGTGCCCTCTTTGTACTTCCAATGCGCCGCGATGCCGTACTCCGCTATGCGGTGCATTTCGTAGGTGCGGATCTGTATCTCGAACGTTTCGCCGTCCGCGACCACCGTGGTGTGCAGGGACTGGTAGTTGTTGGCCTTCGGCATGGCGATGTAGTCTTTGAACCTGCCGGGAATGGGCTTCCACATGGTGTGCACTTCTCCGAGCATGGTATAGCAGTCCTTGACCGTATGCACTATTATCCTTACCGCGAGCAGATCGTAGATCTGATCCACGTCGATATGGAGCTGGTGCATCTTCTTATATACGGAATAGTAGTGCTTCGGACGCCCGTTCACCTCGCCTTCGATGCCCAGTTCCCCCATTTTTTCGCGTATCTGCGCCATTATCCCGTCCAGAAGAGCCTGCCTTTCACCGCTCTTTTTCTTGATGCACTCCGTGATGTACTTGTACTCGTCGGGATAGAGATACTGCATGGCGAGGTCTTCGAGTTCGCACTTGAAGAAGGATATGCCGAGCCTGCCTGCGAGCGGCGCATATATATCCAGGGTTTCGCGCGCGATTCGCTGTTGTTTCTCCGGCGGAAGGTAGCCGAGCGACCGCATGTTGTGCAGCCTGTCCGCAAGTTTGATTATGATGACGCGCAGATCCTTAGCCATTGCCATGAAGAACTTGCGGAAGTTCTCCGCCTGCGCGTCCTCCCGGTTGTGGAACTGCAGTTTGTCGAGCTTTGTCACGCCCTGCACAAGTTCGAGGATCTCCTGTCCGAACTCGGCGGCAAGCTCCTCGGGCGTAACGGAAGTATCCTCCAGCACATCGTGAAGAAACGCGGCTATGAGCGTAGAGCTGTCAAACCCGTAATTCGCAAGAATATCCACGACGGCGCAGGGGTGGATGAAATAGTCCTCCCCCGAGCTGCGCTTCTGTCCCGCGTGCGCCTTTTCGGCGAATTCGTAGGCCTTTTTGAGATCCGCATACTTATCCGGATAGGCCTTACGGAGTTTGACGAGCAATTCGTTCACTTCACATGCCTCGCATTTACGTAATACGCCGAGCGCGAAAGCTCGGTCTTTTGTCTGGATACGGTAATGATACCCCTATCCGACACCGAAATCAATCCCAAATTTTCAAGAATGAGTCTGGCGAGTTCGTATTCCTCGGCGGTGAGTTTCGCCTGGGCGCGCACCGCGGCGGCGAGATCGTGCGGCGTACGCGCATGCTCGTTGCGCCTCGCCATCATGTCGAACGCCACAAAAGCGGCACGGACCTTCCCGTCCGACACGAGCGGCGGATCGGCTTCCTCGCCGTACAGGTCGAAGCACTCGCACATGCTCTCCGCGATGTACGGGAGATAGCTGCCCGACAGCGGTCTGCCGGCGGAGATCACTCGTTTGAAATAAGAGAAATCGAACTTTCCGTTCGGCGCGAACACCACACAGCTTGCGGGATTGAGCCACTTCTGCGCTCCGACAGACACCGGAAGAGCCGCGCATTCCGGCACGTCGGCAACAAGCCGTTCGTACTCCGCCTGCGAATAGACGACGAACGCCGTCCCGAAAGGTCGCGCCGCAAAACCGCGCGCCTGCTCCAACGTCATCCGTCCGACTTTTCCGTTCCCGGTGCGCCCCAGCTGATGCAGACACATCATGCGCGCGTCGGAGTCGGCGATGTCTATCGTGCGCGCCGTGACGGAACGCAGTATCCCCTGCGCGTAAAGCCTGTTGCGGAAGCAGCCGACTCCCAAGGAAAACTCGAACGAAGTCCTTCCCTTCGTCGTGCCGACAAGCCCCGAAAAACGCGAGAACCCCATGAGTTCGAGTCCCTTCCCCGTGAATTTGACGTGCGGTCCGAACCCTATGCGCTCGAAACGCATGCCGCTCTCCTCCAGCACGAACTCCGGCTTGGGATTGCCGTAACCGGTGGGTTCGAGCATCTCAAGTTCCTGCGCGAGGGCGAGGAAATCCTCATCGGCGGCGAGCCGCTGCGCCGCGGGCTCCTGCGGCAGAAAGTCCCCGGCGGGATAACTCTCCTCCACATCCCTGACGAGCGCTTCGCGGAAAGCGGCGAAATTGTCCGCTTTCAGTCCCACGCCGGCAGCCTGCGCGTGTCCGCCGAAGGTGGTGTACAGCTCCGTGTGCCGTGACAGCAGTTCGAATATGTTCACGCTCTTCACCGAGCGCGCCGAGCCTTTATA
Source organism: Candidatus Limadaptatus stercoravium (assembly GCA_018710835.1). Taxonomy (GTDB): domain Bacteria; phylum Bacillota; class Clostridia; order Christensenellales; family CAG-917; genus Limadaptatus; species Limadaptatus stercoravium. The sequence goes on along the minus strand of DVJC01000034.1, from coordinate 22,092 downwards.
CTCGTCCCCCTCTCCGGAGAAAAGTATAGCCGGACACTTGAAATCCTCCGCAAGCCTCGCGGCGGCGATACCCAGCACTCCCGCCTCCCACGTCGGATCGTGAAGTACGATGATCCGCGTGGTATCGAAGTCTATGCCTTTGAGCGCGCGCTTCGCGTCCGCGACCACCTGCTCGCAGATCTCCTGCCTGCGCGCGTTGTCGCGTTCGAGCTCTTCCGCAAGGCTTTTGAGCATGAAATAGTCCTCGTCGAGGAAAAGTCCCACCGCTTTCATGGCGGATCCCAGCCTGCCCGCGGCGTTGATGCGCGGCGCAAGACGGAACATTACGTCCTGAGAGGAAAGTTTTTCCGTACCCGCGAGCATCTTTATACCGCGGCGCGGCGAGTTGGCGCACTGCCGCAGTCCGTGATAAGCTATGATCCTGTTGTCGCCCACAAGCGGCACGACGTCCGCGATGGTGGCGATGGCGCATATGTCAAGATATTTTTCGTACTCTTTCCCGAACAGCGCGGCGACGAGCTTAAGCGCGACGCCCGCTCCGCAAAGATCGCTGAAACCTTGTCTGTCTATCTTCGCGTCGGCGACAATGCAGTCCGGAAGTTCGTCCTGCGGTTCGTGGTGGTCGGTGACGACGAGATCTATGCCCTGCGCTTTAAGATATTCCGCCTCCTTCACGGCGGTGATGCCGCAGTCCACCGTTATCACGAGATCGGGACGGCGGTGCGCTATGATGCGCTCCAGGGCGGCAATGTTCATGCCGTAGCCGTCGGTGGCGCGGTTGGGAATGAAGAAATCAACGTCCGCCCTGCCCTTGAGGGCGAGCATGAGAATGGATATGGCGCATATGCCGTCGCAGTCATAGTCGCCGAATACGAGTATCTTCTCCTTGCGGTCTACCGCGCGGCGAACGCGTTCAGCCGCCTCTTTCATGCCGCGTATGTCGTACGGCGAAGTCAGCGCGTCGAGGGACGGATGCAGGAACGAGGGTATCTCCCTGTCCGAAAGACCGCGGCTTCTGAGCAGGCGGAGAAAACGCGCCGAAATGCCGAGTTTCTTCGCCGCCTCCCTTTCTTCCGCACCGAACTTTCCGTCTGTCATCTCTTTCCTCCGATGTTTTCCGCCGATGTGCGTCTGTGCGTCTGCGCACAGCCTCTTCACGGCATACCGTATAGCTTGCGAATAACGCCTCCGTGGGGAGGCGTTTTCGTCTTACTTCTTCTTGAACGTCGTGTTCTTCTTCGAATATTTGTAGATCGGCTTGCCCTTGGGTTTGTTTCCGTCGGGTTTGCTTCCGTCGGACCCGCTGCTCTTCCGAGTCTTTTGGGGGGCAAAGCCGTCCCCGTCATCGTCCTCGTCTTTCTTCACGGCAACGATCTGCTCTTTGTCATCGTCGGAGGACGCACCTGCGTAAACGGCTCCGGCGGTACGCTTGGCATTCAGCTTGTCGAACGCGTCGGACAGAGCCGCCCAGAGAGGCGCGGACACGAACACCGAGGAATAGAGCACGGTGAGCACTCCCAGCATGAACGGGATGCTGAACTCTCTCATGGACGCGCTTCCGAGCGCGGAAAGGAGCACCGCAGCCGCCAGCAGAATGACCGCCGCAATGACGCTCTTGCGCATATTTTCGCGCACCGCGGCGTCGCCTACGGCTGCGTAATCAATGTTCTTCATGCCCTTGAGGGGTTTAACGTGCCCGCGGCAACGGTCGTAGAGGACGAGCGCACTTGCGACCGAGAACACCATCATCGCAAGCAGCGCGACAATGAACTGGGTGTTGATCTGCACTCTGCAAATGACGGTGAGCGCAAACATTACCGCGATATCGTGGATGAGCACTATGAGTACGGACACTGCAGCCGCGGGTTTGAAGCGGATGAGCACATAGAGTGCGACTATCACCGCCGCCACCGCGAATGCGACTCCCGTCCTCATGATAAGGTCGTCCGCCGCCGTCGCGCCGATAAACTCGGTCGTGACCGCGTCCGCCGGGGCTTCCCCGTCGGGATAAAGCAGTCCGTTCACGGCGGAAACGATGTCCGCGTTGAGCCCGTCGATCGCGCTCTCGTCGCCGGATACGTTCTGATAGCGGAAGATCACGTCCACTCCGCCGCTGCCGCCGAGACGCTGCACATAGCTGATCGTGACGGTGCTGCCGTTGACGTCGCGCACGCTCTCGATCGCGTTCTCGATAGCGTCTATCCTGTCGGCGAGATTTTCGTCGTCGGCGAGATCGTTTACGGTGAGGATGGTGCCGCCCCGGAAGTCGATGCCTATGCCGACGGCGGAAGTGTAATTGCCCGTCGTTTCACCCACGCCGATGATGACCGCCACCGCGACAAGCACGATGAGTACGGAGAATACCGCCGCGAACTTTGCGAGTCTGCTGACCTTGAAATGTTTCATTCCTGCGGAAAATGCGGCATTTTTCATTTCACCTCACCTCCCGTAACAACGTCGTTTTTAAGGAAATCGCTTTCCTGTTCATGCTCTTCCTCCTCCGCTCTCTTCAGACCGTAGAACTTCTCGCTGGTGCTGTTAACGGGCAGGAAGCAGTTGATGATGACGCGGGTGAGCAGGAGCGACGAGACAGCCGCGAGAATGATGCCCACAAGCAGCGTGACCGCAAGTCCGACCGACGCCGCGGAGCCTATCGCCCAAAGCATGATCGCAAACACGAGCACCGCGACGCAGCTGTCTATGACCGCGCCGAGAGAGCGTTTGAACCCCGCCTTCACCGCGGAAGGAATGGGCTTCAGGCTATTGCGGTATTCGCCGCGGATCCTTTCGAGGATCACGATGTTAGCGTCCGCCGCAAAGAATACGGAAAGGACAAGTCCCGCAATGCCCGCGATGGTGAGCTGCACCCACGGGAGCACCGCGCAGAACCATATCAGCACGAGCGCGTCCACGGCGACGGAAATGATCGCCGCAAGTCCGAGCCCTCTGTACATGACCGCGAGCACGATGAACGCGACGCCCACGCACACCGCGACGGCGATTATCGCGGCAAGCACCGCTCCGTCGCCGAAGGTGGGAGATACGGACACCACCTCGCCGTCGTCAAGCGTGACGCCGAGAGTGGAGAGTCTGAAACGCATCGCGTAATCGTTGGCGGTATTGTAATCCCAGCTGCCCGATATGACGGCAACGCCGTTGGTGATCTGGGAACTGATCTTAACGGAAGTGAGCAGCGAGCCGTTGAAGTAAATGTTGACGTAACTGGAGTCGCCCGTAAGGTCCGAGAACGCCTGCGTGCCCGCCTCGTTGAATTGGAGAACGATCGCGTATGAGTTGCCATTGCCGGTGTTCTGCATGGTGACGTACGCGTCCGCAAGGTGCTGGCTGCCTTCGAGAGCCACCTTCGCGTCGGAAGGAAGCGTGCTGCCGGAAGTCCCCTGCGAGGACGAACCGACAAACTGCAGCCTTGCGGGTCCGAGCAGATCGAGCATGTCTTCCGCGCCGCTCACGTCGGCTGTCTCCACACGGATGGCATAGCTGCCGTCGCTCGACGTCTTTGCCACCGTCGCTTCGGCAAACCCTTCGGACGCCAGCATGCTCTGCAGCGTCGACACCGCGCCGTCCACTCTGGACTCGAGGTTGCCGAGTCCGTCGTCCTGCACTCCGAACACGGCGGAAATTCCGCCCGACAGATCCAGACCGAGGTCAATGGTCGTTGCATAACCGTGATAGTCGTACACCGTGCCCGCCACCGGGAAAGACACGAGCGCAAACACCGACATCAGAATGATGAACACGGCGATCACGGTCAGAATCACAATCGATTTCTTCAGATTCACTTTGCTTACTCCTGCGCCGAAGCGCAATAAATTGGTCTTGATAACGCGCCCACGCGCGGCTACGCGCGTGCACAGCTTTGTTTATTATAGCCATATAATGCACTTAAGTCAACTTTCTTCACGGTGTTCCGGCGTTTTTTATGCTCGCGGAAAGCGGCCGCACTCTCCGCGCACGCACGCTCATATCTCCGCGCCTCCGGGCATAAAATTCGGTATGAAGAACTCCGAACTGCTCAAAAAAGACGCCGCCGACATTCTGCGCGCCTCGCTCATCGCTCTCATCCTCTCTCTCCTGTTGGTGCTCGTATTCGCGCTCATCGTGAGATGGGCGTCTTTGGACGGCACGGCACTCACCGTGGGCAACTATGTCATCAAGGCGATCTCCGTGCTCGTCGGCGTGACCGTCGGCTTCCGTTCAAAGACGGGCGGCGCGGTCAAAGGCGCGGTCACAGGCATACTCTACACTCTGCTGTGCGTGTTCGTATTCGCCGCGGCGGACGGATTCAGGAGCGCGAACTTCAATTTCGCCGATTTCCTCACCACCGTCGTCACGGGGATCATCGCGGGCATCATCGCCGTCAATCTCCCCCGCCGCGAACGCCGGAACAGGTGACGGGGATGCTCCCGTTCCGCGGACGGCGTCCCACTCTGCCGTAGTCTACCGCACCCGCGTAAAACGCGCCGCTTTTCCACGGGTTTATCATGTCCGAACGCGCCGTTAAAACGAAAAACCGCTCTTTCGAGCGGTTCTTTCTTTCACGGGTGTAACGTTCAGTCTTTCTTTTCCTCGGAGTCTCCGGCGGACTCTTCGGGTGCGGACACGTTCTCTTCGGTGAACACCTCTTCCGCCTTGGGTTCTTCGGCGGGAGCGGCGGACTCCGCAACGGGAGCGGCGGGAGCGGCTACGTTCTCGAGCACAAGACCGACCGCGTTCCTGTCAATGACGATGATGGTGGGGTTTTCGTCCGTACCGACGTTGACATAGAGAGTGTTGTCGGGGTTGACCTGCGTGATCTTGCCGACGAGTCTGCCGATCGTCATGATCTTGGTGCCGACGGCAAGGCTGTTCATCATCTCCTGCTGCTGTTTCTGCCTCTTCTTCTGCGGAATGATGGTGAGCAGGATCATCGCCACGAGGATGACGCCGATAACTATATAAATCCACCAGTTGCCCATAAATTTGTTTCTCCTTTTTCCGTATAGGACGGGTTTATTTTCGGGTTATACTAACGATTATACACGATTTGTTGACAAAATCAACCGAATCAAGGCACGAATTAGCGTTTCAACCCTAATTAACCTTTATACTGCTTCATGAAACTTTCCTTAAAATCGAGGTACCTGTCCTGCATTATGGCTTCGCGTATCTCCGCGGCAAGCCTTTCGAGGAAGCGGATGTTGTGTATGGACAGCAGTCTGCCGCCGAGGATCTCGTCCGCCTTGATCAGATGGCGTATGTATGCGCGCGTATAATTGCGGCACGCATAACAGTCGCAGGTGTCGTCTACGGGCGTAAAATCTTCCGCGAAAGGCGCGTTGCGTATGGTGAGGAAGCCTTCGCGCACCATTGCCGTCCCGTTGCGCGCGATGCGCGTCGGGAGCACGCAGTCAAACATATCCACTCCTCTCGCCACGCCCTCGACGATGTAATCCGCCGTGCCGACTCCCATGAGATAATGCGGCATGTCCTTGGGAAGATGCGGTGCGAGCGCGTCAAGCATGGCGTACATGGTGTCGGGCGATTCGCCCACCGACAGCCCGCCTATCGCAATGCCGCACGTCGCATACGGCATAGAGCGTTTAAGGCTCTCCACCCTGAGGTCGGCGTACATATTGCCCTGAATGATCGGGAAAAGCGTCTGATGACTTTTGAGTTTTACGTTCGAGCACCTGTCCAGCCACTGCAACGTGCGGTTCATCGCCTCTTCCGCCCTCTCGTGCGTGATGTCCGGCGCGGTGAGTTCGTCGAACGCCATCACGATGTCAGAGCCCAGCGCGCGCTGTATCTCTATGGACTTTTCGGGAGAGAAGAAATGCTTCGAACCGTCTATGAAGCTGTTGAAATACATCCCCTCGTCCGAGATCTTTCTCAGCGACGAGAGCGAAAACACCTGGAAGCCGCCGCTGTCGGTGAGTATCGCGCCGTCCCAGTTCATGAACTTGTGCAGACCGCCCGCGCGCTCGATCAGCTCGTGGCCCGGACGGAGATAGAGGTGGTAGGTGTTGGACAGCAGTATCTGCGCCCCCGTCGCCTTCACCTCTTCCGGCGACAGCCCTTTCACCGTCGCTTTCGTGCCGACGGGCATAAAACACGGGGTGTCCACGACGCCGTGGTCGGTGTAAAGTTTTCCGACTCTCGCGCCGGATTGCTTGCAAGTGTGTATGACTTCGAATCTCATTTTATACCTTTGCTCCGCCCCGCCGTAAAGAGGCTCCTCCTCCGTCGGCGCGGCTGTCCCGCGGCGCGCCGGCGTGGCGCGGCACGCGCTCTGCGTTCTTACATGAAAAAGCAGCTGTCCCCGAAGGAAAAGAACCGATACCGCTCTTTAACCGCCGTATTGTACAGCTCAAGCGTCTTTTCGCGCCCTACCAGCGCGGATACCAGCATGATGAGCGTGGACTCCGGCAGGTGGAAATTGGTGATGAGCGCGTCCACGCATTTGAACTTGTACGGCGGATAAATGAATATCTTCGTTTCTCCCGTACAAGGCTGCACCGTACCGTCCGCGCCCGCCGCGGACTCCAGCACGCGCACCGCCGTCGTGCCCACCGCGATGACTCTCCGCCCTTCTCTCTTTGCGGCGTTTATCTTTTCCGCCGCGGACGGGGAAAGCTCGAAGTGCTCGGAGTGCATCTCGTGCTCCGTCACCTTCTCCGCCTTGACGGGACGGAAAGTGCCGAGTCCTATATGCAGCAGCACTTCGGCAAAATCCGCGCCCTTTTCCCTCACCCTTTCCATGAGTTCGGGAGTGAAATGCAGCCCCGCCGTAGGCGCCGCCGCGGAGCCTTCCGTCTTGCTGTAAACGGTGTTGTACCGTGTCTTATCTTCGAGTTTCTCGTGGATATACGGCGGCAGGGGCATGTTGCCCACCCTGTCGAGTATGTCCTCGAACACGCCGTCGAAGTCGAACTTCACCGTCCGCACTCCGTACTCGCCCGCATCCTCCACCGTCGCGGTAAGCTCGTCCGACACGCGGAGCACGCTCCCCTTCCTCGCCTTGCGCGCGGGACGCATGATGCACTCCCAGCGGCAGTAGTCCAGCCTGCGGAGCAGCAGGATCTCGAACGTCGTTTCCCGTCCGTCCATGTGCGCGAAAATGCGCGCCGGGATGACCTTGGTGTTGTTGATGACGAGCAGATCGCCGCTTTTCAGGAAGTCCGGCAGATCGTAAAAATGCGCGTGCGTGACCTTGTCCTCCGCACGCGAGTACACCATGAGCCGGCTGGAATCTCTCGGCTCCGCAGGGGTCTGGGCGATGAGTTCCTCCGGCAGATCGTACCAGAAGTCACGGGTGAGCAGTTCCATATCACTCTCCGTCGAAGATGCTCGTCTGCACGACGTTGCCGCCCCTTCCGGGAGGCAGCGGCATGCCGAGATGTCTGTATGCGCTGTCCGTGCACATCCTGCCGCGCGGCGTCCTGCTCAAAAATCCCAGCTGAATGAGGAAAGGCTCCACCACGTCCTCTATGGTGGTGGCTTCCTCCCCCGTCGCCGCGGCGAGCGTATCCAGTCCCACGGGACCGCCGCCGAATTTGCCTGCTATGGTTTCGAGCACCGTCTTGTCCACGACGTCGAGTCCGAGTTCGTCCACGTCGAGATGTTCGAGAGCCTTGCGCGTGACTCCGAGAGGGATCGCGTCCAGCCCCTCCACCTGCGCGAAATCGCGCACACGGCGCAGCAGTCTGTTCGCCACGCGCGGAGTGCCGCGGCTGCGCCGCGCGATCTCTTCCGCCGCGTCCGCGTCAACGCTCACGCCGAGAATGCCGGCGGACCGCCTTATTATCTTCGCCAGCTCGGCAGGCGTGTACATCTCAAGCCTCATCAGCATGCCGAAGCGGTCGCGGAGCGGGCTGGACAGCATCCCCGCCCGCGTCGTCGCGCCGATGAGCGTGAACTTCTTGAGCGGTATGCGTATGCTGCGCGCCATGGGACCCTTGCCGGATACGATGTCCAGCGAGTAGTCCTCCATTGCGGGATACAGCACTTCTTCTATGCTGCGGTTGAGACGGTGTATCTCGTCGATGAAAAGTATGTCGCCCTTTTCGAGATTGGTGAGAATGGCGGCAAGATCCGCCGGCCTTTCTATCGCCGGACCGGACGTCACTCTTATCTGCGCGCCGAGCTCGTTGGCGATGACGTGCGCGAGCGTGGTCTTGCCGAGTCCCGGAGGGCCGTACAGCAAAACGTGGTCGAGGGCCTCTCCCCTCGCCTTAGCCGCGGAAATGAATATGCCGAGGTTGAGCTTGATCTTGTCCTGCCCGACATAGTCCGCCATGCACTTCGGGCGGAGAGTCACCTCGGATTCATCGTCTTCCAGCGTCAGACTGCTGACAATTCTTTCGTCGTCCATAATCACCGTATCGCCGTTTCAACGGCATATTTCGACGGAATAAACCGCCGTTTTTGCAAAATATTGCTTTATCCTATGAATTTGAGCGCGGTGGCGATGAGGTCGGACACTCCGCTTGCGGTCTCCTTCGCCTTCTGCACCGCGCGCACCGCCTCGGTGTTGGACACACCTAGCGACACGAGCGCGAAAACCGCGTCGGACACGTCCGCATCCATGCTGCCGCCTATCTCCGTCGACGCGTCCGCCATATCGACAGCCACCTGCTCGCGGAGATTGAGCACAATGAGTTCCGCCGTCTTTTTGCCCAGTCCCTTTATCTTGGACAGCGTCTTGATGTCCCCCGTCGCGATGGCAACGGTGAGCGTGCCGAGGTCGTAGCCGCCCAGGATCTGCATGGCGAGCTTCGGTCCGACGCCGCTGATGTCGATGAGGCGCATGAACAGCGTCTTTTCCTCCGCGCGCGAAAACCCGTAAAGCGAAAAGACGTCCTCTCTCACATACAGATAGGTGTAGAGCTTCATCTCCTTGCCTATCTTGTCCGCATCGGCGAGAGTGTTGCCGCTCACGCCCAGTTCGTAACCTATACCGTTGTTCTCCAGCACCACCATGCCCGGCTCAGCCGCGACAAGCGTGCCCTTGATATAATTGTACATGTTCCCTCCCGCCTTAAAGGCAGAATACTTTCTTTCCCGGTTTTTCCGCGCCGTCATCCGAATCCCGACGACCGGCGGCAGTATCGTCTGTGCGCGGTTCGCGCTCTCAGCCCTCGCTCTTCTCCTGGCTTTCCGCGCTTTCGCGCTCCGCCGCGAGTTTCGCAAGCGCGCGTTTCGCCGCGATGTGTCCGCACACCACGCAAAGCGCGACCGGAATGTACAGGAGCGCGAACCCGTATTCCCAGAAAGGAAGGTCGGTGCCGTAGCGCACTCCCAGCATCACCGCTCCCGCGGCGAGCGCGGCTGCCGATATGACCGCCGCCGTCCTTCCGAACGCGGTGTTTGCCGCGCACCACGACTTCTCGTCCGCAGTGCTTCCCGATGTCCTGTAACCGAAAAGATAGTTGATCGGCACCATACGGAAAGCAAGCGGAAGGGTAAGCGCAAGCAGCAAAAGATTGAGAATGACCGCGATCACATTCGGCGCAAGCGGCATATATTCCTCCTCTCGTATCCGACCGCGCTCCGCTTCCGCAGGCGCGTTCTTCTTGTATGCGCGCAGCGCAAACGCGGTGTTACTTCCGCGTGCCGGCGCACGTCGTTTGTCTGTTTGCGGTCAGGTCACCTTACCTTGAACTGCGTTGACAGTCTGCTCGTGTGGGCGTGGCATAGGGCGACTGCGAGCGCATCCGCCGCGCGCTGACGACCGTACTCCGACATCTTCCCCGCTCATCACCTTACCTTGAACTGCGTGGACAATCTGCTCGTATGGGCATGGCATAGGGCGACTGCGAGCGCGTCCGCCGCGTCGTCGGGACGCGGCACCTTTTTTAGACGCAGGAGTGCCTGCACCATAAGCTGCATCTGCATTTTGTCCGCGCCGCCGTAGCCCGTGATAGCCTGCTTGATCTGGTTGGGCGTATATTCGTAGACTTCCTCTCCGACGAGCTTGTCCGCAGTGAGCAGAATGACTCCCCTCGCCTCCGCCACCATGATGCCGTTGGTGATGTTCTTGGAGAAGAACAGCTCCTCTATGGCGATGTTTTCGGGACGGAACTTTTCGATGAGCGCGGTCACGCCCTCTTCTATACGCCTGAGCCGCTGCGGAAGAGTGAGGTCCTTAGGCGTGGTGACGACGCCGTAGTCCACGACGGACACGTTGCCTTTCACGCTTTCCACCACTCCGTAGCCCATGGTCGCAAGCCCCGGATCTATACCGAGAATGATCATGCTTTCTCCTCCGCGACTTCTCCGTCCGTCATTATACTGCACTCGTTCGCGCGGTCGAAAAGGGTGACCTTCGCCGCGTCGGGCCGCACGAACACGCGCTCCCTTCTCTCGCCGCACCTCTCGTATATCCCGTCCGCGGAGCGCAGTATATAGCCCGACACGTCGCATGACACGCAGTCGGTCGGCGCAGTCTTACCGCTCCTGTCCGCGTCACCCGGATACCACCCGGCATACACTTCGCGGTGCATGTATCCCGGCGCCGTCCTGCCGCGGAGCGCATCCGCCCGAACGGCGTCACCCTCTCCGAACACGAGGAGGGGCACTCCGTCTTGCTCTTCGAGGATGCACGGCAGAAAATTGTAATACGGATCTATCGCCTGTGCCGCCCATATGCTGTCGGGCGCGCGGCGTATGTCCGCATATGTCCCTATCTGCTTGACCTCTCCGTCCACAAGCACCGCGATTCTGCCGCCGGCAGCAAGCGCTTCCGCGCGGTCGGACGTGGAATATATCACCGTCGCGCCGTCTTTTGCGAGTCTGCGCGCAGCGGACATGAAATCGCCGAACACGCCCTCCGCGTCCTCACGCGTCAATCCCTTCGCCGGTTCGTCGACAAGGTACAGCCGCGCCTTTCTCACAAGCAGTCTTGCCAGCGACATCCGCCGCCTGTCCGCCGGAGAGAGCGTGCGCGCGCGCATATTCAGGCATGCGCTTATGCCCGTCTCCTCCGCCGCCGCAGTCACGCGGACTGCGATCTCCGCCCGGTCAAACCCTCTGATCTTCAGAGGATAGGCGAGGTTGTCGTACACGCTTTTCGACGCGAACACCGCGCCGTCGTCGAACACCATAACGATTTTATCTGTCTTCGGCACGACCGGCTCTCCGTCGAGGAGCACACTGCCCTCCGCGCGTTCCGCGCCGCACAGCGCTTTGAGAAAAGAGGTCTTTCCGCTGCCTTCGCCGCCGTAAACGGCGACGATCTTGCCGTCGCGGAACTCCGCGTCAACGCCGCCGAACAGCCGCGCGCCGTAGAGATACTGCACCGCAAATCCGTCGAGAGTCAGCATCACAGTATGTCAAGCTGCTGCCCGTATCCTTCCCCGAAGTTGTCGAGGAAGAATTTCAGCTCCGGGTATTCGGGCATCAGCGTATCGAGCTGTTTCTGCAGACGTCTGAAGGCGGTGTCGAACTCCTTGTTGCCGCTGAGGCGTTCGTCTATGCACTTGATGTAGGCGGACACCTTGTCCGCGACTTTCATGAGCTTGTACTCGATCGTGTCCGTGTCGGGACGTATGTATTCGGCATACTTCTCCGCCATTTCGGGGGGAAGAGATTCGAGCAGCTTGCCGTTGATGACGTCCTCTATCTCGCTGTACGCGCTCTTTATGCGCGGGCTGTAATACTTTATCGGCGTGGGCAGGTCGCCGCTGACGACTTCCGCCGTATCGTGATACAGCGCGAGCGCCGCTATCTTGTCGGTGTCGACGTTTCCGCCGAAATAGGTGTTGCGGATGATCCCCAGCGCCTGACCGACTATCGCGACATGCGCCGCATGCTGCATGAGATCCTCCTTGGTGGTGGAGCGCATAAGGCTCCACCTGGCAATGAGTTTCATTCTGTTGAGCAGTGCGTAAAACGTGTACATCCCTCACCTCCGCGCCGTGCGCCGCCGGACTTTGTTCAGATAATGTATTTCGCGTCCTTTTTGGGCGCGGCTTCCAGCTCCGCCTTCTTTGCCTCGTACCCGCGGCGGTCGAAGAGCGCGTAAGTCGCGTTCTTGCCCTCCTCCACGCCGGGCTGGTCGAACGTGTTCACATTGAGCAGCGCGCCGCAGTATGCGGTCTGCAGTTGGAAGAACATGAGCAGTTCGCCCACGGACTCCGCGTTCACCTCCGGGAGCATGACGGTGTTGTTCATGTGTCCGGAGCGCGTCAGAGCGTATTCCGTCGCCACGCGTTCGGTGTTGATGAGCTCGCCCATCGTATGTCCGGAGAGAAAATGCACGTCCGGGAACTCCTCCGCGCCCTCCGCAATGGCGACGTCGCCGCGGAACTTCTCCACTCCGATGAGCGTGATGACTTTGTCAAACGGGCCTTCGGTGTAAAGCTGCACCTGCGAATGCTGGTCGGTCACGCCGAGGGACTTGACGGGCGTCTGTCCCGCATGCACTACCCTGCCGTCGAGGTCAACTGCCTTGCCGAGGCTCTCCCCCCACAGCTGGCAGTACCAGTCCGCCATGTATTTGAGAGAATCCGCATACGGCATCATGACCGTGATGTTCTTGCCCTTCTTCATCGCGAGGTATTGCAGCACCGCCGCGGTCAGCGCGGGATTGGAGCGCATATCGCCATCGGAGCAGCGTTTGTCCATAGCCGCCGCGCCCGCGAGCAGCCCCTTGATGTCGATGCCGAGCACCGCCGCCGGCAGAAGCCCCACGGGGCACAGCTCGGAGAATCTGCCGCCCACGCCGTCCGGAATGTAGAACGTCCTGAACCCTTCCTTCTTCGCAAGTTTGATGAGATTGCCCTTCTTTTCGGAAGTGGTGGCGATGATGTGCCTGTTCCACTCATCTCCCACCGCCTTTTTCAGGATGTCGGCGATGATGAGATACTGGCTCATGGTCTCGCTGGTCGCGCCGCTCTTGGTGATGACGTTGAACACCGTGCGTTTCACGTCGATGACGTCGAGAAGCGCAAGCATGCGCTCCGGATCGACGTTGTCCTCCACAAAGAACTTCACTCCGCGTTTTTCCGCAGGCAGATCGTTGTACCTGAAATGGCAGAGCGCCGTGAACACCGCTATGGGACCGAGCGCACTGCCGCCGATGCCCAGCACGACGAAATTGTCGAAATTGTTTCTGACTTCCTCCGCGCAGGCGAGAATGTCTTCCACGACAGCGTCCTGCGTATAGGGAAGATCCGCCCATTCGGTCATGCCCGTGCCGCGCACGGCTGCGAATTTATCGAAAGCCGCACGGGCTTCCGCTTCCGCCGCAGCGAGTTCCGCGTCGGTGAAACCGTCCTTTCCGACGTATTTTTCCATCATGTTGTTGAAATCGAATTTAAGCATAAATGCCTCCGACAATGTGTTTGAGATATGTGACCGCGTCCGCCACTTCGGCGACGTCGCCGTAGTTGTCCGCGTATTGTTCGATCATAAGAGGTCCGCCGTACCCGACGCCGTCGAGCGTGCGGACAAGTTCGTCAAAGGGGAAAGTCCCCCTGCCGACGAGTTTTATCGCGCCCGTGTCGTCGCAGTCCGACACGTGCACGTTCATGAGTCTGTCCCCCATGACGGCGACGTACTCGCGCCAGTCCCTGCCGCTCTGGCGCGCCTGTTTGATGTCCAGCACCGCGCCTACGTTCGGGCAATACTCTTTCGCTTCGGCAAAAAATTCCGGACTGTTGAACATCGCCCAGTGCACGTTCTCGAAACACAGGGTTATGCCATACTCCCGCGCGATGTCGCCGAGCTCCCTCATGCGCCTGCCCGCCGCCTCCGGAGAGACGACCATATTGCGCTTCAGCCGCATCCTGCCGTGGAAAGTGTAAAACCGCGCGCCCATCTTGCGTCCGACGTCAAGGACTTTGCGGTAAAGCTCCTCCGCGTCCCGGCGCGTGCGCTGCACGGCGTTGAAAAGCTCCGGCTCGAACTGGGTGTTGAGCGCGTGGACGGAATAGATGTCAAGCCCGCCCCTTCTTTCGGCGAGCAAGTCGCCGAAAGAAGGTTCGTATTCGTATCTGGTGGTAAGAAAAACTTCCGCGCATTCTCCCCCGCAACGCTGAATGACCGAGAACGAATCCTCGGTCAATACTTTAGAAAAAAACGTCGCTGTGGAGATGCCTACTTTCATCATTCTTCGTCTGCTTCCTCTTCGTAGACATTCTCGGAGCCGCGTTTGGTCTTACCCCAGATGTCCTTTTGCTTGCGTATCTGTCCGAGGAGCCTGGGAATGACGAGGTCGATGTTGTCAAACGGCGAATCGGAGGACGCCTCCGCCCTGTAAGTCTGACTGCGATAGACGACCGTCATATCCGTGGTGTAAGTGCCGCCCTCGAGCGTGACGATGAATTTCGCCGTCGCGTCCGCGTCGTCGTGGAAATACTTGTCCAGCTTGGCGCACTTTTTCTCGGTGATCGCTTTCAGCGAATCGCTGACGTTGTAGTCTTTTCCGAAGATTTCGAATTTCATATCTCGGACCTCCTGATTTGATATATACATTATACCAAACTTCCCCGCCCGATTCAATAGCGATATGAAAAATAAAGACTTAATGCATTGTATCACACACGCGCGCAAAGCGCAAACGAATGACGTCCATTCCCCCGGGAATTTGGGACGCGCCCCTTTTGCAAAATGTGTTTAAGAAAATTTTCAAGTTCAATAACGGAGCTAGGCGCTCCTGTTTGGAGTGTTCTTGAGTACGACGAGCACACATTCGAAGATGAAAAACAAACTTATTTTCAACACTCACTTGTCCGAAGACGGAATAAAACATTTCTTAACGATTGCCCGTTCAAAGACGGAAAAGAAAAACCCATACCCAGCGTTCATTTGTTCGGAGACGAAAGAAAACTATTTTTCTTAACGTTTGCTCGTTTGAAAACGGAACTACGCGCCGCTCACCCAAGGGAGCCCCACAAAAAATACGAAGATTTTTTGCGGGGACCCCAAGCGTTCACAGGCGGCGTAGCCGCCGCTTGAACGCCGCGGCGCGCTCCGCGACCTCGCAAGCTAGACGTAACACTAAGTAGACACGGGCGTCTTGCGCGTCGAGTCGCCTTCCTCCGCCCGTGCAGGGATTTCGGTGATTACCGTTCTCCGCTTGATTATGTTAGTGCGATATTAAAAACTCTTGCAGAGGTACGGCGTTAGTCCCGCATTTTGGGAGTACGACAATACATTCTGCACGGGGGAGGAAAGCCCGTAGGGAAGGAGGGGGCACAACATTCCAAAGTTTCTAGAATGCGAATTTTTTTAACTTAGATTGGGGGACGTGAAGCATATAAATCGCGCCGAGGCTGATTTGCCTCGGCGCGGGTGTGCGCTTTTTAATGCGTGTAAGCTCACTTTTTCTCGAAGTCGAGGGCGCCGTCTTTTACAGTGACAGCGACTTTGTCGCCGTCGGAGATCCTGCCGGAGAGCAGCATCTCGCTGAGCCTGTCCTCGACGAGCCGCTGTATTGTACGGCGGAGAGGTCTTGCGCCGTACTCCTCGTTGTAGCCCTCTCCTACGATGTAGTCCTTCGCTTCTTCGGACATTTCCACCGTCACGCTGCGCTCTTCCAGACGTTTTTCGAGAGAGGCGAACATGATGTCCGCGATTTTCTCGATGTCGTCTTTGGTGAGGCGGTGGAAGAAGATTATCTCGTCTATGCGGTTGATCAGCTCCGGTTTCATCGCCTCTTTGAGGGCTTCCATCTGCCTCTCTTTCATGTTCTCGTATTCGGCTTCTTCGCGCGAGGACGACGTGCCGAATCCGAGCGGCGCGCGCATCCTGCCTATCTCCTGCGCGCCGATGTTGGACGTCATGATGACGATGGTGTTCTTGAAGCTCACCACCCTGCCGTGGCTGTCCGTGAGTCTGCCGTCTTCAAGGATCTGCAGCAGGATGTTGAACACTTCGGGGTGCGCCTTTTCCACCTCGTCGAAAAGCACGACGGAATACGGCTTTCTGCGCACCTTTTCGGTGAGCTGACCGCCCTCGTCGTAGCCGACGTACCCCGGCGCGGAGCCGATGAGCTTGGAGACGTTGTGCTTCTCCATATACTCCGACATATCCACGCGGATGAGCAGATTTTCGTCGCCGAACATCGCCTCGGCGAGCGCCTTGGCAAGCTCCGTCTTACCCACGCCCGTAGGACCGAGGAATATGAACGAGCCTATGGGACGTTTGGGATCTTTCAGCCCCGCCCTTGCGCGCTTTATCGCCTTGGCGACCGCGGACACCGCTTCGTCCTGCCCTATAACGCGCTTGTGCAGTATCTCTTCGAGGTGCTGCAGCTTCTCGCTCTCGCCCTCGGTTATGCGGCGCACGGGTATTCCCGTCCATTCCGCGACGATCTCCGCCACTTCCTCTTCGCCTATACTGAGTTTCGCGTCCTGACTGCGGTTGTTCCACTCCGCCTGCAGTTTCTCCTTCTGTTCCACAAGGCTGTCGCGCTCGTGTTTGAGCCTGTCCGCGCGCTCGTACTGCTCGTGCCGCGCCGCCTCGGACTTCTGCAGCTCCACTTCCTTTATCTTTTCGTCGAGTTTGCGGATCTCCGGAGGAGTCGTGAAATTCAGGATCTTTTTCCTGCTCGCCGCCTCGTCGATAAGGTCTATCGCCTTGTCGGGCAGAAAACGGTCGGTGATGTAACGGTCGGAAAGTATCGCCGCCGCCGAGATCGCCTCGTCGGTGATCTCCACCTTGTGGTGCTGTTCGTATTTTTCTTTGAGCCCCTGGAGTATCTCGATGGTGTCGGACACGCTGGGCTGCTCCACCATAATGGGCTGGAACCTGCGCTCCAGCGCCGCGTCTTTCTCGAAATATTTGCGGTATTCCTCTATTGTCGTCGCGCCGATCGTCTGCAGTTCGCCCCGCGCGAGCATGGGCTTGAGCACGTTTGCGACGTCTATGCCGCCCTCGCTTGTCGAGCCGGTGCCGAGGATCATGTGTATCTCGTCGATGAAGAGTATGATGTTACCCGCGCGCTTGATGCCGTCTATCGCCTTTTTGAGCCGTTCCTCGAAATCGCCGCGGTAACGCGTGCCCGCCACCATGGACGTGATGTCCAGCGAAAAGACTATCTTGCCCGTGAGAATGTCAGGCACTCTGCCGTTCACTATCGCCTGCGCGAGCCCGTCCACTATCGCGCTCTTGCCCACGCCGGGCTCGCCGACGAGGACGGGATTGTTCTTCGTCCTGCGGCAGAGGATCTGGATGATGCGCTCTATTTCCTTGCCTCTCCCGATGACGGGATCCAGCTTGCCGTCGCGCGCCTTTGCGGTGAGATCGGTGCCGAACTGCGCCAGCTCCTCCGGAAGCGCGGAACTCCCTCTTCCGCCGCCTTCCGCGCCGTCGCGCTGAGAGGGACGGAACGCGCCGGAATCCGCCCCGGCACTCTCGTTCCTCTGCGGCTGTGCGCCGCCGAAGAAACTGCCTATAAAGCTGTCTATTATGTCGCTGAGATCGGCAGCCTGCTGTTGGGGCTGCCTTTCGCGTTCGCTCTCTCCCGTGATCTCCTGCCACAGCTTGGAGCTCATGACTCCGACGTCAACTCCCCAACGCTTTTCCAGCACCTGCGCAGCCACGCTCTCGCGGTCGTACAGAACGGCGAAAAGCAGATGTTCCGTGTTCACCTGCGCCGCGCCCGTCTGTCTTGCGAGAGCGGTGGAATTGTTTATCGCGCGGTTCGCTCTGGTGGACATCGTCACGCGCGACACCTGATCGCCCAGGCGGAAAAGCTGCAGCACCTCGTCCGCCGTAACGCGTACCGAAGCGAGTATGCGCTGAGCGTTGCAGCCGCCCTGCGCCGCAAGTCCGTAAAGAAGATGCTCCGTGCACACAAGCCCGCCCGTTCTGGAGGCAAGTCCCGCCGCCTTGTCGAGCGCGCCGCTGAAATTTGCGGAATAATTCATAGTTTCTCCTTTTGCAGTATGCCTTTCACTATCGCCGCGCGGCGGATGTCCCTCTCTGTCGGGGAGCACTCTCCCGTGACGGCAGTGAGATTTGCCGCCGAGCACCAAACAAGCAGTTTATCCAGCGTTTCGGTGTCTTTAAGCGGCAGTATGTCGAGAATGACTCCGAGTTTCACGTCGGAGATCATGTTCATCAGTTCTGCGGAAGTGAGCTTGTAGGCGTTGGTGAGTATGCCGTAGCTGCGCGCCACTTTATCGTAAAGAGCCGCGCCTTTGCGCCTCACGAGCTTCTCTCTCGCCTCGCTCTCCCTCAGGCACATTTCAAGCGCCGCGCGTTCGACGGAGGAGATGATCTCCTCTTCCGTCACGCCGAGGGTGCGCGTGTTGGAGATCTGATACATATCCCCTTTCGCTTCGCTTCCCTCGCCGTAAACTCCGCGCACGGTCATGCCGTACTCGCGCACGAACCTGTTCACTTCGTCCTCTATCGCTCCGGCGAGTTTGAGCGCGGGCAGAAAGAGCATGACGGATGCGCGCATCCCCGTGCCGAGATTGGTGGGGCACGCGGTCAAAAAACCCAGTTCGGGATCGTACGCGACGGGTATCTCGTCAAGCAGCCTGTCGTCGTAGACGTTCAGCCGTCCGTAAGCGTGCGGCAGATCGAAACCGTGCACTATGCACTGCTCTCTTATCCTGTCCTCTTCGTTGAGCATGACGGACACGCTCTCGCTGCGCTCCAGAAGCACCGCGCCGGAGGCGGTGTTCGCCGTCAGCGCGGGAGAAATGAGGTGCCGCTCGACAAGCGCGGTCTTCTTGACGGAGTCCAGCCCGCTCATGCGCAGGAGTTCGCAGTCGAATACCCCTTGCGCCGCGCGCACCGCCGCTCTCTCCAATGCGGCGAGCGCAGCCGGATCGGTCCGTCTGCCGACGTGCGGAAAAGACATGCCGCGCACGTTGCGCGCAAGCCTTATGCGCGATGATATGACGTTGTGGCGTGTGAGTTCCCGTGCCGCGCTATCCATTCCTTCTCCTGTCGTTCGGGCGTTTGCCGGTGTGCCGCACCTTGCCGCCCTGCGCCGCCGAAGCCGCCGAAAGCGCGACTTTTCTCATATGCACATAACATTCGGGACAGCCGAATTCGAAATTTTTCGCAAAATCCTCCGCCGCAGTGCCGCACACGGGACACTCTTTTCCCAGCCTTGCCGTCACGCGGCTCATCACCTCGACGGTGGTCAGCCCGGAACGCCTTATCCCGGCGTAACACTGCTCGCAGAAGTGGAACTCCACCATACCGTTGTTGACGACCGTCCTGTCCGTCAGCACTCCGGGCCGCTGCCCGCAAAGGTCGCAGATCACGCTCATTTCGCAAATCCGTGCGGATGGGAACTGTGCCACTTCCATGCGGAGGCGACGATCTCTTCCAGCGTGTCGAACTGCGGATCCCAACCCAGTTCGCGTTTTATCTTTTCGCTGGAAGCGACGAGCGTGGCGGGATCGCCGGCGCGTCTGCCCTCGACTTTCGCCGGAATGTCAATGCCCGTGACGCGGCGCGCCGTTTCAATGACCTCTTTCACGGAAAATCCGTTGCCGTTGCCGAGGTTGTAGTAGGTGGATTTCCCGCCGCTCTTCAGATAGTCCAGAGCGCGGATGTGCGCGTCCGCAAGGTCGGTGATGTGGATATAGTCGCGGATGCAGGTGCCGTCGCGCGTGGGATAGTCGTCGCCGAATATGCCTATGTGGCTGCGCAGTCCGAGCGCCGCCTGCAGGATGATCGGGATGAGGTGGGACTCCGGATGGTGGTCCTCTCCTATCTCGCCGCTGATATGCGCGCCCGCCGCGTTGAAGTAGCGCAGAGCGACGTATTTCATGCCGTACGCCTTGTCGTAGTCGCTCATGAGCTGTTCCATCATGAGTTTGGTCTGACCGTATACGCTGGTGGGACGCTGGGGGCTGTCCTCGGTGATGAGCCCGTCCCCCGTGTCGCCGTAGGTGGCGGCGGAGGAAGAGAACACCAGGTATTTCACGCCGGCTTCCAGCATCGCGTCCAGCAGCGAAAGAGTGCCGGCGACGTTGTTGCGGTAATATTTGGCGGGATTGGTCATGCTCTCTCCCACGAGCGAATAGGCGGCGAAATGCACCACCGAATCCACATTGTAATCCTGAAAAGTTTTCACGAGCAGATCCTTGTCGAAGATGTCGCCTTTCACGAACGGCGCGTCCCCGACCGCTTCGATGTGCCCCGTAACGAGGTTGTCGTAGACGACGACGTCCGCGCCTCTTGAGCGCAGTTCTCTTACGGTATGCGACCCGATGTAGCCTGCTCCTCCCGTGACGAGTATCATATAGCCTCCTCGCGCGCACCGAAGCGCGCATGCAGAAATTATTCTTTTACAATTATATCCCCCGACATATTGTTTTGCAACAGGAAATTGTGTATAATACGCGTATGGACAGGACGATCCTGCACTGCGATCTGAACAATTTCTACGCATCGGTGGAACAGAAGGCGCATCCCGAATACGACGGGATGCCGCTTGCCGTATGCGGCGATCCCGAAGTCAGACACGGCATCGTCCTGGCAAAAAACATGCTCGCGAAACAAGCCGGCGTCGCCACGGGCGAAGCTGTATGGATCTCGAAAAAGAAGTGTCCCGGCATAGTTCTCGTGCCGCCGCACTACGACGAATACGTGAAGTACAGCAAACAGGTGTTCGGCATTTACACCGAGTTCACCGACAGGGTGGAAAGTTTCGGGCTGGACGAATGCTGGCTGGACGTCACGGGATCGCTCAAACTCTTCGGCTGCGACGGCAAGGGGCTCGCGGACAGAATACGCGAAACGGTGAAAGAGCGCACGGGACTCACCATCTCCGTCGGCGTGTCGTTCACGAAAGTGCTGGCAAAGCTCGGCAGCGACCTCAAGAAGCCCGACGCCACCGTCGTGCTCGACCGCGCGCATTATATGGACATCATCGGCGGAATGGCTCCGTCCGAGCTTATCATGATAGGCAAAAGCACGGCGCACAGGCTCGAACTCCTCGGCATACGCACCATACGCGCTCTCGCCGCCGCCGACAGAGGGATGCTGCGCGAGCACTTCGGCGTCGTCGCGGACAAAATGTCCGACGCGGCGCGGGGTATAGAGAGCGAGGAAGTGCGGCTGTACTACGACAAGCGCACTCCGAAAAGCGTGAGCCACGGCACCACCACTCCGCGCGACATCACCTCGGAGGAGGATTTCAAGATCGTGGTGTACGCTCTCGCGGAGCTTGTCGCCATGCGCCTGCGCCGTTACGGACTCTCGGCGGAAGGCATAGGTCTTTCCGTGCGCGAAGCGACCACTCTGCACCACAAATCAGCGCAGTGCACCCTGCCGTCGGCGACGTGCGCCGCCTCCGAAATCGCGGAGCGCGCCATCGCGCTGCTCCCCAAGATACACGCATTCCCACAGCCGCTCCGCGCGGTGACCGTCGCCGCGACGCGGCTCACGGACGGAAGCATGACGCAGCTTTCGCTGTTCGACGGGGAAAATGACGAAAAAGAAACCAATCTCGGAAAAAGCATTGACCGCATACGCGGCAAATACGGATACAAGGCGGTAAAACGCGGACTCATGCTGAAAAACGATCTCGCGACCAATCTGCATGAGGACGACGATTTCCTGCCCTTCAAAAGATGAGGTGAATATGAAGATAGCTATCGCAACCAACAACCGCAAGAAACTCGCCGAGATCCGCACCGTCCTCGGCGGCTTTTTCGAGGAAATGTACTCCCTCGACGACCTCGGCATCTCCGTTGAGATAGAGGAAACCGGCGCCACCCTCACCGAAAACGCGCTCATCAAGGCGCGCGCGATACTAGGCATGACGGGGCTTGCCTCTCTCGCAGACGACAGCGGGCTGATGTGCGACGCGCTGGACGGCGCGCCCGGCGTTTACTCGGCAAGATACGCGGGCGAAGGGCACGACGACAAAGCCAACAACGCCCTGCTCATCGCAAATCTCGCCGGCAGGGACAGATCCGCGCACTTCTGCTCCGTCATCGCGCTGTGTCTGCCCGACGGCAGAGAGTTCACCGCGGAAGGACGCGTGGACGGCGTCATCCTCGACGCGGAACGCGGCGAAGGCGGATTCGGCTACGATCCCCTCTTCTTCTCGCCGGAGCTGGGCAAGACTTTCGCGGAGGCCTCTCCCGACGAAAAGAACTCCGTCAGCCACCG
>DVJC01000033.1 GCA_018710835.1 Candidatus Limadaptatus stercoravium | reverse complement strand
ATATCCTTAAAGCGCGCGACGGAATTCTGCCTCGGATATTCGGGGCTTCAGAAGATGCAGTCCGCGGTCATGTTCCTGCAGGGGCTGGACATCACGGTAAATCTCGCGCTCAAGATCTACCGCGTGTACGGCGACGCGACGGAAGAGCGGGTGCGCAAGAACCCGTATTCTCTCGTGGACGACGTGGACGGGATAGGCTTCCAGACCGCGGACCGCATAGCCGGAGAACTAGGCGTCGCGCGCGACAGCGACTACCGCATCTGCGCCGCGGTGACGTGCATACTCAAGGACGCGTCCGTAAAGGGCGGACACAACTTTTTGCCGGAAAACGAACTTGTTTCGGCAGTTATCGGGCTTTTAAGGTCGGATAGTGACGAAACGGAGCGCAGAGTGCGCGACAACATAGAGGATATGATCATGCTCGGCGACCTCGTGCGCTACGACACGGGAGAGTGCGTCGCCGTGCTCACTAAACAGAACTTCGCCATAGAGCGCAACATCGCGCGCAGGCTCATACGACTGCAGGCGGAGGCGGCGGATTTCAGGGCGGACGTGGATTACGAAGTGGCGCAGTTCGAGAAGGAAGCCGGCATCGAACTGCACCCCAATCAGACCGCAGCCGTGCGCGCCGCCGTGGAGAACGGGCTGCAGATAGTGACGGGAGGTCCCGGTACGGGCAAGACCACCATCGTCAAGTGCATAATGCACGTGTTCAAAAATCTGAACCAGCGCGTCGCGCTGTGCGCCCCCACGGGCAGGGCGGCCAAAAGGCTGTCCGCCGCGACGGGGGAGGAGGCAAAGACCATCCACCGTCTGCTGGATCTCGACTGGAAGGACGGCGGAGGAAGATTCGCATACAACAACGACAGGAAGCTCCCCCTCGACGTCGTCATAGTAGACGAGGTCAGCATGGTGGACGAATATGTGTTCAACGCGCTGCTTTCAGCTATGGAGCGCGGCAGCAGACTGGTGCTGGTCGGCGACAAGGACCAGCTCGCCTCTGTCGGCGCGGGCAACGTGCTGAGCGACCTCATCAAGTGCGGCAGGTTTCCCGTGAGCGAACTTACGCAGATTTACAGACAGTCGGAAGACAGCAGGATCGTCGTCAACGCGCACCGCATCAACCGCGGCGAAATGCCAGAGCTTGACAACCGCAGCAGCGACTTTTTCTTCGAGGAAAAGGAGGACGCGGAGTCCACCGCGCGCACGACGTCGGATCTGGTCACGCGCCGTCTGCCCGGCTATCTCAAGGTGCCGCCCATGGAGATACAGGTGCTGTGCCCCATGAAGCGCGGAAGCGCCGGCACGGCGAGTCTCAACCGTATCCTGCAGGAGAAGCTCAATCCGCCGTCCCGCGACAAGAAGGAAGCGCGGCAGGGGGACACACTCTTCCGCGAGGGCGACAAAGTGATGCAGACGCAGAACAACTACCAGCAGGAATGGGTGCAGACGAGCGGCGGCAAGGTGGAGACGGGCACGGGAGTGTTCAACGGCGACATAGGAGTGATCGTGAGCATCAATCCGCAGATCATGCAGTTTACCGTGCGTTTTGATGACGATAAAGTGGCTGTTTATCAATATTCCGACATAGAGCAGCTCGCTCTCGCGTATGCCGTGACAATACACAAATCGCAGGGGTGCGAGTTCGATGCCGTAGTAGTCGCGCTGGACGCCAACTATATGCTCCAGACGCGCAATCTGCTCTATACCGCCGTCACGCGCGCCAAGAAACTCGTCGTGATAGTAGGCGCGAAAAAGACGGTGGCCAAGATGATCCGCAACAACGAAACGGCGAGGAGATATTCGCTGCTCATCAACCTCATCGAAGAGGAGTGCAGGGGAGAGATCTTCTGATGAAAGACGGAAGGAGCGCGGCGCGCGACGGCGCGGAAAAGTTTTTGGTTTGCGCCGCGCAAAAGTTGAAGGACGCGCTCTATCCGGAGGGGATCACCTGCGATCTGTGCGGGGCGGAACTCGTCGCGGACACGCGTTATACGCTTTGCGCGGATTGTCTTGCGCACATGCCTTTTGCCGGCGGACACAGGTGCCTTGTGTGCGGCGTGCCGATATCCGACGAGGCGGACTACTGCCTGAGGTGTCAGGCAACGGAAAGCGTCTTCCTGCGCAACGTATCGCCTCTTATCTACGAAGGGCGCGCGAAAGAACTCGTCTACGCCCTGAAGTTCGGGAAGAAGAAGTATATCGCGCGATTGCTCGGCGCAATGATGTCCGACGCGTACATCGGATCGGGCGCCGAGGCGGAGATCGCCGTCCCTGTGCCCATGAGCGCGTCGGAGCTGAAGAAGCGCGGGTTCAACCAGTCCGCGCTGCTTGCGGACGAAGCGGGCGGAAGGCTGCATATGCCCGTGCTCCCGGCGCTCGTGAAAGTGCGCGAGACCATGCCGCAGAAGGAATTGTCGGGCAAGGCGAGAGCGGAGAACGTCAAAGGCTGTTTCGCCGCCGCATACGGCGATTACGTCAAGGGCAGGAAGATACTGCTCGTAGACGACGTATTCACCACCGGCGCCACCGCGAACGAATGTGCCCGCGCTCTTCTCAAGGCGAAGGCGAGAAGCGTGACCGTGCTCACCGCGGCTGTCGCCGTGCCGCAAAACCGCGTGGAGCCCGGCTCTGTCGGGAGGGCGGACTAGCGCAAAATAATTGCTATTTTAAGAAAATCGTCTTATGATTTAATAAACTCTACCGCGCTGCGCGCATAGCGCGTGTGCGGCGCGTCCCCGGTCCGTCCGGGAAAGGAAAGTAAATGGCTTCTATTTTCAACGAAAACGAAAGAAAGGTGCGCAAGCTGCGCAAGACCGCGCTCAAGGTCGACGCGCTCGCGGCAAAATACGAGGCAATGACGGACGACGTCCTCGCGGCGCAGACGGACGCGCTGAAAGCGCGGCTCGCCGCGGGCGAAACGCTTGACGACATTCTCCCCGACGCGTTCGCGGCGGTGAGGGAAGCCGCCGCCAGAGTGCTGGGCATGCGCCCGTTCTTCGTGCAGGTGATGGGCGGTATCGCGCTGCATCAGGGCAGGATAGCGGAGATGGGCACCGGCGAAGGCAAGACGCTCGTCGCCACCATGCCGTCCTATCTCAACGCGCTCTCCGGACACGGCGTGCACGTCGTGACCGTCAACGATTATCTCGCGCAGCGCGACGCCGCGTGGATGGGCAAGGTGCACCGCTTCATGGGACTTACGGTGGGAGTCATCGTGCCCGGCATGTCCAACGAAGCCAAGCGCAGGGCGTACAAGTGTGACATAACCTACTGCACCAACAACGAGCTGGGGTTCGATTTTCTGCGCGACAACATGGTGGTGCGCAAGGAACTCAAAATGCAGCGCGAGCTGAACTTCGCCATCATCGACGAGGTGGACTCCATCCTCATCGACGAGGCGCGCACGCCGCTCATCATTTCGGGCAGAGGAGGGAAGTCCAGCGAGCTTTACAAGACGGCGGACGCATTTGCCAGGACTCTCCGTGCGGATGCGGATTACACCATAGAAGAGAAGGAAAAGACGGTCATGCTCACCGACGACGGCGTGGCGAAAGCGGAGAGATACTTCCACGTCGACAACCTCACCGACATCGACAACGCCGACCTTTTCAACCATATACAGCGCGCTCTCAAAGCGCATTACATCATGAAGAAGGACCGCGACTACATCGTGTCCGACGGCGAAGTGCTCATAGTGGACGAGTTCACGGGGCGCGTGCTCGTGGGACGCCGTTACAGCGACGGTCTGCATCAGGCGGTGGAAGCCAAGGAGCATGTCGCCATCAGAAGCGAAAACAAGACGCTCGCCACCATCACTTTCCAGAACTTCTTCAGAATGTACCGCAAACTTTCGGGTATGACCGGTACGGCAAAGACGGAAGAAGAGGAATTCAAAGGGATATATTCTCTCGACGTCGTCACCATACCGCCCAACGTTCCCTCGCGGCGCCGCGACGAGAACGACCGTATATACACCAAAGTCCCCGGCAAGCTGAACGCGATCATCGCGGACATCGAGGGGTGCATCTCGCGCGGACAGCCCGTGCTGGTGGGCACGGTCAGCGTGGAAAAGTCGGAAGAACTTGCGGACAGGCTCAAGCGCGACATCAATGTGAAACACCTTTCCGGCGTGACGGGCAGACCGGTGAGAGTCAACGTCCTCAATGCGAAACACCACAAAGAGGAGGCGGAGATCATTGCCCAGGCGGGCAGGCTCGGCGCGGTGACCATCGCCACCAACATGGCGGGGCGCGGCACGGACATCATGCTGGGCGGCAACGCGGAGTATATGGCGAAAGCGGCTCTGGAAAGCGACGGCTTCGAGCCGGAAGTCATCGAAATGGCTGCCTCTCCCCATGCGTACGACGAGCGCATGATGCGCGAGGCGGAGGAGAAGTACAAGGAGAAGTATCCCGACTTCAAGGCGCGCTGCGTCGAAGCGGACAGGATGTACGAGAAGGTGTACGCCGAAAAAAAGGCGGAGTGCGACCGCGAACGAGAACAGGTGGTCGCGGCGGGCGGACTGCGCGTCATAGGCACGGAGCGCCACGAGAGCAGGCGAATCGACAACCAGTTGCGCGGCAGAAGCGGACGTCAGGGCGATCCCGGCAGCACGGCGTTTTACATCTCCATGGAGGACGACGTGGCGCGCATTTTCGGCGGCGACAAGATGAAGTCCATCGCCGAAACGATGAAGTTCGACGACAGCGAGCCTATTGCCAACGCTTTCATCACCAAGCAGATCGAGCGCGCGCAGAAGATGGTGGAGAACCGCAACTTCAGCGTCCGCAAACAGGTGCTGAGCTATGACGATGTGATGAACGCGCAGCGCGAGATCATCTACAAAGAGCGCGGCAAGGTGCTGGACGGTCTGGACGTGCACGATCAGATCCTCGACATGATAGGCGAACTTGCCGAAGAGATCATCGGCTACTATGCCGACTACAAGACGGACTACAACACCTGGGATTACGAGGCGTTCAACAACGCGCTCGAACAGCGCATGCTGCCCAAGGGCACGGATATAATGAATCCCGAACTCTGCTCCTGCTACGACGTGTACAAGCTCAAGGACGCCGTGATGAAATGCGCGCTGGAAGCGTTCGACGCGAAGAAGAAGGAGGCGGAAGCGGACGGTCTGCCCTTTGCGGACATAGAGCGGACGGTGCTCCTCAAGACAGTGGACGCGAAGTGGATGGACCACATCGACGCGATGGACGCGCTGCGCAGAGGTATAGGACTGCGCGGATACGGTCAGCGCGATCCCGTCGTGGCGTACCGCCAGGAAGGCTGGGAGATGTTCGACGACATGGTGAGCCGCATCCATACGGAGACCGCGAGCATACTGCTTAAAGCCGTGTTCGTGAAACGCGAGCCCGCGCCGCAGCCGGGACAGCCGGCAGGCGCGCGCAGAAAGCCGCAGGAGCCGCTCCGTCCCGCCGCGTCCAAGGGCGCGAAGGTGGGGCGCAACGATCCGTGTCCCTGCGGAAGCGGCAAGAAATACAAGAACTGCTGCGGAAAAAACGCATGAGCCCCGTGGAGGAATATGCTTAATTATCAGGATAAGAAAAACGAACTTAAATCGCTGAAAGCGGAGTTGAACACCGCATATCAGGGGATAAACCCCGATAAAGTGCGCGCACGCATTGCGGAGCTCGAAGCCGCGCAGAATGCGGAGGGTTTCTGGAACGATGTCGAAAACGCCCAGAAAGTGTCGCGCGAATCCAGCCAGCTTATGAGGAAGCTCGAACGCTTCGAGAAACTGCTCGGAGAGATAGACGACGCCGTCGAAACGGTGGACATCGTGGAGCTTGAGAACAGCGAGGAAGAGGACGCGGCTCTTTTGCAGCGCATCGCGCAGCTCGGCGAAGAGGTGGAGCACCTCACTCTTTCCACGCTGCTTTCGGGCAAATACGACGCGCTCAACGCCATTCTCACACTGCATGCCGGCGCGGGCGGCACGGAGGCGCAGGACTGGTGCGAAATGTTGTACCGCATGTACACCCGTTTTGTGGAGCGCGAGGGGTGGAGCTGCACGGAGCTGGACAGCCTTGCCGGCGACGAGGCGGGACTGAAGAGCGTGACTTTCCGCGTGGAGGGCGACAATGCCTACGGCTACCTCAAGGCGGAGAAAGGCGTGCACAGGCTTGTGCGCATATCCCCTTTTGACAGCCAGGCGCGCAGACACACGTCCTTTGCTTCTCTCGAAGTCATGCCTGAGATAGTGGATACGTCGGAGATAGAGATCCGTCCCGAAGATCTCAAGGTGGACACCTACCGCTCAAGCGGCGCGGGCGGACAGCACGTCAACAAGACGGAGTCCGCGGTGAGGATCACGCACATTCCCACGGGCATCATCGTCGCGTGCCAGAACGAGCGCAGCCAGATACAGAACAGGGAAGTGGCCATGCAGATGCTGAGGAGCAAGCTCATCGAACGCCGCGAACGCGAACGCGAAGAGGAGGCGGCGGCGATCTCCGGCAAGCTGAAAAAGATAGAATGGGGCAGTCAGATACGCAGTTACGTGTTCTGTCCCTACACCATGGTCAAGGATCACCGCACGGGCTACGAAACGGGCAACGTGCAGGCGGTCATGGACGGCGATCTCGAAGGATTCATCAACGAATACCTCAAGATGTCCGTCGCTCAATAATAGGAACGGAACAAGGCTCTTTTAACACGACATTCATTCGTTCGAAGACGAAATACGCGCCGCTCACCCAGACTTGCACAGGCGGTGTTAACCGCCTCTTGCAAGTCGCGGCGCGCAAAGTGAGTGCCGAGCACTAGACGTAACACTAAGTAGACACGGGCGTAAGTGTGCGAGCGCCGAATTCCTCCGCCCACGAGGGGTTTTCAGTGGGTTCTGTTCGCCGCTCGATTATGTAAGTGCGAGAATAATGGTTTTTTCAAAATGTCGAAAAGTCAGTCCCCGCATGATAGGAGAACTGTACTCCATTCCGAGTGGGGGAGGAAGTCCCGATAGGGAAGGAGGGGGTTCAATACTCCCATGTCAAGGGATGTAAACGCGCAAACGAGGGCGTTAGATATAGGAAAACATAGGGTGCAACCATGAAGATACTTGCGATCGAAAGTAGCTGCGACGAAACCGCCGCCGCCGTCGTCGAGGACGGCAGGCGGGTGCTTAGCAACGTCGTCGCCTCACAGATAGAGATACACCGCAGGTTCGGCGGAGTAGTGCCGGAGATTGCCAGCCGCAACCACACGCTTGCCATTGACAACGTGGTCGCAGAGGCGCTTGAGCAGGCGGACGCCGGCAAAGACGACATAGACGCCGTCGCCGTGACTTACGGCGCCGGATTGCTCGGCGCGCTGCTCGTCGGCGTGAACTATGCCAAGGGGCTTGCGTATGCGTGGAAAAAACCGCTCTACGCCGTATCGCACGTCAAGGGGCATCTTGCGGCGAATTACATTGACAGTACGCTTGAGCCGCCGTATCTGTGTCTGCTTGCCAGCGGAGGACACACCGCGCTGCTTTCGGTGAAGGATTACGAGGCGACGGAGCTGATCGGGCAGTCGCGCGACGACGCCGCGGGCGAGGCGTTCGACAAAGTCGCGCGCGTGCTCGGACTGCCTTATCCGGGCGGACCGGAGATACAGAGGCTGGCAAAGCAGGGGCGTCCCGTTTACAAAATGCCTCTGCCTTCTTTCAAGAACGACACGGAACTGCGCTTTTCGTACAGCGGGCTGAAAACTTTCGTCATCAATCTCGTGCACGGCATGGAGCAGAGGGGGGAGGAGATCCCGCGCGCCGACATAGCGTGCTCTTTTCAGGAGTGCGCGGTGGAGCAGCTTTTCCGTGCGGCGGAGTGCGCGGCGGAGCGCACCGGGGCGGAGAAAGTCGCCGTCGCCGGAGGCGTGAGCGCCAACGAACGTCTGCGCGCCCGTTTCGGCGAGTGGGGCGAACGGACAGGGAGGGAGATATTCTACCCGCAGCTGAAGTATTGCACCGACAACGCGGCGATGATAGGCGCCGCGGCGTATTACCTCGTCCGCTCCGGCGCAAAGCCTGCGGGAGCGGATCTCGACGCCAGGGCGACCGTGCCGCTGTGATCTGCAGGCGCGCACGGGATATGCACGCAGTGTGTGCGCAGAATGCGTATGGGCGTGTGCACTAGTGCATGGACGCGGACGCGCGCCACTATATCTAGTCACTAGAAAAATTATATATTTTTTTTGGGAAAAGTCGCGTCATTTCGTTTGACATTGCCCTTTCGAGTTGCTAATATGATATGGCTTGCGAATATGCGAGCTGTTTTTAGCTTATGGAAAAACGAGCATGAGCAGAGAAAACGAACTGAAAACATTGCTAGCGAGCTCCTCGAAAGTTGTGGGTACAAAACAGGTTTTGAGGGGTATATCCGAGGGGACGGTCGGGTGTGTGATCGTCGCCGAGGACGCCGACCGCATTCTGAAGGACAGGGTGACAGGGGCTGCCGAAAGCGGCGGAGTTCCCGTGTTGGTCGCGCCGTCGATGGCGTGGCTTGGGGAAGTCTGCGGCATAGAGGTGGGCGCCGCCGCCGTGGGGACAGGAAAGCGCGAGGACTAGATTGATTGCACTTGCAAGGGTTGAGCAGGTACATTCGGAAATAATACAGGAGGAACGAGAATGCCAACGATTAACCAGTTAGTGAGAAAGGGCAGAGAAAGACAGACCAAGAAGTCCATGACGCCTATCATGGGACAGTGCCCGCAGAAGCGCGGTATATGCC
Organism: Candidatus Limadaptatus stercoravium; assembly: GCA_018710835.1. Lineage (GTDB taxonomy): Bacteria > Bacillota > Clostridia > Christensenellales > CAG-917 > Limadaptatus > Limadaptatus stercoravium. The sequence goes on along the minus strand of DVJC01000033.1, from coordinate 3,202 downwards.
TTTCCGTCACCACCACTTCTCCCAAGAAGCCGAACTCGGCGCTCCGTAAGATCGCAAGAGTGCGTCTTGTCAACGGTCAGGAAGGTACCATTTACATTCCCGGCATCGGACACAATCTGCAGGAACACAGCGTCGTTCTCATCAGAGGCGGAAGAGTGCGTGACTTGCCCGGCGTGCGTTATCACATCATACGCGGCACTTTGGATACGGCAGGCGTTGCGAAGAGAAAGCAGGCCAGATCCAAGTACGGCGCGAAACGCCCCAAATAACACAAAATTTTTCGAATGTAAGTATACCCTAAGGAGGACAATATGCCCAGAAGAAGCGGCGTGCCCAAGAGAGATGTTCTGCCCGATCCCGTTTACGGCAGCAAGGTTGTGACCAAGCTCATCAACCAGATCATGCTGGACGGCAAGAAAGGGACTGCGCAGACCATTGTCTACGAGGCTTTCGATATTGCATCACAGAAACTCGGAGCGGAGGCGATCGACATTTTCACCAAGGCTCTGGAGAACGCTATGCCCCTCCTCGAAGTCAAAGCGAGAAGAGTGGGCGGTTCGACCTATCAGGTCCCCATGGAGATCCGTCCCGAGCGCAGACAGACGCTGGCGATCCGCTGGATCGTCCAGTTCGCCAGAAAGCGCGGGGAAAAGACCATGAAGGAAAGACTTGCGGGCGAACTCATGGACGCTTACAATCTCGCCGGCGGCGCGGTCAAGAAGAAGGACGAAATGCACCGTATGGCAGAGGCGAATAAGGCGTTCGCGCATTACAGGTGGTAGTCTTTATGCAGCGCAACTTTGCACTTGACAAGGTCAGGAATATCGGCATCATGGCTCACATCGACGCCGGCAAGACCACAACGACCGAGCGCATCCTGTTCTATACGGGCATGACGCGCAAACTCGGCGAGGTGCACGACGGCGCAGCGGTTATGGATTACATGGAGCAGGAGCGAGAAAGGGGGATCACCATCACTTCCGCTGCTACTACCACCGTGTGGAAAGGTCATCAGATCAACATCATCGACACTCCCGGACACGTCGACTTTTCCGTTGAAGTCGAGCGCAGCCTGAGAGTGCTGGACGGAGCGGTCGCGGTGTTCTGCGCCAAAGGCGGCGTGGAACCTCAGTCCGAGAACGTGTGGCGTCAGGCCAACACCTACAAGGTGCCCCGCATCGCTTTCGTCAACAAAATGGACATCAACGGAGCGAACTTTGACAATGCGGTCAAAATGATGCACGAAAGGCTGCACACCAACGCGGTGCCCGTCGTGCTCCCCATAGGCAGCGAGAGCGATTTCAGAGGTATAATAGACCTCATCACCATGAAGGCGCTCTACTATTCCGCCGACGACAACGGTATCACCGTTAAGGCGGAGGAGATACCTGCCGATATGAAGGACGCGGCTGCGGACGCGCGCAGGAAGCTGGTGGAAGAGGCGGCGAATTTCGACGACGCCATCTTCGAGAAGTGCATCATGGACGAAAGCGCGTCCGTCACAGAGGACGAGCTCAAGAAGGCGATCAGAAAAGGGACGATCGAGATGGCGATGACGCCCGTGCTGTGCGGCAGTTCCTACCGCAACAAGGGCATTCAGCGTCTGCTCGACGCCATAGTGGACTTCCTGCCCGCGCCCACGGACGTTGCGTCCATCACGGGCAAGAATCCCAAAGTGGACCGCGACGAAGTGCGCCATCCCGGCGACGACGAGCCTCTTGCGGCGCTGGTGTTCAAGATCCTGACCGACGAATACGTCGGCAAGCTCGCGTTCATCCGCATATACAGCGGGACGATCAAGACGGGGATGATGGTTTACAACCCCGGCAAGAACGAGAACGAGCGCATAGGCAGGATACTCAGGATGAACGCCGACGAGCGTGAGGATCTGACCGAGGCGGGGGCCGGCGACATAGTGGCTCTCGTCGGGCTCAAGAAGAGCACCACGGGCGACACTCTGTGCGACAAGTCCCATCAGATCGTGCTGGAGAACATGGTGTTCCCGGAGCCGGTCATCAAAGTGGCTATCGAGCCCAAGACCAAGGCGAGCCAGGAGCGCATGAACACCGCGATCCTCAAACTTCAGGAAGAGGACCCGACCTTCAAGGCGTACACCGACAAGGACACCGGACAGATCATCATCGCCGGCATGGGCGAGCTGCACCTTGAGATCATCGTGGACAGGATGTTCCGCGAGTTCAGGGTGGAGGCCAACGTCGGCAAGCCGCAGGTCAGCTACCGCGAGACCATCACCCGTCCCGCCAAGGCGGAAGGCAAATTCGTGCGTCAGACGGGCGGTCACGGTCAGTACGGACACTGCGTCATCGAGATCGAGCCCAATCCCGGCGGCGGCTACGAGTTCTCCAATGAGACCGTGGGCGGCGTCGTGCCCAAGGAGTTCGCAAACGCGGTCAGCGAGGGCATCAAGGAAGCGGCGAAAGCCGGCATCATGGCGGGCTACGAAGTCGTGGACTTCAAGGTCAGGCTGGTGGACGGCAGCACCCACGAGGTGGACAGCTCGGAAATGGCTTTCCGCGTCGCAGGTTCGATGGCGTTCAAGAGCGCGGCGGAAAAGGCCGGTCCCGTACTGCTCGAACCCATCATGAAGGTGGAGATCGACGTCCCGGACGAATACGTCGGCGACGTCATGAGCAACCTCAATTCCCGCCGCGGAAGCGTGCGCGGAATGGAAATGAAGAACGGCATCCAGGCCATCGAAAGCGACGTCCCGCTGTCCGAGATGTTCGGATACGCGACGACGCTGAGAAGCATAACGCAGGGCAGGGCGACGTTCACAATGCTCTTCGACCATTATGCCGAAGTGCCCCAGAGCATAGCGGAAAAGGTCACGGGCAAAAAATTCCAGAGATGATATATATCGGTATTATTTCTAATATCCTTATATATTCTCTATAAAACACTACTCAAAACAAAAACCAATTGGAGGAATTCAAAATGGCAAAAGCGAAGTTTGAAAGAACCAAACCTCACGTCAACATCGGCACCATCGGCCACGTTGACCACGGCAAGACCACTCTTACCGCCGCAATCACCATGTACTGCGCGTCCAAGGGTCAGGCCCAGGTCATGAAGTACGATGAAATCGACAAGGCCCCCGAAGAGAAAGCGAGAGGCATCACGATCAACACCGCGCACGTCGAGTACGAGACCGCAAAGCGTCACTATGCGCACGTTGACTGCC
>DVJC01000032.1 GCA_018710835.1 Candidatus Limadaptatus stercoravium | reverse complement strand
AAGTCAGCCACTTTAGTGGCGGCGTGAAAACTAATGCGGCTGGCGGATCCTCATCAAGCCCTTTGGGCTTGGCTCGGAATATGCAGCAGGGCTGCATGAGCAAACGACCAGCTGAGCTGGTCGTTTTGATTATTTTTTGGGGAGTGGATTTTTTGCGTTCACCCTTGTTCACGGCAGAGGGCGGCGCGGAGGTTTATTGTCCGGCTGAGCCGATGGCGGAGATTGTTTGGGTGGCGTGTTTCTTTTGTCCGCAGCGCCGCGTTTCGGTTTCATGCGCAGCAGGAGCCCTTCCTTGGTGTGCGCGCGCAGGAAGGAGCGTATGCCGAACATGGCTTCGCGCGATATTCTGAGCGCCTGCACGACGGCGAAGGCGTGCACGGCTACTTTGCCGGTGCCGTGGTAGTGTTCGACTTCCACGCCGAGTTCGCGCAGCTTTTCAACCAGGTCGAAGGTGAGGATCGCGAGCGCGTCGTACTGTGCGGATATTGCGAACGTCGGGGGAAAATCCTTTGTGATGTGGTATATCGGGGAGATCTCTTTCTTTTCCTCCTCCGTGAGTTCGCCGAAAGGCTTGCCGCCGCAGTAGGACTGCACATAGAGTTCGATGTTGCGGAAGGGGAGTCCGATCGCCTTTTCGAGGTCGAACACGCCGCAGTTGAGCACAAGTCCCGCTATCTTCTGGTGACGGCTGCGCGGATCGAGGTCGAAGCGCGCGTTATATTCCGGATCGGAGGAAATTGCGCCCGCCATGGCGGAAAGGTGCGCGCCGGCGGATTCGCCTCCCACGAATATCGAGTCGGCGTCGATGTTGTATTCCTCCGCGTTTTCCTTGAGCCATGCGAAGGCTTTATATATGTTCTGTATCGGTTCCGGGTGGGGGTAGAAGGGGGAGTGTCCGTAATACAGACTCACCACGAAATAGCCCGCTTCCGCGATGCGCGTGTTGAAAGCCTCCCGCGTTTCGGGCAGTCCGCCTATCCAGCCGCCGCCGTGTATATACACAAAGACGGGAGCTTTGATCTCGGGATCGCGGTCCTTGCGTTCGTAAATGTTGAGGTACAGTCTGTCGTCGTCCGGGGCGTAGTGCACCTGGCGTTTGACGCGGACGTTCATGGAGCGCCGCGCGTTGAACACGGTGAGCAGACCGAGCAGCTCGTTTTTGGCGTGTCCCGTGCGGACGTATGCGAACTTGATGTCGTAGAGGAGTTTCTCCTGAAACGCCTTCATGTCGTCGAGAGAGATCTTTTTCTTCTTCATGGTCACTCCGCGGCAGCAGTATAAGTCCTTTTCCAGTCCTCCAGATTTTTTTCCGTCACGCCGTATTCGGCGGAGAGGAACGCTTCGATGGTCGGATACTTGGAGAATATGGCGTCGTATGCGGTGTCGAACAGCTCCTCGTGTACGCGGGAAGAGTATTCCACCACTTCGTAAAGCTCGTCGCGCAGAGGCAAACGGCGCATGAGCTTCATCACTTTCGAGTTGGAGCCGGCGCGCTTTTCGTTGGAGAGCATATACTGCTGCTTCGCCTGCTCGCGCGTGCGCCCGAGAGCCAGCTCGATCATCATAGCCGCCACACCCGTTCTGTCCTTGCCCGCGGTGCAGTGGAAAGCCACGGTTTTGCCGTCGTTAAGCCTGTCGAAGAGCAGCTTGTACGCGTCGCGCGCGTAGGGCATATAAGCGTAGGAGTCCTTGATGCCCTGCAGTATCTCCGCAAACTGCGAGTCCGTGCAGAAGAGCAGGCGGAATTTGGTGAGATTGGTAGGAGCGAGCACCTGGAATTTCGTCGAACCGAATACCGAAGCGTTGACGTATTCCACGCCGTCGGGCAGTTCGTCGGGTTTTTCCTTTATCTCGCGCGGCACGCGGAGATCCACCACGCTGTCGAGATGCAGCGACGAGAGGAAGGCCCTGTCCTCTTCGGTCTTTGGTTTGAGCCTGCAGGCGCGGAAGATTTTTCCGCTCCTGATGACTCTTCCGTCCGGCAGCTCCAGACCGCCGAGATCCCTGAAATTGCTGAAAGTGATTCCCTGTGGCGTTTCCATACAAGGCGATTATAACAACTCTTCACCGAATGCGCAACCGCATATATCCGCGCGATACGAAGAAAAACGCCCCGCCGCTATACCGCAAACATCACGGCGAGTCCTCCGAGCGCCGCTCCGAGAGTGGGCAGAGTGATGAGCGCGCCCTTTTTCACGAAATCGAAAAATCTGAAGTTCACCTTCTTGTGTTTGACTATGGACAGCCACATCATTGCGGACATCGAGGCGACGGGCGTGAGCAGAGAGCCCATGTTGGAGCCGATCACCGTGGCGAACACCGCCGGCATGAGATTGGCCTCGGACACCGAGGAAAGTATGCCCACGAAGAACATGCTCATGGGCAGATTGTTCATGAGATTGGACGCTCCCGCCGACAGTGCGCCGAACGAGAGCAGGGAGTAGCCGTTGTCGAACACGGAAGCTATCTTTTCCGTGACGCCGTTGTTCATGAGCGCGAGCACGACCACGAACATGGAGATGAGGAACGGCACCAGATGCCACGGCATGCGCTTCGCGGTCTTTTCGAGAGGGTGCAGGGACTGCTTTTTGGCGAGCAGACATATCACCGCTCCGATCATCACCGCGCCGGCGGAGCACAGGCATACTATCCACATGTCCAGCCCTATGTACGAGGAGATGATCAGCAGGACGGTACACACGCCCAGCCCCGTCACGCCGACCGCGAGGGCGGGGACGTTTCGTATCGTGACCTCGAGTTCGCTTGCCCGGAGCGGCTCTTTCAGTTTTCTGCGGAAGATGAGGAAGAGCAGAGTGAAGGACGTTATCGCGGCGAATACCGTCGGCAGCGCCATCATGCGGACGTATTCCATGAACTCCACGCCGAAATAGGTGGCGACGTACACGTTGGTGGTGTTGCCTATGACGAGGAACATGCTCCATGTGTTCGCGGCGACGTAGGTCATGAACACGAACGGAATCGGATCGATGCCGCTGTTTTTGGCGAAGTAGCAGATGAAGGGGGTGAAGGTGAGCACTATCGTGCTGTTGGACGTGAAGATGGTCACCAGCGAGATGATGAGATACAACAGCAGAAACAGCCGCACCTGGCTCGTGCCGGCGTGTTTCATTACCTTTGTGGCGAGCAGCTTGAAGAAGCCGACCTTGTCCAGGTATACGCTCATCGCGCTCATCGAAAGGAATATGGCGAGAGTCTTGAGCGGATTCATGTCCGAGTCGCCGAAGAACTGCTCTCTGAGCTGTCCGAGCGAAACCTCTCCCGTTGCCACCAGCACGACGGCGCACACGAACGGCACCACCCAGTAGATGCGTATGCGCACTTTTCCGATGCGCGCCTTCGCGCCGAATGCCGTGGCGAGCACTACGCTCAGGCAGGACAGGCAGAGCATTGATACCGACAGCGCCATACGCACCTCCTTTACTTAATAATTTGAGAGGATACATAATATACTTAAAACGCGTGAAAATCAACCCCTTGCGGAAAAGTTGTAAAAAATTTGTAAAATTTTCCCGCCGCAAATGCCGCGGCATTCCGTTTGGGGGTTGACAAGGGGCGCGGCGGACTAATACAATTGAATTGCGGCGGCAAAGTCCGGTCCCGCGCTCCGTCCTGCGGCGCGAACGGGTGGCGGCTTTGCGGCTTCTGTTGACAGAAAAGGGGGTATCAGGCGTGAAAATCGCTGCGTTAGTATTGTTTTTGGTCACTTACGTGCTTTTGCTCGCTCTCCCGAAATACAGGGCGTACATCGCCGCATTCGTAGGATTCCTTTTCCTTTGCATAGGCATTCTGCCGTGGAGCGGGTTCGGCACCGCGATAGACTGGAACGTGCTCATGATCATCGCCGGCACGATGGGCATCGTCGCGATGTTCATCGCGTCCAAAATGCCCGCGCTGCTTGCCGACCTGCTCATCTCGCGTATGCCCAGCGTCAAGTGGGCGATCATCGCGCTGTCGCTGTTCGCGGGGCTGGTGAGCGCGTTCGTGGACAACGTCGCCACCGTGCTCATGGTCGCGCCCATCGCGCTCAGCCTGTCAAAGAAGCTCGACATCTCGCCCGTGCCCGGCATCATCGCCATCGCGGTGTCCTCCAACCTGCAGGGGGCGGCGACGCTCGTAGGCGACACCACGTCCATTATGCTCGGCAGCGAAACGGGCATGACTTTCATAGACTTCTTCGTCATGGACGGCAAGATGGGCATGTTCTGGATAGTCCAGATCGCCGCGCTCGCCGCCACGCTTTATCTGCTCGTCGTGTTCCGCAAGGACAATCAGAAGATAGAGTATTCCGAGCGCACCGTGGTCAAGGACTTTTTCCCCACATTCCTGCTCGTCGCCATGCTCGCGCTCCTCATAGGCATGTCCTTCATCCCCGACAAGCCCGACGTCACTCCCGGCATCATCTGCATGGGGCTCATGGTCGTCGGCATGATATACACCGTCATCAGACCGCAGCGCGGACAGGAGAGCGGTGAGGCGCAGGGAGAAGACGCGCAGGACGGCGCGGAGTCCGCTCCGCCTTCCGAAAAGGAACGGCGCAAAGCCGCGCTCGCGCTCCGGTTCGCCGGCGTGAAGAATACGCTGAAGGAGATCGACTTCCGCACCCTGCTCCTGCTTGCCGGCATCTTCCTCATCATCGGCGGGCTGGACTCCGTCGGCGTCATCGACGACATAGCGGATCTGCTCGTCAAGGCGAGCGGCGGCGATCTCTTCGCGCTGTATTCGCTGCTCGTGTGGGCGTCCGTGCTGGTGTCCGCCTTCATCGACAACATCCCCTACGTCGCCACCATGCTCCCCGTCATCGCGGGCATCGCGTCCGGCATGGGGCTCACCGCCGAAGCCTCCATGGTGCTCTACCTCGGACTCCTCTCAGGCGCCACCCTCGGCGGCAACCTCACCCCCATCGGCGCTTCCGCCAACATCACCGCCACCGGCATCCTCCGCAAAGAGGGCTACGAGGTCAAGACGCTGCAATACATGAAGATCAGCGTCCCCTTCACCCTCATAGCCGTGTTGGTGGGGTATGGTCTTGTGTGGGCAGTCTACGCCTAAGGGCGCGCTATTCGGCGATCTGCTTTGTCAGCCCCCGTATTCAGACCTCTTACGTACGCCAAGTACGCCACGAGTCCTGAATACGGGGGCTTTCGCGCATCTCATCCGAATATCGCGCCCTCAGCTGGCGTAAAACTCTAATTTCCGGGGTCCCCGCCGAAAGCATTTTCGGTGGGGTATTCTTCGGGGTCCCCGCAAAACGAATGTTTTGTGGGGTAAATTGGCGATCTGCTTTGTCAGCCCCCCGTATTCAGACCTCTTACGTACGCCAAGTACGCCGCCGCGTTGCAACACGCGCTTAACTTCACAAACGCCGCCCGAAAATGGCGGCGTTGCATTTGCCTGCGCGCGGTTGCGCCTTTGCGCGTCGAG
>DVJC01000031.1 GCA_018710835.1 Candidatus Limadaptatus stercoravium | reverse complement strand
GCGGTCGCTGATCTCCATGACCTCGTTGAGTTTGTGCGTGATGATGATAATGCTCTTCCCGTCCTCGCGCATGTTGCGGAGCACGTCGAAAAGTTTCTCCGTCTCCTGCGGCGTGAGCACCGCGGTCGGCTCGTCAAGAATAAGAATGTCTGCCCCGCGGTAAAGCACTTTTATGATCTCGACAGTCTGCTTCTCACTGACAGACATGTCGTAAATTTTCTTTTTCAAGTTTATATCGAAGCCGTATTTCGCGGCGATGTCGCGCACTCCCTGCCCGCGCTTTCTCGGCAGCCAGTTGAATTTCATCTTCCTGCCGAGTTTTACAATCGGTAACGCCACCGTACGCAATGCAAGACGGATCCTGCCTGCCGCCGTGTCGGTGTCGCGCACGGTCTTGACGGGAGCCTCCGCGTCGTCGTTGTCTACGACGTAACGCGCCTGCGCGGCTTCTTCTTTAAGTTCGCCGGCATGCTCACGCACGCTGAAACGCGGCATTTTCTCTCCGAGGATGATGTTGTCCAGTGCGGTGAAAACGTCCACCAGTTTGAAGTGCTGGTGCACCATACCGATCTTATACCTGTATGCGTCCCTTGGAGAACGAATGACAACAGGCTCCCTCTCGATGAGGATCTCCCCTTCATCCGGGAAATATATGCCCGAGAGCATATTCATGAGCGTGGTCTTGCCGCTCCCGTTTTCTCCGAGAACGGAAAGAATCTCACCTTCGTACACCGTGAGATCCACATTTTTATTGGCAACGACATCTCCGAAGTATTTGGAGATGCCCTTCATTTGCACAGCGACGGGTTTTGCCATGCTGGTCCTCCGTGCTTTCGCTCCCATTACGGGGATTCATTAGACAGAGCGGAGCGCCGAGCGCTCCGCTCTGTAAAGCATTATGCTTTTAGTTGTTGATTTCGGTGATACCGTCGATCCTCACATCGAAGTAAGGAGCGGAACGGAAATACGACTCTGCGAAGTAGGTGATGCCATTATCATCTGTCATTATGACCTGTGTATCTTTGGTGAAATTTGCGTCGGTGTTGACATCTGCCATATAGGTTGAAAGGGTTTCTCCTCCGACAGTGAATGTGCTCACATCGAACACTTTTCTCGTTCCCGCTTCGAGTTCGGCAAGAACTGCTTCAACTGCCGTCTTGACTTCTGCGCTGACTCCGGCACCGTATTCGAGGAGCAGCACGGAAGAAGTGCTGAGATCACCGGTCCAGTCGGCATCGATCTCCTCGCCCGCCCTCATCTGATCGATGATGTACTCGAAGTAAGGAGTCCAGTTGATCCTGGAACCGACAAGGTAGGTGCTGTTGCCGGGGAATGCCACATTGTAGGTCACGTTGGGCACGCCGGCACCGCCGTTCGCCTCTTCGCAAGCCGTGGGTGCGCCGGAGCTGTCCGCATGCTGGCTGATAAGCACGCAGTCGGCCTCGATGAGCGCCTCTGCAGTGCTTCTTTCCGCTGTCTCGTCATACCAGCTGCCGGTGTAACGGACTTCCATCGTCACAGAGGGGCAGACGGACTTAGCACCGAGATAGAAGGAGGTGTAACCGGACACGACTTCCGCATAGGGGAATGCGCCGACATAACCCATCTTCGCCTGATCCGCAGTGATCTCGCCGTTTGCGATCATCTCGTTGAGTTCATAGCCTGCAACAACGCCTGCAAGATAGCGGCCTTCGTAAATCGTTGCAAATCCGTTATGGAAGTTGGAAAGATTTTCGGTGTGGGCATATGTGCCGGTCGCATGTGCGAATTCGACATCCGGGAACTCTCTTGCAGCCTGCATAATGTAAGTCTCATGGCCGAAGCTGTCCGCAAAGATAACGTCGCAGCCCTGATCGACGAGGTCGGCGGCGGCATTGTAGCATGCGTCACTCTCGGGGATACCGGTCTTGATGATGACTCTCACATTTTTTGATGCGGCAAGTTCTCTCGCTGCATTGATAAAGTTCGCGTCATAAGTACTGTTCTCGTCGTGCAGGCAGATCATACCGAACGTGATATCTGCATCTTCCGGTCCGAAAACAAGCTGGCTGTTGTCGGGATCGTTGCACGCGGCGAGGCCGATCGCGAGAGATGCGGCAAGTGCGAGTACGAGCACGAGCGCCACAATTTTTTTCTTCATAGTAACCTCCGTATTTTATGCCTTTCGGCTTGTTTACTGCTTTCTGAAAACGATCTTCCCGTCATCCGACATCTCGTCGATGATGGCGAGCGATTTGACGTCATACCCTTCCGCACGCAGCGAGTCGCCTCCGCCCTGATAGCCTTTTTCTATCGCGGCGGCGCACCCGACCAGCGTCGCGCCCGCCTGATGCACGAGGGAAATAAGCCCCCTCAAAGCCTCGCCGTGCGCGAGAAAATCGTCGATGATGAGCACGCGGTCGCCCGCCGTCAGATACTCCTTCTCGACAAAAACGGTGTTGACGTTGCCGTGGGTGTAACTCTTCACCTGTGCGGTGTAGCAATCCGAAGATATGTTGGAAGTTTTCGACTTTTTAGCAAAAAGCACCGGGGCGTGGAAGTGTCTTGCCGCATAGCAAGCGATCGCGATGCCCGATGCTTCGATGGTCATGAGTTTTGTGACGTTGCCGTCCGCGAAAAGCGCGTGGATCTCCTTTCCGATCTCCTCAAGAAGGCTGTCATCTATAAGATGATTCAAAAACCCGCCTACTTTCAGCACCTCGCCCGGAAAGACTTTCCCGTCGGCAAGGATGCGATCCTCCAAAAGTTTCATCCTCGCTCCCGTACGGCGGCGGCAAACCTTATAATATACGCGTGCGCGCCCGCCCGAAAAGAATAAGATTATTATAAGAGTAAGAGAATACGCTCCGAACTTCTAGCCCCTTGGGAGTACGACATAATTTTCCCTTTTCCGACATTACGCAGCCTTTGACGGCACATCCCGCCACCGAGCGTTCCACCCTCATCAAACTGCGGACAAAGGGTAATTTTAGCGAACTTCGCATCCCGCGATTTTTCTCCCGTTCTTTCTGTATCACATCGCACGAAAGCGCAAAACCGCCGTTTACCGGCGGTTTTGCGGTTGTAAACTTCTTGTTGCGCTGATTTACGCTTCTTTCGCGGTTTCGCCGACACCGGCGGTCTGCCGCGCGGTTTCAGCCTTTCCGTCACTCGGTAAGATAGTCGCGGCAGGCGTCCTCGAGAGCGCGGCACACCGCGAACGCTTCATCCATATCCTTGCCGCGCACGACTACGCCGTGGCTTGCGATGATGCAGGCGGGCGCGTCGCCGATGGCGGCGGCTACGTTCTTGACCAGCCACGGCGTACCGGAAGGCGCGAACTTGCTCACGGGTACGACGTCGCCGAGGACGGCGCGGTACTTCTCGGGCACTTCGAGCGGCTTCCTCATCGCGGCGAGAATGCTGCCGTAGAAGGGATGGGTGTGCACGGTGACATTGCTCTCGGGGTGCATCTTGAGTATCTCGGCATGCACGCCCTTTTCGCTGGTGGGCTTGTTGGAGCCGCGCCATTCCATGCTCTCCATGTTGACGATCGCCATCTGTTCGGGCTTCAGCATGACATAATCCAGCGCGGACGGAGTCGCCATCATCTCCTTGTCGTCGAGACGCACGGCGATGTTGCCCCATGTGCCCTGGACGAGATTCTCTTCGAGCAGTTTGACGCCGGCGTCCTTGATCTCCTGCGCGACGGCTTTCAGCTCGTCGGTGTCGATGGCGGAAGGCTTTTCGGCGGTGTCCACTTCCTTGCCCTCCTCTGCCGCCTTCTGCGAAGTCTGGTTCTTTTTGCTGTACTTGAGCTTGTACACCATATGTTCGAGCCACGCCTCGAAAGCGTTGAGGTGCTGTGCGCCGCCCTTCGGCTCGGCAAGCAGCCAGCCGTTGGAAGCCTTATCGAGCACGAGCGCGCAGGTGTAAACCTCGGCAAGAGTACGTCCGGTAACTACCGCGCCGGCATCGGGCAGGAAGCACGCGTTCCTTGCGCCGGAAAGCGCGTTCACGACTTCCGCCGCCGTATTCTGTTTCGCCGCGCGCACGCTCACGCCGTTGATCTGCGCCATATCTTCGAGGATGGGAGGCAGCGTAATCTTTTTGGACGAGAATTCGAGAATGCTCTTGCTGTCCACTATGGCGGCGGCACCGTCCTCCTGTTTGGACTTGAGCGCGCAGATGAGCAGCACTGCCGCGGCGCGGAAATTGCCCTCCAGTTCCTCGACGGACTTGTCGGTGACGAACGCGACCTGCTCTTCGGCAAGATCGGCGAAATTCGCGTCGGGCGTGGTGATGTAAAGTCCGTTGTCCGCTTTTGCGGCGATGTAGCCGCATTCGATGTAGCCGTCGGCGGCGAGCATTGCCGCATACTTCTTCAGACTTTCGTAAACTTGTTCGTTTTTCATTTTTCAATACCCTCGAATCTTCTGGAATTTGCTTTTATGTAAGGTCTTCTGAGCGCCGCGTACAGCGTCTTGTAGTCGGAGAAGAGCTTGTCGTAGATCGCCTTGTTCGCCTTATCGGGCTTGTAGGTCGCCTCTATCTGCACGAAATTCTTCGCGTCGGCGAAACTCTTGAGCTCGCCGAGACCGATGAGCGCGATGATCGCGCTGCCGAGCGCACCCGCGTTTCTCGGATTTCTGACGACAGAGAAAGTGCATCCGGTGACGTCCGCTATGATCTGCATCCAGCCCTTGTCCAGCGCGCCGCCGCCGATGATGCGGAAGTTGTTGCCTTCGAAGCCGTAATCCTTGCGGTAATTCTCCAGGATCCAGCGCAGATTGTAAGCGATGCCCTCGTACACCGCGCGCATGAGATGCTCGCGCGTGTGGGTGGGATTGATGTTGAAGAGCGTCGCACGCGTCGTCGTGCTGCTGACGGGACATCTTTCGCCCAGCATCCACGGAGTGCAGATGAGATGGTCCGAACCTGCGGGGACGTTGTGGATGACGCTGTCCATATACTCGTAGATACCCTCGCCCAGCTCCGCCTTTTCGTGTTTGAAGAACTGGTCGCAGATCCACTGGATATTGCTGCCCGCCGCCTCGGTGATGCCTGCAATGAGGTTCATTTCGGGGTCTGCGGACTGGATCGCCGCCGCGCCGTGCATAAACTTGGTCGCCGTCCTGGAGGGCGCAGCCACCCATGCGGAAGTGCCGAGGTAGATGTGCACCTCGCCGTCGCCGCACATGCCGCTGCCGACCACCGCGGACTGAACGTCGTCGCAGCCGCCGAACACGGGAGTGCCTTCGACGAGCCCGGTCTCCTCCGCGGCTTTGGCGGTGAGCCCCTTGCCTATCTTGTCAGTGCTCTTGCAAAGAGGGGGAAGCCTCTTCATATCCACGCCGATGAGGGGGAACGCGCTCATCCACGATTTTTTCTTGAGATCCAGACCGTAAGACGACGCGCCGGAAAGCTCGGCGTACATCTCGCCCGTGCACTTGAACTTGAGCCAGCCGTTGACGTCGAGGAAATACTTCGTCCTGGCATACACGTCGGGGCGTTTGTCCTTCACCCACGCCATTTTCGCCACGCAGTCCTTGCCCATGATGGGAGTGCCGACGATCATGGTGAACACCTTGGTGCCGCCCAGGCGGTTCATGATCTTCTGCGCCTGCTCTTCGGCTCTGCCGTCTACCCAGGTGATGTTGTTCATCAGATTGTTGCCGTTCTCGTCCACGGGGATAACGCCCTGCGCCTGCGTGGAAAAGACGATCCCTTTGACGTCCTCGGGCTTGATGCCCGCCTTGGCGACGACCGCCTTGGAGGTCACGCACACGGCCTTCCAGTAGTCGTTGGGATCCTGCTCGACATGAGCGGGCGCGGGATAGAAAGTGGGATACGGTTCCGCAACGGTGGCGACTATGTTTCCGTTAAAATCGACGAGCACCGCCTTGTCCGAGCTGGTGCCGATGTCGTGAGAAATGATGTAGTTCATATGACTCCCCTGAATGAATTATTGCCCGGCGTAAAGACGCGCGTCCGCATTCCCGTTCGCTGCCGTCCCGAAAACGCAAAAACCGCGCGGAGCTTCTTTTATTTTATACAAAAAAGTCCGTCCGGTCAACATTCCGCAAAAGATATTCTGCCGCAAGACTGCGGCAGAATATCGTACGGAACGGTTTACTTTTTGCTTGCAGCCGCCGCGGCGTCCGCCGCTGCCTGCTCCTTCATGCCCTTTGCCATGAGCTTGCGCGCCTTCTTGAGTTTCTTGTCGCGCTTCGGACCTTCGGGATACTGCATCGCCTTTCTTTCCTTATACTCCGCGACCTGCAGAGTGTCGACTTTGGTGCGCTTCTTGACGAGCGCGAACACGTCGTCGAAACGGTTGAGGGCTTCGTCGATGATCTCGTCGGTGTCCGCCATGGAGGTGTAAAGTCTGCTGCCGGCGAGGGTGATGATGCCGTGGGACATGTATGCCGCGCCCATGTGCTCCATTGCCTCTTTCCTGACCATGATGGAATCCTGCTTCTTGAGCACGCCGATAAGGCTGAGGATGCACTTGGAGGAGAAGTCGTAGCTCATTGCGCCCGTGCATTCGAGGTGGACGATGGAGCCCTGGTTGTACGCGACGTAAGGCAGATCGTGCTTCTTGATGAGGTCCACCAGACCGTCGGTCAGCCTGTTGCCCGCAAGGCCCGCCTTGACGCAGGCGTTGTTCTTCTGTATCTCCTTGATGGCGACGTAGCCTGCCATTGCGGAGAGCGGATTCGCCGCCAGCGTGCCGCCGATGTACGCCTTCTTCGCGCCGCCGGCGACGCCTGCCGCGAGCAGATCGACATACTTGGCTTTGCCGCCGATGCCGCCTGCCGCCGGATAGCCGCCCGCGACGATCTTGCCGAATATGGTGAGGTCGGGTTTGACGTTGAACAGCCCCTGCGCGCCGCCGATGCCCACGCGGAAACCGGTGACGACTTCGTCGAAGATGAGCAGCGCGCCGTATTTGTCGCAAAGAGCGCGCACTTTGGTGTTGTAGTCGAAATCGACGGGACGGGTGCCGCTTTCGGGTCCGACAGGCTCGACTATGACCGCCGCCGTGCCCCCTCTCAGCTCGTTGAACTTGAGGTAATCCTCAAGCATCTGAGGATCGTTGGGACGCACTTCGTCCACGACGGCGAAGGTGCCGTTGGGGATGCCGTGGGATTCGAGGAACTGTCTGGTGCCGGGCACCTTGGTGCCGTAGACCATCTGATCGGACCAGCCGTGGTACGCGCCGCCGATCTTGATGACTCTCTTCTTCTTGGTGGCGCAGCGCGCGACTCTGAGCGCGCCCATGACGGATTCGGTGCCGCTGCCGAGCATACGGAATTTCTCGACATTGGGCATGCACTTATTGATCTCTTTTGCGATGAGCAGCTCCGCCTCGTGGAACAGACCCGTCACGGGACCGCATTCCTTGATGAGCTTGATAGCCTCTTCCTGAACCGCGGGATAGTTACTGCCGAGAATGGTGGGGCCGCCGGCCTGCAGGAAGTCGATGTACTTGTTGCCGTCGAGGTCGTACATGTACGCGCCGTCGGCTTTGACGATGCACATCGGGAACGGCTTGTTGAAAGCGAGGTTGTGCTGCACGCCGCCGGGGATAAACTTCTTGGCTTCGGCGGTGATCGCCTTGGACTTGGCGCACTTCTTGTCGTAATAGTTCTCGCAAATGTCCTTGTACGCCTCTTCCGTGACGCTGTAAATAGGTTGGGAGGTCAGCTCTTTCAGGCTCTGGTTGATCTCCTTCGCATTCGCCCAGCGGGTGACGCCGTAACCGGCTTCTTGCTTGCCCTTGAGTTCGGTATAAGTGACTTTCATTGTTTCCCCTCCGAATCGGATTTATTTTAATTCATTACAAATTATATCAAACGCGTTCTGCCTTGTAAACGGTTGCGGCGCGCGAAAAAACCATACAAACGGGTGAATTTGTTTTTCAAAAAACATTTCCGCGCATTCTGTCACAAAAAGAAAAACGCCCTGCCTCGGCAGGGTGTTTTCTTCATCAGGCGTCCTCAGTTGAACAGATCCTTGAACGCCTTGCCGAATTTGAGGACGGGAGCGTTGCTCTCGCCGATCACGATCGTTTCCTTCGTGATGGGGTTGAAGCCCGTTCTCTCGGGTTTATGCTTCAGTTCGTAGGTACCGAAGCCGGCGATTGCGACCTTGTCGCCTCCCTTCATTGCGTCCGCGATGACCGCGGCGTACGCCTCGACCGCTGCGGTAGCGTCTTTGATGGAAAGGTCCGCCTTGGCGGCAACTGCCTTGATAAATTCGGTTTTGTTCATAATTACCTCCTGAGTTTATCCCGTTCCCCGCGGAGCTCCTCCGCCCGAAACGCTTTTACGACTTGATTATAACCAATGTCACGACAAAAATCAACAATAAATTTTTATATGCCCGTGAAGGCGGACTCCGCACTCCGCTCTCCTCCGCGCCGGACACGCCGGATCAAACGGCTCGCGCCGCAGATTTTCCGCTATCTGTCCCCGTGCTTTCCCGTCATACGCGGACTCCGCCGGGCGGCTGCTTCTCAAAAAAAAGCGGCACGCAACCCGCGCGCCGCCGCTCTTTGCCGCGTTCCGTCATCTGTGCGACACCACGGTGCCGTCCGACGGATCTATGAGTGCAGCCCAGTAATCCGTCCCCTCTCCGATGAACGAAACGTAGAAGTAATATGTCTCCCTGTCGCCCGTAATGAGTTTGACGTATATCTCGCGCGCGGGTTTGCCGTCCGCCTCTTCCGCGGCTATCCTTTCCGCGAACTGTTTTTTCGCCACGTTCACCGCGTCGGCGGAGGTGAGCTTGCCGTCGAGCACGTCCTCAAGCTCCAGCTCGAAGGTCTGTCCGTCCGCAGTCAGCGCGATCTTCACGGGAGCGAACGGAAGGGTGATCTCTCCCCTGAACTCCCCGAACGTGCCCGCGGTCAGCGTCCCGGACACGCTCTCCGCGCTCTCTTCCGCGCCGTAAAGGACGAAGGCTATCTCCCCGTAGCCGTTGACGGTGAGAGGCGTGACGGAAAGTTCCGTAAACTCTTTGACCTCCCCCACTTTGCCGTCCGCGATGAAGGGCGTTTCGCGCGAGCCGGACTCCACCGTGACCGCAAAGGAATCGCTGCCGCCGGCATAAAGCGAAGTCACGCTGCGCGAGATGTCGGAGGGAGTTTCGCCCCCCTCTTTGTTGCACGCCGCAAACGCCGCCGCCGCGGCGCACACGGTGAGGATGACACAAACCGCAAGCAGAATTTTCTTTTTCATACCACCACGATATTCCGCCGCGCCGCGGAATATTCCTTCCGTCCCCGTTGCTGCGCGGCGCGGGCGCGCAAAACAAATATTATCCGCTTGCGCGTACGGGGCATACTATGTTATAGTTTTTTTATCAAACGAAAAAGGCTGACAATGACCGAACAGGACAAAATTCCCGATACCGGCGCGACGTCCGCTCCCGTATTTTCCGCGGAGGGACTGAGCGACGAAGAAGTGCGCGAGCGCGTCGCCGCAGGCAAAGTCAACGGCGAACAGACGGTGCGCACCAAGAGCGTGGCCCAGATACTGCGCTCGAATATCCTGACCTTTTTCAACTTCGTATTCATCGTCCTTGCGGTACTGCTTGCCGGATTCGTGCCCGCGGGCATGGACGGGATAGGCAATTTCGGCTTTCTCATTCTCATAGTGTTCAACACTCTCGTCGGCATAGTCCAGGAACTGCGCGCGAAGCGCACCATGGACAGACTTTCTCTGCTCTCCGCGCCAAAAGCCGTGGTGGTAAGAGAGGGCGAAACGCGCGAGATCGCAATCGAAGACATCGTGCTCGACGACATCGCGGAGCTTTCCTCCGGCAGGCAGGTGTGCGCGGACGGGATCATTGTGGAGGGAAGCTGCGAAGTGAACGAGTCCCTCGTCACGGGAGAGCCGGACGCCATAGTCAAGAACGTCGGCGACCGGGTGATCTCCGGCAGTTTCGTAGTGTCGGGCAAGGCGAAGTGCCGTGTGGAACACGTCGGCGCGGACAACTTCGTCATGAAGATCTCCTCCGGCGCCAAATACTTCAAAAAGCCCACTTCCGAGATATGGCGTTCCCTCATGCTCATCGTCAAGGTGATGAGCATAGTCATCGTGCCCGTGGGCATAGCGCTCTTCTGCTCCAAATATTTCCGCGACACCTCCGCCCTCAACGACACCGTGGTCACCACGATAGGTTCGGTGATAGGTATGATCCCGTCCGGGCTTGTCGCGCTGGCGAGCACGGTGTTCTGCGTGAGCGTCATACGCCTTTCGCGCCGCAAGACGCTCGCCCAGGATCTCTACTGCGTGGAAACGCTCGCCCGCGTGGACGTGCTGTGTCTGGACAAGACGGGCACCATCACGGAAGGCAGCATGGAGGTCAACGGCGTGGAGCCGAGGGAAGGACTCTCCGAAGAGGAGTTCAAAGCCGTCCTCAAAGACACCGTCGCCGCGACGGGGGACGAGAACGCAACAGCCCTTGCGCTCAGGAACTATCTTTCCGGCATACCCTCATCTCGCACGGCGGAAAACGTGGTGCCGTTCTCGTCCGCAAGGAAATGGAGCGGCGCACGGTTCGACGGCGTGAGTTACGCCCTCGGCGCGGTGGAATTCACACTGGGACACGGCGAAGGCGGCATATTCGATACGGCGGCGGCGCATGCCGAGGAAGGATACCGAGTGCTCGCGCTCGTTTCGTCGAAAGGCGACTTTATCGATCAGAAACTGCCGGATAACGTCACGTTTGAGGGATTTGTCTATCTCACGGACAAGATCCGCGCCGAAGCTCCCGATACCCTGCGTTTCTTCCGCGAACAGGGCGTGGACGTCAAGATCATCTCCGGCGACAACCCCTCCACGGTGCGCGCGGTGGCAAAGCGCGCGGGGCTGGAAAAGTGCGACGACATAATAGACATGTCCACGCTCTCCACCGAGGAGGAGGTGTGGGAAGCGGCGGGAAAATACACCGTGTTCGGACGCGTCCTGCCCGACCAGAAGCTCACGCTCGTCAAGGCGCTGAAAGCCGCCGGGCACACCGTTGCCATGACGGGCGACGGCGTCAACGACGTGCTCGCGCTCAAAGAGGCGGACTGCTCCGTCGCAATGGCTTCAGGTTCGGACGCGGCGAAAAACGTCAGTTCTCTGGTACTGCTCGACTCCAACTTCGCGTCCATGCCGCACATCGTGGCGGAAGGCAGACGCTCGATCAATAATCTGGAGCGAAGCGCGGCGCTCTACATCATGAAGACGGTGTACAACGTATTGCTCGCGCTGCTCTTCATGATAGTCAACGAGCCTCTTCCTTTCGAACCGCGCAATCTCACGCTGATAGGCGGCGTGACGATAGGCATGCCGTCCATCGTGCTCGCGCTCGAACCCAACAACGAACTCGTACGCGGACGTTTTCTCACCAAAGTGCTGTGCTACGCCGTTCCCGGCGGCGTCATCGTCCTGCTGGGAGCCGCGGCGGTCATGGTCGCGGACCGCTGTTTCATAGACGTTTCGCCCGACCAGATCCGCACAATGTACTGCATCGTCACCACTTTCGTGGGCATGATATATCTCTTCCGCGTGGCGCTCCCGCCGACGTGGATACACATCGTGCTGTGCATAGTCATGGCAGGCATCTACGTCGGGTGCTACGTCACGGAGATCCAGATCATCATCGACTTCTTCGGCGTCAACAACGACGTCACGGCGGAAATGGGCAAAGCCATGGCGGCGATATGCGCGGTGCTTGCGGTATTGTACGCCGCGGTCAGCGTGCCTACGCGCAACCTGCACTCGAAGATAGATACCGCCCTCAACTCGAAACTGAAAAAGAAAGTCGCCGTATAAACGCGCGCAGACGCGCCCGAGCAATACATGGCGCGTCTTGACTGACCGGCGTTTATCGTTCATAATAACCATATAAGCGTTGCGCGCGCACCCGCGCAAGAGGATTGTCTATGGAACTCGCCCTCAAAGCCAAAAAGAAAAACACCGCTCTCGCAATAATCCTGACCATAGGTCTTGTCGCCGGCATACCTATCCTCGTCGTCGGAGCGGTCAACATGGACGACAACAAGGGCTTCGTCGCCCTGCTCGTCATCGGCATAGCGTGCGTGGTGGCAGGCTTCTACGGCGCGCCGATAGCGTGGACGCGCCTCGTGACGGTCAATCAGGAGCTCACTCTCGTGAAAGCCGTCACGGAGGAAAACCTCTACACCGTGGCGGACATCGCCCAAAGGCTCAGCGTCAACGGAAAGACCGCCTCCGCAACTCTCAACAACTGCATAAGAAAGGGCTATCTCGTGGGCTACATCCGCGAGGGCGACAGCCTGGTGCTCAACGAAAACCGAACCCTCGCCCCCACCGCCTACACCATCGACTGCCCCCGATGCGGCGCGCAGGTCACCCTCACGAAAAACGACTCTCCCCGCTGCCCCTACTGCGGCAGCGTCCTCACCCTCCCGAAATAAGGAGAAGGTTACGCTTATAGAGTGTTTTTTGAGTACGACGCCCCTCATTCAAGGACGGGAAAGAGAACTTATACTCAATGTTTATTTGTTCGAAGACGAAAGAACAAACTTATACTTAACGCACACTCGTTCGAAGACATAATACGCGCCGCTCACCCAAGGGAGCCCCGCAAAAAATCTCTGCGGATTTTTTGCGGGGACTCCAAGCGTTCACAGGCGGCGCAGCCGCCGCTTGAACGCCGCGGCGCGCAAAGTGAGTGCCGAGCACTAGATGTAACACTAAGTAGACACGGGCGTAAGTGTGCGAGCGCCGAATTCCTCCGCCCACGAGGGGTTTTCAGTGAGTTCTGTTCGCCTCTCGATTATGTAAGTGCGAGAATAAAAGTTTTTTCAAAAGGTCGAAAAGTTAGTCCCGCATGACAGGAGGACTGTCCCATATTCCGAGTGGGGGAGGAAAGCCCAAAGGGAAGGAGGGGGATTAATATTCCCCGCGAGACGCACAGCAGGTTAAAGTTTGGGTTATACGTTTACTAGGAAATTCCCCCAATCCCCCACTTTACAAGCGCAAAACGCGGAGTTTAACTCCGCGTTTTGTAATTCGGTCTTTAGCTTGATTTACCCTAAACCTTCCGCTCCGCCGCGTTGCGCGCCGTCTTACTGTTTGCCTTTGGACTGCAGTTTCAGGCGTTCGCTGCCGGAGAGGATCACCTTGCGGATGCGGTAGTTCTTGGGAGTGACTTCCAGCATTTCGTCGTCGTTCAGGAACTCCAGCGCCTCCTCCAGGCTGAACTTGCGCGGGGTGTTGAGACGGAGCGCCTCGTCCGAGCCCGCGGCGCGCATATTGGTGACGTGCTTGCGCTTGCACACGTTGACGCGGATGTCCTCTGCCTTGGGCGACATGCCGACCACCATGCCTTCGTACACCATGGTCTGCGGATCGATGAAGAGCGTGCCGCGCTCCTGCGCGTTGAACAGCCCGTACGTCGCCGCCTCGCCCGTTTCGAACGCGACGAGAGATCCGGTGAACCTGCGCTGTATCGGCCCCTTGTAGGGCGCGTATCCCTCGAAGAGCTGGTTCATTACCCCTTCGCCCTTGGTGTCGGTGAGGAACTCGTTCTTGAAGCCGAACAGTCCGCGCGACGGCACGACGAATTCCATCCTTATGCGGCTGCCTTTCGGCTCCATGGTGACCAGCTCGCCCTTGCGCACGCCCATGCGCTCCATGACGGAACCGACGCACTCGGAGGGCACGTCGATGAACAACCTTTCCATAGGCTCGCACTTCTCGCCGTCTATGGTGCGGAAGATGAC
Source organism: Candidatus Limadaptatus stercoravium (assembly GCA_018710835.1). Lineage (GTDB taxonomy): Bacteria > Bacillota > Clostridia > Christensenellales > CAG-917 > Limadaptatus > Limadaptatus stercoravium. The sequence goes on along the minus strand of DVJC01000031.1, from coordinate 3,724 downwards.
CTGCGGAGTGCCCACGCCGAACTCGTATCCCTCGCGCCGCATCGTTTCGATGAGGATGCTGAGGTGCATCTCTCCCCTGCCGCACACCTTGAAAGTGTCGGGGCTTTCCGTCTGATAGACGCGCAGGGACACGTCTTTCAGCAGTTCGCGGAAGAGCCTGTCGCGCAGCTGGCGCGACGTGACGAACTTGCCCTCCTTGCCCGCGAAGGGGCTGTCATTGACGGAGAAGTTCATCTCGATGGTCGGCTCGCCTATCTTCACGAAGGGCACGGGATCTATCTTTGACGGCACGCAGAGCGTATTGCCTATGGTGATGTTCTCTATGCCGCTGAAGCACACTATGTCGCCCACCTGCGCCTCGTCCACCGAAACGCGCTTGAGTCCCTCGATCTGGAAGAGCGTCACCACCTTGCTCTTATAAGGCGAAATGCCGGTGTGGTCGCACACCATGACCTCTTCGCCCACCTTGACGGTGCCGCGCTCGATCTTGCCTATGCCTATGCGCCCGACATATTCGTTGTAATCTATTGCGGACACCAGCAGCTGCAGATCGCCGTCCGGATCTCCCTCCGGAGGCTCGACATAGTCGAGTATCGTCTCGAAAAGCGGCTTGAGATCGGTGCCGGGCACGTTGTAATCCCTGGTCGCGGTGGCGTTCTTGCCCGAGCAGTACAGAATGGGGCTCATGAGCTGATCGTCGTCCGCGCCGAGGTCGAGCAGGAGCTCAAGCACCTCGTCGCCCACTTCCGCAAGCCGCGCGTCGGGACGGTCTATCTTGTTGATGACGATGATGATCTTCAGTCCCAGCTCCAGCGCCTTTTCGACGACGAACCTCGTCTGCGGCATGGGACCTTCCGCCGCGTCCACCAGGAGCAGCACGCCGCTCACCATCTTGAGCACGCGCTCCACCTCACCCGAAAAATCCGCGTGTCCGGGGGTGTCTATGATGTTGATCTTCACGCCGTTCCAATGCACGGACGTGTTCTTTGCGAGGATGGTTATGCCCCGCTCCCTCTCCAGCGCGCCCGAATCCATGACGCAGGTCTGCACCTGCTGGTTGTCGCGGAATGTGCCCGACTGGCGGAGCATGCCGTCCACGAGCGTGGTCTTGCCGTGGTCGACGTGTGCGATGATGGCTACGTTTCTCAAATCTTCTCTGATCATACAGTTCCTTCGGCGCGCATGCGCCCTTTCATGCGGCGGTCATGAATACGCCGCGTGTTTTGAACGGTTTTGTACCGGTTTCCGTATCGGACGCGCTCTCCGTCCGCCTACTCGGCGTCGCGGGAAAGCACGAAATAGTATTTCTTTTCCTCGGCGGCAAACTCTTCCGTCATTTTATTCTCTACGTCCGCAAGAGTCGTCTTACTCTCGAACGGCATCCCGACATCGAATATCACGTTCGTATGCGATGCGCCGCGCACTATCCTGAAATCGTGCAGCGAATATTCTTCGCCCAGAGTTTTCAGCACTCTTTCGCACCGCGCTTTGAGCGCGAGCGTCTCTTCGTCCTCGTTGTCTATGGGGTCGATGTGGAGAGTGAGCTGTATTCCCGTATCGGTTTTGATCTCGCGTTCGATGTTGTCGGCAAGCTCGTGCGCGAACATCAGATCGTCGCGTGCCGGCACTTCGAGATGCGCCACCGCGAAGTATCTGCCCTCGCCGTACGAATGCACCGCGAGGTCGTGCACGCCGATGACTCCGTCGTAGGCGAGAATGCGCGCTTTCAGCCCGTCCACCACCTCGTCCGGGGGACGCGTGCCGATGAGCGGATTCGCCGCTTCCAGAATGTACTTGAAGCTCGACGCGACTATGAACAAGGACACGGCGAGTCCGAAATAAGCGTCCACATATACGCCCGCGACGTCCGTCACGACAGCCGCGATAAGCACAGCGGTCGTCGCCATCACGTCGTTGCGGCTGTCCGCGGCGGCGGCTTTCAGCGCGGGAGAGGAAATGCGCTTTGCGAAGTTCAGATATATCCCCATCTGAACGACTTTCATGACTATGGAAACGCACAGGACGACGTACGTCCAGACGTCCACCGTCACGGTTTCGGGCGCGACGATCTTCTCGATGGATGACTTGCACAGCAGCGCGCCCACGATGAGGATGATGACCGCCACCACGAGCGCTCCGATGTACTCGTAACGCGCGTGCCCGTAAGGATGCTCGCGGTCCGCCGGACGGGCGGCGAGCTTAAAGCCGGCGACCGTCACCGCGCTGCTGCCCGCGTCGGAGAGATTGTTGACCGCGTCCGCTATGACCGTCACGCTGCCGCTCACGAACCCCACCGCGAGTTTAAGGGCGCATATGACCGCGTTGGAACATATGCCGAACACCCCTGCCGCCACGCCGTAACGCGTGCGCAACTCCGGACCGACCGCGGACGCGCCGTCCGCGACCTGCAGTTTTCCCGACATTTTCATCACCAGTCCTCTCTGTGCGAGATCTTGACGTCGTCGTAGAAATCGAAATACCTGCGTTTGAACGCCTGCGTTTCCTGACGGCGGCGCTTCAGCTCGTCGCGCGCCTGTCTGAGAGCCTCGGAAGAAGGTTCTTCCTGCGGCTCGTTCTCAGGCGTAAGTTTCGTCTTGTCCTCTCTCATACTATTCTCCGCACTCCGCCGCGTGTTCAGAACTCTATGTGCTTCACGCCCTCTTTTTCGCTGCGTCTGTAAAGGACGATCTTGTTGCCCACCGCGGACACTTCCTCCGCGCCGAGCGTCTGCGCGAGCGTGCGCAGCAGCGTTTTCGGCTCCGACGGCGCGGTTCTGAGCACCGTTATCTTGACCAGCTCGTGCGCGTCGAGCGCGGCGGATATGTCGGCGGTCATGTTGCCGCCGATGCCGCTCTTCCCGATCTGAAACCATGCTTCGAGCCCGTTTGCCGCGGCTCTGAGAGCCGCTCTCTGTTTTCCGTTAAGCATATCTTCTCCGTCGCCGTTTCCGCCTGTCCGCACCGCATGACGGCGCGTTCCTCTGCCGCGCCGTGCGGCATGATATTTGCAGAAACGCTGATTTATCTTCCTTTTTTACGACATTAACTGCGGCTTTCGCCGCATAACGCTCTATTGCCGCTCCGCACGCGCGCTTTCGGCGAACATGCCGCTCTCTTCCACTATTGCCGCCGCCAGCCCCACAAGACTTTTGCAGTACGGCTTCATGGAATTGTGCGTGTCCCCGTGGGGATGCGCGGCGACGAGATCGCGGCAGACGATGCTCCCCGCCTTTTCACGGAATTTCTCCGCAAGCTCCCGTTCCTTGGCGTAAAGCTCTTCCTTCTCTTCCTTGTCGAGGGTGTCCCACTGCCGCGAAAGGCCGAGCAGCATCGCCATACCGCTCACCGCTCCGCACACTTCCCTGAGCCTTCCCATTCCGCCGCCGAACGGCGCGGAGAGTCTTTCCAATACCGCGCCGTCGACTCCCGTCAGATCCGCAAACGCGAGCACCACGGACTGCGCGCAGGTGTATCCTTCGAAAAACAGTTCTTCCGCTCTCTCCGACCGCGTCATAGATTCTCCTTGCGTGCGCGCATACGCCCCTGCGAACGCCTGCGCCGTAATTATTCAACAATGATAGCACATCGCGCGCCCGAACGCAACAAAACGCAGGGGGTATGGCGCGCACGGTTTTAACGTCCGTCCGAAGGAATTTGCTCCGCACGGACTGTTCTGCGCGATCCTCCGCATTCCGACCGCTACACAGCGACCGTGCGGTCAGCGC